>CAYUEG010000039.1:0-28090 GCA_964443245.1 uncultured Burkholderiales bacterium | reverse complement strand
CCTTGTTGCTCCCATAGCCATCCCATCCCATGGAATCGCGGCCTGCGCAGAGTTTGAGTCATTGGTTCAAGACACCGCCCGGACAGTATGTGCTGGAGTGGGAGCAGTCCACCCTGGATCGCCTGCTGGTCGACATTTTCGGCTACTTCGCTGTTCAGGCAGGATGCCCGGAAATCGATTTCCTGCGCGCCAATCGCATTCCCTGGCGTTCGTCGCTGGCGCTGGCTGGCGAGGCCCAGATCATTGCTGACGCCCATGAACTGCCATTTGCGGCTGAATCGCTGGATTTGCTGGTATTGCCGCACCTGCTTGAATTCTCTGAACACCCGCACCAGATCCTGCGTGAAGCAGAGCGGGTGTTGCGGCCGGAAGGCGAACTGGTCGTTACGGGCTTTAACCCGTTGAGTCTGTGGGGAATCCGGCGAGCTTTTGGTGGCAGGCAGTCTGCTCCGTGGAATGCCGACTTCCTGACCGTACTGCGTGTCAAGGACTGGCTGAAACTGCTCAACTTCGAGTTGCGCGGCGGCCGGTTCGGCTTGTACAAACCCCCCTTTGATTCCGACAAATGGCTGCAGCGTTTCAACTTCCTCGAATCGGCCGGGCACTCCTGGTGGCCTGTGGCGGGAGCCGTTTACGTCATGCAGGCGAAAAAGCGCGTGGCCGGGATGCGTGTCATCACACCCTCCTGGCGCCATGACGCGAAGGTTGCGCGGGCATTCCGTCCTGCGGCCAACAAGGCAAACCGTATCTCCCGGGACCATCCTAAATGAATGACGAAACACTGACAACGGTCACCATTTACACCGACGGTGCCTGCAAGGGGAATCCGGGGCCGGGCGGCTGGGGCGCGCTGCTGGTGACGGAGCACGCCGGCAAAATGCATCAGAAGGAGCTGTTTGGTGGTGAAAGGGAAACGACCAACAATCGCATGGAGATGATGGCGGTGATCGAATCCCTCGGGGCTCTCAAAAAGCGCTGCGAGGTTGCCATTTATACGGATTCGGTTTATGTGCAGAAGGGCATGACGGAATGGATTCACGGCTGGAAGGCGCGCGGCTGGAAAACGGCAGACAAGAAGCCGGTCAAGAATGAGGACTTGTGGCAGCGCCTGGATGAAGCTGCCCGTCGGCACAAGGTGCGCTGGCACTGGGTCAAGGGGCACGCCGGGCATGACGGCAATGAGCGTGCAGACGCCCTGGCCAATCGCGGTGTGGAGCAGTTCCTGGGAGGGTAGAGGGCCCAGGAATGGCTCCTGGAGCCATTCCTGGAGGCATCGACAGAACGCCCCTATGCCGCTTTGATGACGTAACGCACGAAGGGATCGCGGGGCGTGAACTTGTCATACAGTCCGCGCGCGCGATAGTTGTTTTCCTTGGTATTCCAGTAGATCCTGGACCATCCCTGTGCCGCCATCTCGGCCTTGAGCCACTCGATCATCATGGCGCCGACACCCAGTGCCCGGGCCTTTGGGGCGACGAACAGGTCTTCGAGATAGCAAACCGGTGTTTCAACCCAGGTATTCTCATGCAGGATGTAATTGCAGATGCCGATGACCTGCTGCGCATCATCGACTGCGACAATCGCGTGGACGGGCGATCCGGGATCGAGGATTCGTGTCCATGTGAAATCGGTCGTCGAGGCGGGAATCGTGACCTCATAAAACGCGCAGTACCCGTCCCAGAGCTTGCGCCAGGCGGCTTCGTCTCGCGCCTCTATGCGCCGGATAGTCGCGTTCATGCGTAGGCGGGGTTCTTCTGGTATTCGATGACCAGATGCGTGAGAAGGCGCAAGCCGAGCAGCAAGCCCGATTCATCCACGAAGAAATGGGGCGAATGGTTGGCAGGGGCTTTGGCGGGGTCCGTGCCTTTCGGCGTGATGCCGATGAAGTAAAACACGCCCGGTATCTCCTTCTGGAAATAGGAAAAATCCTCACCGCCACCGGTGCGGGGGATATGCACGACGTTGTCGTCGCCAGCCACCTTGCTCAGTGTCGGGAGACTCCATAACGTGAGCTTCGGGTCATTGACCGTGACGGGGTAGCCCTTGTGCGTGCGCACTTCCGCCGTGGTCTGGCACGAGCAGGCGATGTTGACGGCGGTGGCTTCCAGGCGCTCGCGAATCTGTTCGCGCTGGGTTTCATCGAAAGTGCGAAACGTACCCCGGAGCGTTACCTCGTCCGGGATGATGTTCTCGCGATTGCCGCCATTGATGGCGCCAAAGGTCACCACTGCCGGGTTCTCCATGATGTCGAGTTGGCGCGATACCAGGGTTTGCATGCCCATCACGACCTGCGCTGATGCCACAATCGGATCTGCGCCCAGCCAGGGCATGGCGCCATGGGTCTGACGCCCCTTGATCTTGATGAAGAAGTTGTCTGTGGAAGCCATCATGGCCCCGGGCCGATACCCAATCTTGCCGACATTCAAATGCGAGATCACGTGCAGGCCGAAGATCACGTCGGGACGTGGATTCTCCAGCGCCAGTTCCTCGATCATCATCTTGGCACCGCCGTTGGCGTAGTTCGGCAAGCCTTCTTCTGCGGGCTGAAAGATGAACTTGATGGTGCCGCAGATCTCGTCGCGCATCCCCGCAAACAGTTCGGCCACTCCCATCAGAATGGCCGTATGGCAGTCGTGCCCGCAGGCGTGCATGGTGCCTACTTCGGCGCCATCCCATTGGGTTCGGGTTTTCGATGCGAAGGGCAGATCGACCATCTCGGTCACCGGCAGGCCATCCATGTCGGCGCGCAGCGCTACGCAAGGTCCGGGCTTGCCCCCCTTAAGCGTGGCCACGACACCGGTTTGCGCCACGCCCACCCGCACCTCGTCCATCCCGAGTTTGCGCAGGTGCTCCGCCACGATGCCGGAGGTACGTATCTCCTGGTTTCCCAGTTCAGGATGGGCGTGAAAATCCCGGCGCCACGCCAGGATCTTCTGTTCGAGGGTAGTGGCCCGCGCTTCAAGCTTGCTCAAAAATGAGTCAGTGGGTGCATTCATGCTTCATCGTCTCCGTGCGGGTTTGCATTCGCAGATGGCTGGTTTTCTCACCAAATGGCGCTCAAATTGTACGCCGACGACAAGACCCGCCTGTTACACCTCAAACACCAGGCAGGTCGTCGTGCCATGTGCGAGCAGCTTCCCGTTGCGGTCGGTGAGGCGCCCCTCCGCACTGGCAACCCTGCGCCCGACCTGGAGAATCTTTCCCTCCGCTCTGACCGGGCCGGTTTGATCGCTCATACCGCGTACCAGGGTAATCTTGTATTCAAGGGTGGTGTAGGCCTGACCGGCAGGCATGGTTGTGTGGACGGCGCAACCCATGCAGGAATCTAGCAGCGCGGCGGCATAACTGCCATGGATGGAGCCGATCGGGTTGTAGAAATCACGCAATGGAACGCCCTCAAAAACGGCACGCCCGTGCTCAGCCTCGACAAACCAGAAATTGAGCGCCTTGCCGATTGGTGGCATCGGATACTCCCCACGTGCCATGGCGGCGAAGAACTCCAGGCCGGACAAATGGGTCACGGTGGCAGGGTCGATCGACCCGTAAGACGGCTGCAGGTCGGGGTTCCGGACGATTGCTCCAGTATGCGGTTGATTTGGCATCAAAACTTGACTCCTCAAGCATATAAAGGTGTAATTGCACGTATCTTCCAGTGTAGTGGGTGCACGTGCAAGCCGTCAATCCAATCGCCGCCGCCACCCCTGCGCCTTCGTCTTCATGCAGTTGCTTCAAGCTGCGCAGTTTGAGCCGGCGGGTGACACAGTTATACGACCAAGCCCTGGCACCCTCCGGGCTCAAGGTGACCCAGTACTCCCTGATCGCCCACGCAAGGCGCAAACCAGGGGAGATGCCACCCACCCTCAGCGAGCTTGCCCTCAAACTCCATACCGACAGGACGACGCTGACGCGCAACCTCAAGCCACTCGTGGACGCGAATTTCATCAACGTCATCCCGGGCGCAGATGCTCGCAGCAAAGTGGTGATGGTCACACCCGACGGCGAGGCGGCCCTGCTGGCGGCGCGACCGTATTGGAAGGTGGCCCAGCTGCGGCTTCGTGAGTTGGCAGGCAACCAGCGCATCGACGTTTTGCACGCTCTGGTAGATGCCATCCTCCCGCACCTGGACGCACCGGAAGCCGAAGGGGAATGAGATGAACCTGAGTCGCAAGCAATGGAACCTCGTACTCAGTGCAGGCTTCATCTTTGCCATTATCTTTGGTGTTCGCCAATCCCAGGCGCTTTTCATCAGTCCGCTGAACACCCATACCGGACTGGGTATCGCCGCCATCAGTCTTGCCTTTGCGTGCGCCCAGTTGATGTGGGGCATCACCCAGCCGATAGCGGGCGCAATTGCGGACAAGTACGGGACCGGGCGGGTGATCGCGACCGGTTCGATCATGGTCATGGCGGGGACGGTCTTGACGCCTTACGCCAACACAACGTGGATGCTGATCCTGTTGATCGGCGTGATGGCTGCAGGCGGCGCGGGCATGGCTGGGTTGGGGGTACTCATGTCCGCGGTGGGCCGCGCGCTGCCTGCGGAAAAGCGGGGCATGGCAAACGGACTCATCAATGCTGGCGGATCTTTTGGACAATTTGCGGTGGTGCCCATCGCACAACTGCTCAGTGGCGGCTTGGGCTGGATCGGTGCAATGATCAGCCTAGGTCTCTTGGCGCTGACGGTTTTGCCGCTGGCATGGGTGCTTCGCGGCAAGCCCGCCATGCCGGGGCCGACCGCAGCCAGCGTCCCGGAACAGAAGACGCTGCAGCAAGCGGTCAAGGATGCCTGGCACGATCCAAGTTTCGTGTACCTGACCTGTGGATTTTTCGTCTGCGGCTTTCACGTGGCCTTCATCGCGACGCACTTGCCGGGTGTGGTGGCGGCGTGTCAATTGCCACCGGAGGTGGGAGCGTGGTCGCTTTCGTTGATCGGCCTGTTCAACATTGCTGGAAGTTTTGCTGCAGGCTGGGCAATCGGACGCTGGCGCATGAAGTCGATCTTGTCCCTGCTGTACGCCGCCCGTGCGGTTGCGGTGCTCGCATTTCTGGCGGCCCCCAAAACCAGTGCGACGTTTCTCGTTTTTGCGGTTGTCATCGGCTTTACCTATCTGGCGACAGTGCCACCTACCGTGGGGCTGGTTGCCAAACTGCACGGCATGCGCTTCATGGCGACCCTGTTCGGAATGGTGATGTTGTCACACCAGATTGGAGGCTTCCTCGGTGCCTGGCTGGGGGGCAAGCTGTTTGAATCGACCGGCAGCTATGACTGGATGTGGTATCTGGACATCATTCTGGCGCTTGCAGCTTCCTTGATCCACCTGCCGATCAAGGAAGCACCTCCGCCGCGCGCGATGGCAGCAGCCTGACGATCAGGCTGGATCACCCCATAATTGGCTGATATTAGTAACTAGTAACCGCTCAAGGAATCCATGGACAAGAACTGGCGTACTCCCATCATCGTGTTGCTGGCTGGCGCGCTGATCGTCAATTTTTCAATGGGCATTCGTCATGGCATGGGTCTGTTTCTCAAGCCGATGACCGGCGACCTGGGCCTCACGCGTGAGGCCTACGGCTTCGCCATGGCGATGCAGAACATCATGTGGGGAGTCAGCGCACCGATTCTCGGAATGCTGGCAGACAAGTTCGGTGCAGGTCGGGTGATCGCCGCCACTTGCATCCTTTACGCGCTCGGTCTGTGGGGAATGGAGTGGTCGACCACGCCTCTGATGCTGGCGCTCACAGGGGGGGTCATCATCGGTATTGCACAAGGGGGCTGCACCGTCGGCGTCATCTCCGGTGTGGTGGGGCGTGCTGTCGAGCCGGCACGCCGGCAGCAGGCGCTGGCCATTTCCGGAGCCCTGGGTGCGGCCGGCCAGTTTTACCTGACGCCGCTGCTGCAGTGGATCATCAGCGCGTATGGCTGGCAAAGTTCCCTGATCGTGGCGGCCATCCTGATGGTCATGATCGCACCGGTTGCCATCGCGTTGACAGAACCCGGACGACTTACCGACACCAGCGGACCGCAGCAATCCGTCAAGGCTGCCATACAGGAGGCTTGGGGCGAGAAGAGTTTCAAGTTGCTCTGTCTGGGCTATTTTGTGTGCGGGCTGCAGGTGGTGTTTATCGGGGTCCACCTGCCTGCCTATCTGCGTGATCAGGGGATGAGCGCCAATGTGGGCGTGACCGCGCTGGCCTTGATTGCCATCGGAAACATTGCGGGCACTTATTGGTGGGGCATGCAAGGCGCAAAACGGCCTAAGCGATATCTTCTGTCCGCCATCTACAGCTTGCGTGCGGCTGCCATTCTTGTTTTTCTTGCGGTTCCGCTGACACCGTGGAGCGTGTATGTGTTTGCGCTCGTCATGGGGACCCTATGGCTGTCGACCGTCCCCTTGACCAATGGCCTGGTAGCGCAGATTTTTGGTGTGAAGTATCTTTCCATGCTCGCCGGTATGGTGTTTTTTGGGCATCAGATTGGCAGCTTCCTGGGAGCATGGATGGGCGGCGCGCTGTTTGACGCAACCGGGAGTTACAACCTGGCATGGCTGATCGCAGCTGGCTTCGGCGTCTTTGCGGCTCTCGTACATCTGCCCATCATCGAAACACCACTTGCACGCCCCAAGACACCTGCCGTTCCGGCATGAAGTTGCCGCATTCCGGCTAAGATCCGCTGTCACGGAAAGCGCGTTTCACATCAGACTTCCTCATGGCACTCCGACAGATTATTCTGGATACCGAAACCACAGGTCTTGACCCCGCGCAGGGCCATCGGATCGTCGAGATCGGTTGCATTGAACTTGTCGATCGCCGCTTCAGTGGAAGGAATTTTCACCGCTACCTCAATCCCGAACGGGACAGTGATGAAGCCGCGCTTGAGGTCCATGGGCTGACACGCGAATTCCTGTCGGACAAGCCGAAATTTGGCGATATTGCCGGCGAGTTGATGGAATTCGTAGCGAATGCCGAAGTCATCATCCACAACGCCCCGTTTGATCTGGCATTCCTCGATGCCGAACTGGCTCGCACATCGCAGCCGCCTTTTCGCCAGCATGTGGCATTGGTTACCGATTCCTTGTCAATGGCCAAGGAAGCGCATCCCGGCAAACGCAACAACCTGGACGCGCTTTGTGACCGCTACGGTATTTCAAATGCGCATCGCACCTTGCACGGCGCGCTGCTCGATAGCCAGCTGTTGGCCGAAGTCTATCTGGCGATGACACGCGGGCAGAATGGGCTGATGATTGATGAGGAAGAAACCGGAAATACTGAGGCTTCGCCGGATGTGATTCTTGATCGGCTCGAAACATTCGTGATTTCTGCGTCGAAAGACGAACATGAAGCGCATGCTGCAGGCTTGGCATCCATCGCCAAGCAGATCAAGAAACCTGCGGTATGGGAGTTGGCCTGAACTCAAGGGCATCCTTGCGCGTTTGCCCCCCCAAAAGCCAGACCAGCGTTCACGCCTGCCAGGGAGCGGCCACAGAGTAGCGAGAGCTACAATGAAGTGGCAGGAACAGTGTTGTTTGCCAGGACTGTGTCTGTCTTTCCATTACACCTGCTTCAAGGAGAATCAAAATGGTGCACCACAATGCCTCTTTCAGTCGCTTGACGTTTGCCATCGGCATTTTTTCGTTTGCAGCCTGCGCTTCGGCTGGCAACGTTTCGGGTGTCAAAGTCGAGCCTGCCAATGCAGTTGTTGGCCAGCAGGTCAAGGTCACTGTAAGCGGGGAAGACGAGGGCATTTGCGGATTGCGCGTTGAATACGGCAACGGGGATGTGGACGTGACCAAGATGAACGCTGGCAGGGACAATTTCCCGCGCAGTTTCATGAAGGCTTACAGCAAGGCCGGAACCTACACGGTTGTGGCGAAGGGGGGCAGGGACGGGTCCGCATTCGGCTGCACCGGCGAGTCGAAAGCGACCGTTATCGTGGCCGAAGCGCCGAAACCTGCTGCCGCTACTTCCGGGGCGGCGCCGATGGCTGCCAAGGTGGCTCCTACGTGTCCTGAAGGTTATGCACTTAACAGCAAATCTGTGGATAGCAAGACCGGGGCCTACACCTGCACGGGGTCCAGCGACGCCAAGAAGCCGGAAAAATCTGCAGAGTGCCCGACGGGGACAACGTACTTCTATACGAAGAACGCGAAGGGCGTCTCTCTGGGGTGCAGGAAGGCACCGCCTGCGAAGAAAGCCTGATTGCCGGTTTGGCCCATTGCGAATCAGCGCTGACCATGCGATTGGGTCTGCGGGTTGCGGCGTTTTTGTTGCTGACTCCGTGGGTTTGCATGGGGCAGGAGCAGGGGGCCATTGAACCTTTTGCCGCCAGGACGATTCGTTCCCTGTCCGAGGCGGACGAGGCATTGGCGGCAGCGGCCAGAGCACGCATGCAACAGGAGCGTTGGTACGACCTTGAACTGAAGAAATGCCACGAAAAGTTCTGGGCGGACCCTTGTCTTGTGTCTGCCAGAAACAACCATCAGGACCAACTCGATCGCATTCGTGCCGTGGAAGTTCAGGCAGGCGATTTCAAAAGGCAGGATGCCGCGCGCGAGGCCGACGAACGGCGGGCGGCGCGGCAAGCGTCTGAAACAGAACTGAGCAATCAGCGCAGGGGCGAGCGCGAAGAATCAGTGCGCAGTCACCAGGCCAAGATCGCGCGCAAAGAGACCGCGCAGCGGGATTTTGAGCGTGGCGCCGTTGACAGGGAGAAGCGTGCGCTTGAAGAGCAGCGGCGGATCGCCGCACGTATTGAGGCGAGGAAAAAGAGGGAATTAGAAGACGCGGCTGCTCGGAACGAGCGTGCGGAGCGAGCCCGGGCGCACGAGGCCAAGGTGGCCGAAATCACCAGACGGGCGAAGGAGAAAGAGGCTGCGGTTGCGGCGAAACAATCGAAGCCGGCAGAGCTTGCTCCAAAGTAAAAACGCCCGCGATGGCGGGCGTTTTGTGTCGATAGGTCCGATTCAAACGTTGCGCATGTAGCTTTCGATGCACTGCTGGCGCTGGTTGACGCCTGGTGCAGCAGGAGTTTCCCCCTTGCGACTACGCTTGGCCTCTTTCTTGGCTTCGGGCAGGTCTTGGCATGCCAGTGCAGCTTTTTTCTGAACGTCGCACAAGTTGTCCCACGGATCATCCAGCTTGGTACAGGCAGGCTTGGGGGGGCGCTTGGCAATTCGCTTCTTTTTGGGTGCATCGGGCGCCGGGCCGGCGGCTTGCCCGGCCCCTGCGGCTGGTGTCTGCTGTTGCGCCGCCTGTGGCGCGGCGCCTTTATCCTGTGCACCGGCGGCACATGAAAACAGCAGCGCGGCGATTAAACCGACAGATTGCGCCTGAATCTTCTTCATGAATCCCTCCTCAACGTGACTTCATCAGAAATCGGACGATTCGCGGCTCTTTCGTATGCGGCGATGTCTGAGCTTTCAACGCTACATCCCAGTAGTGGGATGATACTTCTGATTAATTATGCTGCGCAACCCATTGCTGCCATTTATTTTTTCCCAAACAACTTGCCGAACATGCCCTTCTTTTTCTCTGGCTCTGGCGGAGGCGCAACCGGCTTTGCGGTGACCGCTGGCGCGGCAGGCTTCGGGCGCGGCGGCGGCGGCGGCGGGGGTTTCGGCTTCTCTTCCTCGAAGTACGTCAGTTTGACGATCGCAACGGAAATGTTGTCTCCTCGTCCGTTTCCCTGCGCACGTGCCAGCGAGATAAGCTGTTCACTGGCTACACGCGGCGGACAGGATGCCAAAATCGAGCCCATTTCATAGTCAGTGAAATAGGCCCATAAGCCATCGCTACACAAAATGAACGTGTCATTCGGCTCCAGTTTTTCGGTGCCGCCAAAGTCGATCAAGGGTGGGTTGGCAGCACCCAGGCAATGCACCAGAATGTTCTTGTTGGGATGGCGCTCCATATCCTCTTCCTTGATCTTGCCCTCGCGGAAGAGTTGCTCGACATACGAGTGATCTCGTGTCCTTTGTACCAGAGTCTGGCCACGAAAATGGTACAGACGACTGTCCCCGACGTGCGCCCAATCGGCGCGGTCCTTCTGCAGCAGCATCAGCACGACGGTGCTGTGCGGCTCCTGTTCACTGGTGTAACTCGAAAGCGTGATGATCAGGTGGGATTCATGGATGATGCTGGTCAACAGCTTCTGGGGGGAATCCTCAAGCGAACTGAAGTTGGAAAAGATCTGCTCGGCAGTCGAGATGACCTGCTGTGCCGCCATCGCACCGCCAGTGTGACCACCCATGCCGTCGGCAACCACGATCAGGATCACCCCGGGCTCCTTCTTGCTCGGGATGATCTTCAGTCGATCCTGCTGTTCTGACCGGTCGCCAATGTGCTGTCCGGTTCCGGCTTCGATTCTGATGGGCATGATGCTAGATTATAGCTACTAATGTTCTCGTAATAGGTTGTTTTTTCGGGATTCTTCAAGCAGCTTTGCACATTGCGGAGGATCGAGCCGATGCCGGTTGGCCGCCGTTTCAGGGAACATCAGGTTTCCGACATCGCTGTGATGCGCCCCCGAGTCTGCAAGTACATGGAAAAGTTCATGTGCGATTGCGGATGCAAGGTGGGGGGTAGCACGGGTGAACCAGGCCGTATGCCGCAGTTCGGGGCGTGAACGGGTATTTCCCGTTCCAAATGCCTCGGCGTCGAAGGCAGGCTGGTGCCGGGTATCATCGACGAAGAAGAGGGCGGGGCGCCCAATAGCCAGCCCCGCAGCCAGGCGGCGCGAGTACGGCGTGTGCAAGTGGCGGTAGTCGGCCGATACGCGAACCCGTGTTGTCTGCAAGCGCGCCAGCCTGACACCGCACTGTTGCAAAATCTTGCTCGCCGCAAGAATGGCTTCCGTCACCTCCGCTTCTTGCCACCCAACTCCCTCTATGAGCACGGCCTCGAGTTCAATGGCGGCAGTGTGGTCAGCGATCGGCGGTTTCAGCTCCAGACGATCGATCACCACCCACGGCACCGCCTGGTTTGCCTGCGTCTGCGTTGACAGGGCAATACTACAGACACAAAGTGGCAGCCAGATTAGGGCGTGTATCATGCGGATGAACATGGAGAACTCGCAATATGCTGACGGCAGAAGACATCGAGGCGATTCAACGTCGGATCGTTGAATTGCAAATCGAGCACCGGGACCTGGATGCGGTCATTGCCCAGGTGAACGAGATGCCGAATCGTGACGAGTTGCAATTGCGGCGTCTCAAGAAGCGCAAGCTGCAGCTCAAAGATACCATTACCCTTCTTGAAATGCGGCTCATTCCCGACATTCCAGCCTGACTTTTCGCCTATCCAATGAAGCGCCGTGTACTCCTTCTTTTCTTGGCTGCGTGGACTGCAACGCCGCAGTTGCAAGCTCAGGGCGTGGAGATATTACAGCTGCGCCACCGCCCCGCGGATCAGCTCATCCCGATCATAAGGCCGCTTCTAGACCAGGGAGGTGCCGTGACGGGCACGGGGTTCCAGTTGATTGTGCGCACCTCTCCCGGGAATCTGGCGCAGATTCGCCAGGTGGTTGCCAGCCTGGACCGTGCCGCTCGTCAGTTGCTCATCACGGTCCGACAAGACGCCGATTCGCGCGATTCCCGCAGCGTGGCCGAGGCGAATGTCCTTCTCGCCCCGGGTGCTAGTCGTGTGACAGGGAACATCATTGACAGTGCAGCCCAAGGAAGGGACAACCTGTCCCAACAGATTCGCACTCAAGAAGGGGTTCCGGCGCAGATTCAGACGGGTTCCAGCCAGATGCTTCGCAATCAAACGGTGACGCGGACAGTAAATGGAGTGGTCGTACAGGAGTCCTTTACACCGCGTGACATCGTTTCGGGATTTTTCGTGACCCCCCGGGTCAACGGCGAGTCCGTAACACTCGATATCAGCACGCGACGGGAGACTCCTGCCGATTTGGGGCCGGGAAGTGCGAATACAAACCGGTCGGTTAGTACGGTCACTGGTCGGCTGGGCGAATGGATCGAGGTGGGAGGAATCAATCAGTCGCGCGCCAGTGAGGGTTCGGGAATCTTGGCACGGTCGTCCGAAGCGGGTGCTCTAGATCGCAGGATCTTTCTGCGCGTCGAGGAAGTCAGGTAATTGGCCCCCCAAGAGTCATGACTGTCAACATACCTAATCTGCTGACCTGGCTGCGGATCGTGTTGATCCCGCTGGTAGTAGGCATTTTCTACCTCCCGGATAGCTGGATGTTGGCGCATGAAAAGAACCAGGCCGCCACGTTCATGTTTGTTCTGGCAGCGATCACCGATTGGCTGGACGGCTGGCTAGCGCGCAAGTTGAACCAGCAATCGGCTTTTGGTGCGTTTCTCGACCCGGTTGCGGACAAGCTGATGGTGGCTGCAGCTCTGATTATTTTGGTCAATCTCGGGCGCTGTGATACCCTGATCGCCCTCGTCATCATCGGGCGTGAAATTGCGATCTCTGCCCTGAGAGAATGGATGGCGCACATTGGCGCGTCAGCCTCGGTCTCTGTCAATTCGCTCGGCAAGATCAAGACGATTGTGCAGATGATCGCGATCCCGCTCTTGTTGTTTCATGATAATTTTCTAGGCCTGTTTGATGCCCAGATATTGGGCACGTGGTTTATCGGCCTGGCTGCGTTGCTGACCTTGATGTCGATGGCAATCTATATTCGTGCCGCCATGCGCGCTGCTTCCTGAGAACGCATGCGCATTCACGGCATTGGCACGGATATCGTTGCGGTGGAGCGCATTCGCAGGGCGCTCGATCGTCACTCGGGAAAATTCGCGCGCAGAATTCTGAGCGATCTGGAAATGCGTGTGTGTGCGCAGATGACCGATCTGGCTCCTTACGCAGCCAAGCGCTTTGCTGCCAAGGAGGCATTTTTCAAAGCTCTGGGCGAAGCCCCCTCCGAGGCCAATACGTGGCACCAGCTGTCGGTGATCAATGATGCTGTTGGGCGCCCGCATCTGGAATATGGCGCGAAACTGGCCGCACTTCTCGATGCCAAATCCATTGCCGCGGCGCACGTTTCGCTTTCCGATGAGCGTACACACGCCGTGGCGTTTGTGATTCTGGAAAAAGGACCCTGAACAATGGCTGGTACGCTACCTCTTGGCGTCGTAATTGCCGACGTCGAAGGCACAACGCTCAACGATTCTGACCGCAAACGGTTGATGCACCCGCAGCTTGGGGGAGTGATCCTGTTCGCAAGGCATTACGAGTCTGTGCCGCAGCTGTGCGCGCTGACAGCGGAGATTCGTGCGCTCCGTGGCAGCCAATTCATCATCGCGGTCGATCATGAAGGGGGCAGGGTGCAGCGTTTTCGCGATGGCTTTACCCCGCTTCCGGCAATGCGCAAGCTAGGCACGTTATGGAATGTCGATGAAGATGCCGCATTGAAGGCATCCAAGGACTGCGGTTACGTCCTGGCCGCCGAGTTACGTGCCTGCGGGGTGAATCTGAGCTTTACACCAGTGCTCGACCTGGATTACGGCGAGAGTGGCGTGATCGGCGACCGGGCTTTTCATCGCGATCCACACATCGTGGCGGCACTTGCGGCAGCATTGCAGCGGGGCCTGTCCGAAGGTGGCCTGGCATCGTGTGGCAAGCACTTTCCCGGACATGGCTACATTCGCGCTGATTCGCATCATGAAGTACCAGTGGATGAGCGCGACTACGCAGCCATCGAGGCGGACGACATGCTGCCCTACAGGCAGTTGATTCCTGCTGGTTTGTCGTCGGTGATGCCCGCACACGTGATTTATCCGGCCGTTGACTCGCGACCAGCAGGTTTTTCGCGCACATGGCTACAGGAGATCCTGCGTGGCGCCTATCGCTTTGACGGCGTGATTTTCAGCGATGATTTGTCGATGGAGGGCGCCAGCGTTGCCGGCGGTTACGATGCGCGTGCCGCAGCAGCACTTGACGCCGGCTGCGACATGGTTCTCGTCTGCAATGACCCGGAGAATGCCGATAAGGTGCTCGAAGGTTTAGCGACCCGAGGCACATTGCCGGTTGCATTGGAACGGTTGGCGCGTCTGGCCAAATCAGCACCTGCCAGCTCCCTTGCCGAACTTCAGGCAATGGCACGCTATCAGATGGCGCGAGCGACGGTGGCCTCCCTGTCTTGATGTGGGGACGGCCTTGCCGTGCCTTTGCCAGGCGAATCCGGCGATGGCCGAGGCGTCAGGCGCGCCTGCGTTCTGGCGCCATCCATGTATTCTTGAATTCGGGTTTAGTTATACTTGTAGAGTAATCGATTCACGACTTCGTATACCAAAGGAGACAACTAGATGATCGTCAAATCATTGCTTTTCGCGCTTGCCCTGGTGGGGGCTTCGGCTGTACAGGCGCAGGCTCCGATCAAGATCGGTTTCGTCGCGGAACTCTCTGGTCCACAAGGGGCATTGGGGCAGGATCAGTACGATGCCTTCATGATGGTTGTGCAGGCCAATGGCGGCAGGTTGGGAGGGGTCCCGGTGGAAATCTTGCGGGAAGATAGCCAACTCAAACCCGAAGTGGCCGTGCAGATCGTCGATAAACTGATCGAACGTGACAAAGTGCCGATCATCACCGGCGTGACCTTCTCCAACGTAATGATGGCAATCCACAAGAAGATCACCGAAAAGGAGGTATTCCTGATCGGTTCAAATGCGGGCCCGTCCCCCATTGCCGGTGCACAATGCTCGCCTTTTTTCTTTTCAACCTCATGGCAGAACGACCAACAGGCTGAAGTGGTTGGTAAGTACGCAAGCGACAAGGGGTACAAGAGGATCGTGGCGATGGCGCCCAACTATCAGGCCGGCAAAGACTTCGTCGCCGGATTCAAGCGCTATTACAAAACGCCTTTGGCCAACGAAATCTATACCTCGTTGCAACAACAGGATTACTCTGCTGAGCTGGCGCAGGTGCAGGCGGCCAATCCCGACGCGGTGTTCGTGTTCTATCCCGGCGGGCTAGGAGTCAACTTCGTGAAACAGTACTCACAGGCTGGACTGAAGGCTAAGATCCCGCTCCTAAATACTTCCACGACGGACGGCATCAATCTGCCGGCACAGGGCGATGCTGCGTTGGGCGTCATTAACGGCACCTTCTGGGGGCCTGATTTCAATAATGCGGCAAATAAAAAGTTTGTCACCGACTTTGAGGCCAAGTACAAGCGCATTCCGTCGCAGTATGCCGCGCAGGCATATGACTCGGCCATGTTGCTCGATTCGGCCATTGCCAAGGTCAAAGGCAATGTAGCTGACAAGAAGGCTTTTCAGGCTGCACTCAAGGCTGCTGATTTCAAATCGGTTAGAGGCGATTTCAAGTTCAATACCAACAACTTTCCGATTCAGGATCTGCATGTGTTTGAAGCCATCAAGGATGCCCAGGGCCGCTACACCCTCAAGACCGTTGCCACCCCGCTAAAGGCGGACAAGGATGGCTATTTTGACAAGTGCCCGATGAAATAATCGTGCACCCATTCAAAGCGGAGGATGAGAAGTCATCCTCCGCTTTGTTTTTCGGGCACGGCGTAGAAAGCGGATGAACCGATGACCTGGGGTCTGTTTCTCACCCAAGTGCTGAACGGCTTGCAACTGGGGATATTGCTATTCCTGCTGGCCGCAGGATTGACCTTGGTTTTCGGCATCATGAACTTTGTCAATCTTGCCCATG
This sequence comes from uncultured Burkholderiales bacterium, assembly GCA_964443245.1. Lineage (GTDB taxonomy): Bacteria > Pseudomonadota > Gammaproteobacteria > Burkholderiales > JAEUOS01 > CANJDH01. The sequence goes on along the minus strand of CAYUEG010000039.1, from coordinate 12,454 downwards.
GATCCATCTACATGATGGGTGCCTATTTTGCCGCAGCCGCATTTGCAAAGACCGGCTCCTTTATTGCGGCGGGCGTCATCGCAGTGGTGGGTTCGATGGTACTGGGACTACTGATCGAACGGCTGACCCTGACGAAGCTTTATGCGCGGGACCACCTGGATCAGGTGCTCGCCACGTTCGGCATGATTCTCGCCTTCAACGAAGTCGTGCGGTACGTTTGGGGCCCTTCATCCATTTACATGAATGCACCCGAAGCCCTCTCCGGGCAGGTCAACTTGTTTGGGCTCAACTATCCCTCCTATCGGTTTGCGCTCATTGCAGCGGGGTTGGTGGTCGCTCTGGGGCTCTACCTTCTGATCAACAAAACCAGGCTCGGCATGCTAATTCGTGCCGGGGCATCAAACGCTGAAATGGTCTCTGCTCTCGGCGTTGACATCAAATTTCTCAATTCCATGGTGTTTACACTGGGGGCGGGGTTGGCAGGGCTGGCCGGGTTGATGGCAGGGCCGATTCTGTCAGTGCAACCAGGTATGGGTGAGCCTGTGCTGATCCTGACCCTCGTGGTGATCGTAACGGGCGGCATCGGTTCGATCCGAGGGGCCTTCTTCGGTGCCCTGATTGTCGGATTGGTCGATACGGTCGGGCGTGCGTTCTTGCCCTTGATCTTGCAGATGGGCATGGAGCGCTCGCTGGCGCAGGCAGCAGGGCCAGCGATTGCCTCAATGCTCATCTATTTGCTGATGGCAGTGGTTCTAGCGGTAAAGCCGCAGGGCTTGTTTCCGGTGAAACATGGTTGAGTTTAGAAGCCCGCGAGTGATTCTGGCAGCACTGGTGATGCTGTTTCTGGCAGGTTTGCCAGTCTGGGCCGCGTGGGCCGGCCAGCCGTTTTATTTGACGCTCTTTTCGCGCATCATGATTTACGCGCTGGCGGCGCTAGCGCTCAATTTCATCCTTGGTTTTGGCGGCTTGGTCAGCTTTGGTCATGCTCTGTATATGGGCCTGGGGGCGTATGCCGTTGGCGTCCTGTCATTTCACGGCATCACCAACGGCTGGCTGCATCTGGCCACAGCCTTCGCAGTTTGTCTGGTATTCGCAACACTGATTGGCGCCGTGGTAGTGCGAACCGGTGGCATGACCTTCATCATGATTACGCTGGCCTTCGCGCAAATGGGTTACTTTCTGGCGATCAGTCTGAAGCAGTACGGCGGTGACGACGGACTGACGATTGATGCACGCAGCAATATGGGCTTTTTCGATCTGGGCAGCAATGTGGTTCTCTACTACGCCATCTTCGCTTCCCTGGTTGGTGCACTTTGGATGTTCCATCGCATGCTGGGTGCGCGCTTTGGATTCTGCCTGAGAGGCATCAAGTCCAATGAAAGGCGAATGCTTGCGCTCGGTTTCCCGACTTTTCGGTACAAATTGGCAGCCTATGTTGTGTCGGCCCTGGTCTGTACGCTGGCTGGCTTCTTTCTTGCAAATTTCACAAAATTTGCATCCCCATCGTTCATGCAATGGAGTGTCTCGGGCGAGCTGATCGTCATTATCGTGCTGGGTGGAATGGGCACCCTGTTCGGGCCGGTGGTCGGTGCGATTGTGCTGCTTCTGCTTGAAGAGGTACTGCAAGGATGGAAGCCCGGCGTATATGCCCCACTTGAGGAACTGGTCAGCAAGCATTGGCAATTCGTAATCGGGATATTCGTGATCCTGGTCGTCCTATACGCCAAACGGGGTATCTACGGCTATTTGGGAGAGCGCCAAAGGTCCGGGAAAGGCGGCAAATGAACGCCATTCTTTCCATTACTGGATTGGTGAAGCGGTTTGGCGGGCTGGTGGCAACCGATCACGTCGAACTTGAGGTGCGTCCAGGAGAGATCCACGCCATCATTGGTCCGAACGGAGCAGGCAAGACCACGCTGATTTCGCAACTTGCGGGTGAATTGCAGCCGGATCAAGGGGTCATTCTTTTCAACGGCCGGAATATTGCCGGTGAGTCGGTATCCGCGCGTTCGTTGCTTGGGTTGGGGCGTTCCTATCAGATCAGCCAGGTATTTCGCGACTTTACTGCCCTCGAAAACGTCATGCTTGCAGTGCAGAGCCATGCAGGCCACAGCTTCTCGTTCCTTACGCCGGTGGTCAGCGATGAACGATTGACTGAACCGGCGCGTAAGGCGTTGGAGCTGGTGGGTTTGGCAGATCGGTCAAACGCTATGGTGGGCGAAATGGCGCACGGCGAACACCGCCAGCTGGAACTCGCCATGACATTGGCAACCTCGCCCACGCTTCTGCTGCTGGATGAGCCCATGGCCGGGATGAGCCAGGCCGAGTCTGAAGCCATGATTGCGCTTTTGAATCGCTTGAAGGGCCAATACGCCATGGTGCTGGTCGAGCACGATATGGATGCGGTTTTTGCACTGGCTGATCGCATTTCCGTTTTGGTGTATGGCAGGGTGATCGCCTGTGATACTCCCGACGTGATTCGAAACAATCCCACCGTCAAGGATGCCTATCTTGGTGATCAGGAGGAGATGGCATGACCACGTCGCTCCTGTCAGTCAGCAACGTCGACGCCTTCTATGGCACTAGTCAGGCGCTGTTTGGCATGTCGTTTGAATTGCGGGAAGGTGAGGTCGCCACCCTACTGGGGCGAAATGGGATGGGGCGGAGCACCACGGTCAAGAGCATCATGGGCATCATCAAGCCACGCGCCGGATCGATTACCTTCGACGGTCATGCGCTACACACCCTACGCTCGTATCGGGTAGCCCAGTTGGGTCTTGGCCTGGTGCCGGAAGGGCGCCAGGTTTTCCCCAATCTTTCCGTCCGCGAGAATCTGGTGGCGACGGCCAACAATCGTCGTGCCGCTGCTAACCCTTGGACGCTGGACAAGGTGTATGCGCTCTTCCCGCGACTCAAGGAACGCGAACGCAACCTCGGCGCCAACCTCTCAGGCGGCGAACAACAAATGCTGGCGGTTGGCCGAGCATTGATGACCAATCCGCGGCTGTTGATTCTTGACGAGGCTACTGAAGGTCTTGCCCCCTTAATTCGCAAGGAGATATGGGATTGCCTGGGCAAATTAAAGGCACTCGGTCAAACCATCATCGTTATCGACAAGAACATCGGGCCGCTTTTGCGCCTGGCCGACACGCATCACATCGTCGAGAAGGGGCGCGTTGTGTGGTCTGGTTCCTCTAATGACTTGCGCGGGCAACCTGATTTGTTGCACCGTTATGTCGGCGTCTGAATCCTAGACCAACGGACGGTGCGGCGCTTGGAATTTTGAAGGAAACCGTTGGTGTACAACGGTTTTCGTGGATTCATCGAGTTTGTCTTGAGGAGTTTTCCATGGGAAAAATGATCGAATTGACCGCTTCGGACGGCATCACCCTATCGGCCTATCGCACCGAGCCGGTCGGCAAGGTACGCGGCGGGATCGTCGTCATCCAGGAGATTTGGGGTGTCAACGACCACATACGCAAGGTTGCGGATGGTTATGCGTCCGAGGGCTATCTGGTGATTGCGCCGGCCTTGTTTGATCGGATTGAGCGTTCAGTCATGATGGATCAGTACACGCCTGAAACAATGCAGCGCGGGCGTGACATCATGCAAAGGGTCAACCTTGATGATGCCCTCAAGGATGTTGCGTCAGCCGTTGCTGCTGCCAGTACTGCTGGAAAGGTCGGCGTGGTCGGTTACTGCTTTGGGGGGCGAATGTCTTGGCTGGCTGCGTCGCGCCTTTCCGGGATTGCTGCGTCTGTTCCGTACTACGGCGGGGGCATTCCCGGATTGTCTGCGGAGCAGCCAAAATGCCCGGTGATGCTGCACTTCGGGGAGCGAGACGCCCACATCCCAGTCGATTCCGTCGAGGCGTTCAAGCGCGTCCATCCCACTCTCCCGGTGCATATCTACGCCGCGGATCACGGGTTCAACTGCGATCAGCGCAGCTCCTACGATGCTCCGGCAGCGTCCCTCGCGCGCGAACGCACATTGGCATTTTTACGCTCCCATGTAGGCTGAGTGCAATGCAGCCTCTGGGCAGCCGCCGCATGATGGTGACGCTACGTGGGTCCGGTGTGTGGCATGCCGTCGGTTGTATAAGCGTGAACGGCGTGCTGTCAGGAGGTGTCACCCCCTATTTCTTCAGTTTCCACCAGGCTTTTTTGTCCGGCGCCTGTGCGGTAGCCTGGCTGCGCGACTGCGTCCGCGTGGAACCGGAGGATGGGGTTTCCGACCCCACCACGGGCGTGGGAGACGTCAATGCCTGCCGAAACTCGCCAATCGATTTGGGCCGCTTGCCCTCATCTGGCATCAAAGCCCAGTCAATTGCGGCCAGCACTGACGGGCTGAAACGTCCCTGCGCGGCTTTGGTAGCAGACACCATGCCATCGTTCTTGATGCGGGCGGGGGCCTCAACCGGCTTGTTCCCTGTAACCGCCCAATAGAGCACCCCACCGAGCGCATAGATGTCAGTCCACGGCCCCTGTTTACCGTGCGAGTGATATTGCTCAAAAGGCGCATAGCCGGGCGTCACGATGGTTGTTAGCGACCGGCTGTGATTGCCAATCGCGTGCCGTGCAGCGCCAAAATCGAGCAGCACCAGACTGTCATCCTTGCGAACAAAAATGTTTGCCGGCTTGATGTCCCGATGCAGAAAGCCCGCCTGGTGAACCACATCCAGGCCATCGAGCAATGGTAAAAACATCTTGAGCAACTGTCGTTCGTCAATTTTCCCGGCTTGACCCAACCAGCCCTTGAACGAGTCGCCAGATTCATAGTTCATGACCATGTAGGCAGTATCGTTGGCCTGAAAAAAGCGGGAAACCTTCACGACATTCGGGTGATTGAACTTGGCCAACGTACGGCATTCGGTCAAAAACTTGTCACGGCCCTCGAGAAACGCAGCTTCATCGTCATGCTGCTTGACTCTCACGTTGCCACCGGATTCGCGCCGCACAAGATCGCTCGGGAAGTATTCCTTCAGCGCCACCTGCATTTCCAGATTGGTGTCGGTCGCCAGATACGTGATGCCAAAACCGCCTACGCCCAGCGTCCACTCAATGCGATACTCCTGAAGCGGGGTTCCGGCCACCAGCGCCAGGCGCGACTCCGCAGGCATTTGGGATTGTGCACGTGCAAGAGCCTGCCGCTTCAATTCAGCATAATCCGACGGGAGGGACGCTTCTGCCTTCGCCGCGCTGTTTTTCGCCTGCGGATCAACGATGGTGCGGTCGTCTGCTGCCGGCGTAATGGTGTCGGGAGCGGCAGCCGCGGGTTCCGGCTGACTTGCTGGCAACGATTCGCCGGGTTTGGAACTCTCCTTCGCAACGGGTGGAGCGGGGTGGGCAAATTTGCGAATCTTGAGAAGTTCAGCCGCACGCTGGATGCGGTCATAACTGGGTCCGGCATCGTTATCGCCGGTCAATGGCGTCTTCTGCTCGCTCATGAGAACTCCGTTTATGCCATCAACTCTCGGGCGCGTGCGGCAAACTGTTCCGCACGGTCTTTTCCCATCAACTCCACTACGACTTTAGAACTAGAGTTGATCATGCTGTCCAGGTCCTGCGCCGAACTGCACTTCTCAATCTTGACCAAAATCGACTCAGCCTCTGGCCCCAAAACGGTGTTGAGATACTTGACCATGAAGCGCTTGGCATCTTCGACCGGGCTGGGCACAGCAGGCTTGCTCATGAAAATCGACTTCAGGAGACCCTGTTTCTTCTTCTCGACCACACGCAGCAACACCAGCGACAAATTGTCGCCATTGCCTTTTGCGCGTCGTCTCGCCAGTTCCACCAGACGATCGCAGGCTTGCTCAAGGGTACGGTATTCGATTAGATCGGCCATCTCTTTGGCGCGAAAGTAGGCCCATAAGCCGTCAGAGGCGAGCAATACGGAATCATCAGGATGTGTCGCGTCAAATCCGCCAAAGCTGATCTGCGGAGGTTCGGGGCCACCGAGGCTGGAGTACAACTTGCTCCGCTCAGGATGAGTGAGAACTTCGACCTCAGTGATCTTGCCCTGCTGAAGCAGTATCTCCACCAGCGAGTGATCTTCGGTACGCAGCGCGAACTCATCTTTGTGAAAGGCGTAAAGTCGGCTGTCGCCGCAGTGCGCCCAATCCATGCGCCCTGGCTGTGCAAGCACAACCACACAGGTTGAACGCGGATCACGGTTAAACCCCTTGCCTGCAGCAGCGACCTTGTCATGTGCCGCCAGAACCATCGCTTTGAGCCAATCTTGCGGAGTTCCGGTTTGGGGATCGTAACTCCCAAACACATCAGCGACTGCATCTACTACCGCCTGGGCCGCAAGGGCACCGCCCGTGTGACCACCCATGCCGTCAGCGAGGGCCGCCAGCACTGTACCCGGCAAAAGCGGGTGATGCATCACCAGCAGGCGATCCTGTTGCTCCTTTCGATCCCCAATGTGTTCAGCACTGGCAATTTCGTATTGCATGGTGTTGTAATCGAGAAGTAAATTGGGCCAATGCCCCGCGTCGGTATTGCGATACTATACCGCGCTCGGTCCCGAGCAACCCGTACCAACCCTGACAAGTCTAACCATGCCCGATTTTTGGCGCCACTCGGGATTTCATCTTCTGGAAGTGGATGCACGGGGTTATCTTCGCGTCACTGATGACTATCTTCGTGCCTACTTCGCGCGACCTGAAGTAGCACCGATAGACACTTCGTGTGCCAATGAGCGTGCATTGTTCGCTGCTCTGATGGAGAACCCGAGGCGTGCGGTAGCTGATTTCGAGTTGCAGGGTATTGCAGATCCAGACGCGCGCGAGAGCTATCGGATTGTTGTGCATTTCCGTGACTTGCTGGTACACGCCGGTACGGTTGAGGCCTGCTATCTGTCCCTATTCAGAGCTGCAGACGGTTCCGCGCGCGATTTCTCAACGAGCGGACTGCCGCCTCTGTTCGTCGATCAGATGGCACAGGCCATATCACGCAACATGCTTGACGGCACGGAGGATGGTTTGCTTGCGCGTTCGGCGGAGTTGCTGTTCCGCGAGCAGCGGGTGCATGTCGATGATGGCAGAATCGTCTTGGCAGATGAAGAGACGGTTGCGCTCCAGGCGCAACGCTCTCGAGATGGTAGTCACTTTGGCAGTATTGGTCGACTGCTGTCTGAAGCGCAAACCGCGTTGCGTCCGATCGAGCTAGACGTGATCGACCGCGACAATGCTGATCTTTATTGGTCCCGCGACGAACGCCACGACACCGCCTTTCAAATCAACTTCGGCCGAGCCGGCCTCAATGCGCTGTGTGAAGTGTTGCAGCGCTGGACAAAGCACTTTTTTGGGATTGAAGTAGCGGTCACGCCTCTACGATCCATCGACAATGTGCGGATGCGCTGGTTTTGCGGCCTTGACAGACACTCTACAAGTCTGCTTAACGATCTTTATAATGGGGTGACGCCATCCCCCGATTATGAGCAGTCCAGCCGCGTTCTCGCGCTGATGTCACTGACCTTTCGTGATCCAGGCGTAGCCCTGCCTGAATTGGGGGGGCAACCCGTTTACCTCGCCTTGTCGATGGATGAGAACCACCAGTTGCGCCTCAAACCGCAGAACCTGCTAGTCAACTTGCCGCTTCGCACTGTTCACTGATGGCCAACCGAGCACGGAATAAAGCTGCGTCCCCAGATTACTGGGTCGAAGCCAAGCGCGACTTGATGAAGTGCGACCGCATTTTGAAGCGCATCATTGCTCGTCACGACACGGGCTCGCTGGTTTCGCGGGGCGATCCTTTTTCCACTTTGGCCAGATCGATTGTTGGGCAGCAAATCTCGGTGGCCGCCGCGCAAGCAGTATGGGACCGTGTGCTCGCCGTCTACCCGGACTTTACGCCGGACCGCCTGGCCCGTGCCAAGCCGGAGCGCCTGCGCGAGTGCGGCTTGTCCCAGCGCAAGGCTGAATATCTGCTCGACCTGGCGGGACACTTCAAACAGGGTGGTGTGCAGACAAAGGACTGGGCTGCTCTCGATGACGAAACCATCATCAAGGCGCTTACCGGCATCCGCGGCATTGGCCGCTGGACCGCCGAGATGTTCCTCATGTTCAATCTGATGCGGCCGAATGTTTTCCCCGTGGACGATTTGGGTTTGCGGAAGGCGGTCAGCCTGCACTATTTTTCGGGTGAACCTGTTACCCTAAGCGAGCTGCGGGAAGTTGGGGAAAATTGGGCGCCGTGGCGTTCTGTGGGCACTTGGTACATGTGGCGAAGCCTGGATCCTTTTCCGGTTGAGTATTAGGTCGAGCATGAAAACAACTTTTCTGGACTTTGAACAACCGATCTCTGAACTGGAAGCGAAGATCGAGGAATTGCAGTTTGTGCAAGGCGATTCGGCGGTCGATATTTCGGAGGAGATCAACCGACTGAAGAAGAAGGGTCAGTCGCTTACCAAAGAGATCTACACAAAACTGACGTCCTGGCAGGTCTCACAGGTGGCACGCCACCCTCAGCGCCCCTATACGCTGGACTACGTTCGGGCGATGTTTACCGATTTTCACGAGCTACATGGAGATCGGTCTTATGCTGATGATCCGTCGATCGTGGCAGGAATGGCACGGTTCAACGGTACTGCCTGCATGATCATGGGGCATCAAAAGGGAAGGGATATCAAGGAACGCTCTTACCGCAATTTTGGCATGCCGCGTCCTGAGGGATATCGCAAGGCATTGCGCCTCATGCGAACTGCGGAGAAGTTCAAGTTGCCTTTGTTCACGTTTGTCGACACGCCGGGGGCCTACCCGGGAATCGGTGCGGAAGAGCGAGGTCAATCTGAAGCGATCGGTCATAACCTTTATGCGATGGCGGAACTGAAAGTCCCGATCATCACAACTGTGATTGGAGAAGGCGGATCGGGGGGGGCGTTGGCGATTGCCATGGGTGACGTGGTCTTGATGCTGCAGTATTCCACGTATTCGGTCATATCGCCTGAAGGCTGTGCATCGATTCTCTGGAAGAGCGCCGAAAGGGCGCCGGAGGCGGCAGAAACGCTTGGCATTACTGCGTCCCGGCTGAAGGCGCTTGGATTGATCGATCGAATCATTCCTGAGCCATTGGGTGGCGCGCACCGCGATCCCGATGCCATCGCGGCAACCCTCAAAAAGGCGCTCGGGGAATCCCTTCGGCAACTGTCGGACGTCCCAGTAGGCAAGCTGCTTGAAGCGCGCCACCAACGTGTGATGCGATACGGAAAATTTGAGGAAGTCACCACCTAAAACTGCGCTAGGCACCACTCTTATGGTGCACTGGCTTGATCAGCTTGCTAGGGCAACTTGCCTGGATCGGTTGGATGTCTGCGTTGCGCTTTCGGGGGGGTGTGATTCGTCCGTGCTCTTGCATCTGCTGCATGCATCTCGCACTGCACCACAACTACGGGATCGTTTGAGTCTTCGCGCACTTCACGTAAATCATGGGTTAAGCCCGCATGCGGACCAGTGGGCACGGCATTGCCGGGATTGGTGCAGAGAGCTTGATGTCCCGTTAACCGTTCGGAAAGTCGCAGTCTGCAGGGCCGCTGGCAGCAGCCTGGAAGAGCAGGCCAGATTAGCTCGGTACGCTGTTTTTCGTCAACAGAAGGCGTCGGTCATTGCCTTGGCGCAGCACGCCAATGATCAGGCAGAGACAGTCTTGCTTCAACTCTTGCGCGGAGCCGGCTCCAAAGGCATGTCTGGCATGAGTGCGCTGGGACGCATCGCCGGGTCAGCGGCGCGAGCTCCCCGGATCTGGCGGCCGCTACTCGATTTGTCCCGTTCAGCACTTGAACGCTATGCTCTCGCCCACGACATTGAGTGGGTCGAAGATGAGTCCAACGCAGATGAGTCGCTTACCCGAAATCGCCTGCGTAAGAGGGTAATGCCGGTCCTCGAAGCCGCTTTTCCCCACGCCCTCTCAACCATCGGCCGCTCGGCGCGCAATCTTGCGGATGCTTCTGTCTTGTGCGAAGAACTGGCGGATCTGGATTTGGCCAAAGTAAGCCTCGGCGCCGGAACACTGGCTGTCGCAGGTCTTCAAGCCTTGCCGCCACATCGCTTAAAGAATTTGCTGCGCCGTTGGCTAGAGAGATTTGGGCTGCGGGCACCACCCGAATCCAGACTCGCCGCGTTGGTACAAGGACTCCAGCGAACCAGCAATGACACGCGCCTGATCTGGATACATGATGGGTGGCAAATTCTGCGCAAAAAAGGTGAGTTGCTGGCATCCCCCCAATGAGTTCTCGTTGCCGCTGTCTTCACCCGGAATCTGCCACAGTCTGATATAATTTTTGGTTAAGCTTTCCGTCCCAAAACCTTAATTTAATTGGAGTTTTTCAGATATGGCCATCGAGCGAACCCTCTCGATTATCAAACCGGACGCCGTCGCCAAAAACGTTATCGGCAAGATCTATCAACGCTTTGAGGATGCCGGACTCAAGATTGTGGCCGCAAGAATGCTGCACCTCTCCCGCACTGAAGCGGAAGGATTCTATGCAGTTCATCGCGAGCGTCCGTTCTTCAAGGATTTGGTCGATTTCATGATCTCCGGCCCTGTCATGATTCAGGTTCTTGAGGGCGAGGGCGCCATCCTCAAAAATCGGGATCTTATGGGAGCAACTGATCCCAAGAAGGCATCCGCCGGGACGATTCGCGCCGATTTTGCTGCAAGTATCGATGCGAACGCTGTGCACGGATCGGATGCGGCCGACACTGCGCGGGGGGAGATCAGCTATTTCTTTCCTGCCCTGAACGTGTATTCACGCTAGAGGCGTCTGCCACTTGGAAACGGTCAACCTGCTCAACTTCGACGGGAAACAACTCGCCGACTGGTTTGTTGCGCGAGGGGAGAAGCCTTTTCGCGCCAAGCAGGTTTCGCAGTGGGTGCATCAGCGCTACGTTTCCGATTTCGGTCAGATGTCCGATATCGCCCGCCCGCTGAGAGAGAAGCTTGCCAGGGATGCTTGCATTTCTGTCCCGGGCATCGTGAGTGATCGTGTTGCGAAGGACGGGACCCGGAAGTGGCTTCTGGACGTGGGTCAAGGTAATGCCGTCGAAGCAGTCTTCATTCCCGAGGACGACCGCGGTACGTTGTGCATCTCCACGCAAGCTGGCTGTGCGGTTGACTGTGCTTTTTGTTCCACAGGAAAACAAGGATTTTCGCGCAATTTGTCGACGGCCGAAATCATCGGTCAGCTATGGATGGCTGACCGCCTCTTGTCACAGACTGGGTCATACAGCCATGGCGGCTTGCGCCCTGTCACCAACGTCGTCATGATGGGCATGGGTGAGCCGCTGCTCAATCTCGATCAAGTCGTGCCGGCATTGAAGCTGATGCTTGACGACAACGCCTATGGGCTTTCCCGTCGCCGCGTAACGCTCTCCACTTCGGGCGTGGTCCCCATGATGGATCGACTCCGCGATGCCTGCCCGGTTGCGCTTGCGGTTTCACTTCACGCACCAGATGACAAGTTGCGCGACGTATTGGTACCTTTGAACAAGAAGTATCCGTTGTCGGAACTCATGGCAGCATGCGTGCGTTATCTTGATAAAGCCCCTCGCGATTTCGTTACCTTCGAATACATCATGCTCGACGGCGTCAACGATGCGCCTGCACAAGCCAGGCAACTTCTGGCGTTGGTGCAAGATGTTCCGTGCAAAATCAACTTGATCCCTTTCAACCCATTTTCGGTGGGTGGTTCGCGTATTGATTTTCGTCGTTCTCGTCCGGAGCGCATTCGTGCTTTTGCAGAAATCCTGTTGGCAGGAGGCATTGTGACCACCACGCGCAAGACTCGAGGCGATGACATTGCCGCTGCGTGCGGGCAATTGGCTGGGGAAGTGAAAGATCGTACCCAGCGTGCGATTCGTTTTTTTTCAAAGAGTGGGCAGGAGACCGACCAGGCCACCCTGCAAGCGGAACGATAAGCGGGACATCAATCATGCCCAAAAGAACCTCAAGCTGGACTGCATTCTTCATAGCCATTTTGGCTTCAACCCAAGTAATGGTTGGCTGTGCAACCCAGGGCGGTTCGGGAAGCCTGCCCGTTTCCAGGCAATCGAATGAACAATTGCCTTCTCGCAGCGGTGAGCAAGGCGGCGACCGCATGGAGAGTGCGCGTATTCGCACTGAACTTGGTTTCAACTACTTTCTGCGCGGGCAGATGGCGGTAGCGCTTGAGGAGATCAGGTCGGCATTGGATTCAAATCGCAATTACGGTCCAGCCTATAACGTCCTAGGCCTTATCCATATGGATTTGGGGGAAACCGCCAAGGCCGAAGAAGCATTCAAGCGTGCGCTCGCCATCACGCCAGGTGACTCGGACACCTTGAATAACTACGGATGGTTTTTGTGTCAGCACCGCCGGGAGCGGGAGTCGATCGGCCAGTTCCTTCTGGCATTGAAGGATCCGCTTTATCCGACTCCATTCAAGCCATACCTCAATGCCGGTATTTGCTCGC
>CAYUEG010000038.1:3365-28160 GCA_964443245.1 uncultured Burkholderiales bacterium | reverse complement strand
GTGGCCACCACAATGCTTCCCGTCGGGGACGCAGCCAGCGCCACTGCGCCGGCCCCCACGGCACGCCAGGTCGATCCGTCCAGGCGTTGCAGGACGCCCTGGCTGTCAATGGCCCAGAAGTTGCCGGCTGCATCGATGGTCAGCCGCACCATGCCGCTGCCGACGGACTGCCAGCCACCCGAGATGGCATCCCGTCGGTATACCGTGCCGCTGCGGTCAATCGCGCCGACAAGGGCACGGGGGCCCGCAGCCACCAGTCGGGCGTTGCCTGCCGGCGGAGCGACCTCGCGCCAGGCGTCAGGAGCCAGTTGGGCGCGGGGCCCGGGCGGCGTGAGGCATGCCAGGGCCAGCGCGGCAAGCAGCATGCGCCACTGCGCCAGTATGTGCGTCACGGGCTTCCCCTTGCCGACCGGAGCGGGCGGCTAGAAGAACAGGAAATTGCGAATGGCGCCCAAGCGCTTCTCGTGGGTATCGCGGGCATTCCAGCGTTCGAGCGCAAAGTCGCCAGTCTTGAACTCCTGGAACAGGCGGTTGCCTTCCACCGAGGCGATCGATTCGGCCAGGGTGGATTTCGGGGCAAACCAGTTGCGATTGCGTTCTTCGAAGGTGCTGAGCGATTTTTCGAAGTCGGACAGGGCCGATTCCGTGCGGCCGCGCTCGGCTGCGCCCTGGTTGGTGAACTGGGCGCGGCGCGGGGTGATCAGGATCAACACCGATTTCCGTACTTCCGTGGAGGCTTTGCGCGCAAACAGGTACTGGATGATTGGAATGTCACCCAGGAGCGGAGTGGCATCGCGCGTGGACTGGTTGTCCTTCTCGGTCAGCCCGCCCAGCACCAGGGTTTCACCGAAGCGCATCACGACGTTCGAGTTCACCGTCGTCTTTGAGGTGTCGAGGCGGAAATCGAACACCACCGAGCGGCTCGGTGCCGTGATGAAGGTCCGCTCGGCCTCGACCTTGAGCTTGATGCGGTCTTCGGGCAGAAACTCCGGCACGATCGACAGCTTGACGCCGATCTGCTTGTTGATCGATACCGGGGCCCCGGCACCGCCCGATACGGCGGCGCCCACCACATCGGTGCCGGCAAAAAATTCGGAGCGCTCGTTCGCCAGCGCGACCAGCGAGGGACGCGCAAGGATCTCGTTGCGTCCGTACAGCGAATTGAAAATGTTGAGCGAATACGTGACCGCCGGGATCGAGATCAGACGGGTGACCGTGCGGGTGTTGGTGCTGGCGCCGCCCACGCTGTCGGTCACCCGGCTACCGGCGACGCTGAATCCGGGGGTGCGCGCCACCGGGTCGCCGAACTGCAGTTGCAGGCCGGAGAGCAGGTTCATGCCCTGGTTTTCGCTCACGTCTTCCTGCGTGCCGACGATGACGACGTCCACCACCGTCATTTCATTGTTGGCCTGTGCGCCGCTTCCCCCCGGGCGGGCGCCGCCGGCAGCGTTGCCCGCGGCGGGTGTGGCGCCCGGGATCACCGGGACGGCGCCGGGTGTTGCGCGGGGCAGTACCTGTGCCAGCTGAACGCCTTCAGTGCGCTGCCCGCCCAGATTGGCGGGCGCGTCGAGCAGGGCTCCGGCGCCCGCCGGTGCCGCCGCATAAATGCGCTCCCAGGTGTTGACACGGCGTGCCAGATAGGCGCTGTCCTCGGCTGTCTCCGGGCGGGCACTGAAGGTGGCGAGCAGTTTCTTGGCCGCCGCCATGTTGCCCAGCGCGGCATGCGTCATGATCGAGGCGCGCAGGATCTTGCCTTGATCGACCTGGGTCTGGTTGAGCGCCGCAAGCTTTTGCAGTGCGGCCTTGGCAGTGCGTGCGTCGCCTGCGGAATAGGCGGCCCGTGCCAGGTCATACAGGATCTCCGCATCACCGTCTTCCATGACGGCGGCCGCCGCGAAGGCTCCTTTTGCTTCGTCAAACTTGCGCTGGTCCATGTAGGCCAAGCCCTGATAGTAGAGGGACAGCACGCTGGTGGGATCGAACTTGTAGGCCAGTTCATAACCTTGTTCCGCCAGGGAGAACTTCTGTGCATCCCCGTTCAGCGCCATCAGGTGATAGGTGAGCGCATTCATGAACTGCAGGCTGGAGTTGCCCAGGTCCAGGCGCAGCGCGGTATTGAACAGTTGCGAGGCGGTCTCGAGCCGTCCTTCGCGCAGGGCCGCCATGCCTTCGGCGGCGAGGGCCTGCACGTCCGTCTTGACCTTGCCCGCAGGAATGGGGGCACCGATCCTGAGGGGAATGCGGCCGTTGGACTTGAGCTCTGCCGCGTAGTCCGGACGCGGCTCACGGGGTGCGCCGGATTCGCCCGCGGTACCGGCAGCGCCCTGGAACGAGAGCGGGAATGTCGGCAGACCGGCGCAGCCGGTGGTGAGAAAGGCGATACAGGTGATCGAAGCAATGGTGCGTTTTGACATGACAATCCCAGGAAAGCCGAGCGGGCGGCATTTGTTTGTTTGCAGGGGCGGAACCCTGATGCGGTCGTCGATGATAGCGAAATGGTGTCCCTGAGGCGCATGGGCAAGACTAAAGTCTTGCCCGCCCCCGGCCCTGCAACCGGGACTTTGGTCTGGCCGCGGTTTTTCGCAGGGCGCCGCTGCTAACGTCGCCCTCTTTGCTGCCCGATCCAGACACGTCATGCCGTATGATGCCGAGCCGCTGCCTGAACCACTGCTGCCACTTGCGCCGCACTCGCCCATGCCCCTCAAAATTTTGGTGGTGGATGATCACCCGATGATGTCGGTGGCGCTGGCCGACCTGCTGCGCGGCCTTGGCGCCAAAGTGGAAACCCTGATCGCGCACAGCGGGGCGGCGGCGCTGCAGACAGCAGTGCTGCACCCGGATCTCGACCTGGTGCTGCTGGACCTGGGCCTGCCCGACGCGGACGGATTTGATCTCCTGGCACGGCTGCGCGGCCGCTGCCCTGGCGTACCGCTGGCAGTGGTATCCGGCAGTGAACGCGAGCAGGACATGCGCCGGGCACTGGCTGCCGGGGCGCTCGGATTCATTCCGAAATCGACTCCACCCGCCAAACTGTTGCCGGCGATCCGGCGCGTGCTTGCCGGCGAGATCTACCTTCCGGCGGCGCTCGGCGCGACTCCGATGCCGCCACCGAGTGAACGCGGGCAGGCTGGCGATCAAGCCTTGAGTGGACGGCAGATTGACGTGCTGCGCCTGATCTGCGCTGGCAAGAGCAACAAGTTCATCGCCCAGGAACTGGCGCTGGCCGAAAAGACCGTCAAGGGGCATGTCACCGCCATTTTCAAGGCACTGGACGTGGTCAACCGTACCCAGGCGGCCCTGCGTGCGCGGGAACGGGGCTTGTTCGACGAGATCCGCTGAGGTTGCGGTGCTCGGCCTGCGCTGCGACGTGCCTAAGCCTGCCCGGCGTCGGACTGCGCGAGGGTCAGGCTGCTGATCATGGCGCGCAGCTTGCCCGGGTTGAGTGGTTTGTGCAGGATCGGCAGACCGCTGTTGCGCGCCTCGATCAGGCGTGCCGGCATGGTGTCGCCGGTGATGATGAGCCCCGGAATATCGTCGTTGTATTCGCTGCGCAACTCGTCGATGACCTCGATTCCGTTTTCTTCACCGCGCAGGCGGTAGTCAGAGATGATCAGGGCAGGCACGCGGGGTTCCCCCGCCAATGCGGCCTTCATCTGCGCGGCGCTGCCGGCGGTATGAACGCGGTATCCCCAGCCGGCAAGCAGCGCGGCCATGGCCTCGCAGACGGCCGGTTCATCGTCGACCACCAGTACCAGCTCGCCCGTGAGTGGTGTGCTTTCAGGCGCAGCCAAGGCCGCCTGGCCACCTGCGGGCGGGAGGCGGCTGCTGTCCGGGTCGCCCATTGGCACCAGGATGCGAAACAGGGAGCCGCGCCCCGGCCTTGATCTCACCTCAAGGCGCAGATCAAGCAAGCGCACCAGGCGCTCCACGATGGCCAGACCCAGACCCAGACCCTTGCTGCGGTCGCGCTCCGGGTTGCCGGCCTGGTAGAACTCGCGAAAAATGTGGTCCCGTTCGTGGTCGGCAATGCCGATACCGGTGTCCCACACCTCGATCGCCAACTGCCCGGCGCGCTGCCGCTGGGCCAGCAGGATGCCTCCAGCCTCCCCAGAGGCCGGCGGACGCACGCCGTAGCGCACGGCGTTGGAGAGCAGGTTGGCAAGGATGCGGTTGAGCAGAACCGGATCCGTGTACGCCACGGCGTCGTGCGCCTGCAACCGCAACGCCAGCCCGCGCGCGCGCGCCAGGGGCGCGAACTCTTCATGCAGGCGTGCCAACAACGGCTGAATACGAAAGTCGCTGCGCCGCGCCTCAACGATGCCGGCATCCAGGCGCGATACATCGAGGAGTGCATCGAACAAGGATTCCATCGCGTCGGCCGATTTGCGCATGTTGGCCAGCAGACCGGCTTCGCGCTCGGGCAGGGTGGAACGCGACAAGCTCTCGATGAACAGCGACAGGGCATGCATCGGCTGGCGCAGATCGTGACTGGCTGCAGCAAGGAAACGCGACTTGGCCAGGTTGGCTTCCTCGGCTGCCGCCTTCTCGATGCGTAGCGCTTCGACCAATTCCAGATTCTCGAAACGCAGGCGGGTGGAGTCGATAAAGGACTGATGCAGCACGTGGGCAAAACGCGTCACCAGGGGCAGGTAGCAGAGGAACGCGATGCCGATCAGAAAGCGCAGGTTGTCATTCTGCGCCAGAAACATCGCGATGCCGGGTAACGCTGCCGGGTAGAAGAAGGTGTAGAAGGCCGGCAGATAGGAGGTGGCGGCGAACGTCGCCACTGCCCCGAGCATGATGATCATCGGCGTCCAGATCAACTGCATGATGCCTTGCGCGTTGACGAAGCCGAGCACCGCCCCGATACCCCAGATCGAGCCCGAGAAGAGCGAGCCAACCGCCGCGTAGCGGCCCCAGCGCGCGATGTCGTGGTCAGGCGGTGCCGCAGCCAGGAAGCGCCGCCGCAGCCACCAGCGCACGAGTGCCTGTGCATACATGCCGGCGAGCCACGGCCCCCAGATGTGCGCTTCCATGTCGGTCTGCAGAATCGCTGCCAGGATGGAGGCCATCACGGCGCTGCCAATGTAGGAATTGGGCATGCCGGCGTATTGCACGCGAATGCCTTCGGCGCGAATGGCGAGGGCGCGCGAGTCGATTACCTGGGCAGCAGCGATGGCAGCGACACCACAATGTACGAACGGAAGGCGCCCCACAAGTTGCAAACACGTTGGGCCTGGGGCAGGAGGCGGTTCAAGTATATCGGGATGCGATCCCCGCTTTCGCTCGGTTACCGCCATGAGGCGGGGTGCAGGCTGTGATTGACGTTTACGTAAACGTCAAGTAGATTGCTCCCCTTTCCCGCTTCCCGTCCCGTTCGCATGTCCTTTACCTCCGCCAACCCGGCCTGGGCCGCACGCATCGAGCGTGAACTCAACGCGCAGGGCGTCACACCGTTGCTCGACATCGTGATCGACCACCAGGAGCCCGGCCGCGTGACGCTCTCGATGCCGATCACGCCCAAGGTGGTACAGCAATACCAGGTGGTGCACGGCGGCATGGTGACGGTGATCGCCGATTCGGCCTCGGGCCTGGCGGGCATTTCGCTGCTGCCGCCGGAAGACGGCGTGCTGTCGATTGAATTCAAGATCAACCTGCTCGGCCCTGGACGGGGTGAGAGAATGATTGCGCGTGGTGAAGTGATCAAGGCCGGGCGTACCGTGATCGTCTCCAAGGCCGATGTGTACTGCGTCGAGAACGGCGTGGAGACCCATACCGCAGTCCTTACCAACACGCTGCTGGTGGCCAAGGGCATTGCTGCCCGTGTCAAGTAACCTGCCGGTATAGGCACTGCCGCCGGCCCGCGGCTGACGGCAGACACGGTGCTGCAGTCGAACAGGCTGTCGGTACAATCTTCCTCATGTCTCAAACCCGACACTGCGGAAGACTGGTCTGCTGCCGACGTGTGATCCGGTGGAGCATTCTGGGTTTGTCGGGCCTGGTCAGTTGGGCTGTCGCCGCGTCGCCACCAGATTCGCAACGCCTGATCATGGAGCAGCGACTTCCGCAGATCAGCCAGGCCCCGATGCCGACCCTTCGCAATGCGATGCAGGATCAGGGTCCAACGCTCCAGCCTGTACCGGCTGGAGCGCGGCTGCGGCTGACGCAACTGGCGGCGAACGCGCTGCAATCGCAGCCGCTGATTTTGTCTGCCGGCGCACGAGCGCGGGTTGACGAGGAGCGGGTCGAGCAGGCGCGTGCCGCGGTGCGGCCAAGCGCAACCGGTGTGGCGGGCTATCAGCAGCAGCTCGAGACTGGCGGTACCACCGTACCTTCGCGTAACGTCAATGCGGGCGTGCAGCTGGCCGTGCCGCTGTATCGGCCCCTGGCATCAGCGGGTATCGAGACCGCGCGGTACCAGTTTGAATCCACCAGCGCGGCCAAGCTCGAGACCGGGCGTGACCTGCTCGCCGCCCTCGCCACGGCCTACGTAAGCGCGGCGCAGTTGGAGGAAGAAACGACGCTGCTTGCGGCAGAACGCGATGGCCTGCTGGCGCAGCGCAACCTCAACCAGCGGCGCATGCAGGGCGGGGTCGGTACGCTCGTCGAGGTGCTGGAGACTGCAGCGCGCGCCGAGTTGATCCAGGCGCAGGTGCGTGCATCCGAAGGCAACGAAAGAGCGCAGTTGGCCGAGGTGACGCGACTTGCCAATATGACGGTGACACGGGTCCAGCGTTTGCGCACCGAAGTGCCGGGGCTGATTGTGCCGCCCTCGCCGGAAGTGGCGCTTGCGCTGGCACGGCGCGAAAACAGCACCCTGCTGCGCCTGCGTCTGGCTGCGGACAGTGCGCGCGCCAACGTCAAGGCCCAGCAGGCAGGGACAAGCCCGACGGTCGACTTGATCGGATCGATTGACCGCAACCAGTTCGTTGCCAATGGCATTGCCAGCCAGGCGCCTTCGGCCTTGCTCGGCGTGCGCGTGGCGGTCCCTTTTTTTACCGGGGGCCTGATCGATTCGCGCGTGCGAGAGGCGCAGGCCGCTGCAGAACGCGCCGAAGCGGATGTGCAGGATGCCGAGTCGACTTTGCTTGCAAACATTGCCAAGGCGTATGCCGATCTGGACCGCGCCCGCGAGCAGATCAAGGCTAACAATGCAGCCCTGGCGATCGCGGTCAGCGCGCTCAAGGCGACGGTCAAGGCATTTGAAGCGGGTATCCGTGGCAACATCGATGTGCTCAATGCGCAACAGCAGACGTTTTCGGGGCGGCGTGAATCGATGCGGGCCAGCGCGGCATTCCTGCTGGCACAGATCCGCATCCTGGCACTGACCGGTCTGCTGGACCTGCAGACGATCGCGAAGCTCGAGACCGCGCTAACGGACTGAAGAGAGGGAGAAATGTCCAAGGATTTGTTTCGACCCGAAGCAATCGATGCTTTGCAGACACGCTGGACCGGTGTGGCGAGCCCGATCCGCCCGGTTTCGGCGTGGTTTCTGACCAGCTTCTTGTTTGCCGTGGCGGTCGCAGCGATCCTGTTCTTGTTCATCGGCTCTTACACCAAGAAGGAGCGAGTCAGCGGTGTCGTGATGCCGGCCGCTGGCGTGCTGCGCATTCGCACCCCCGAGAATGCCGTGGTGACACGGATTGCTGCGCGCGAAGGCCAGAGCGTCAAGGCCGGCGATCTGCTGCTGGAGATCCACCGCGAGCGATTCAGCGACCAGGCGGCGGCGCTGGTGATGGCGGATCAAAGCCTGGTAAAGCAGGGAGAGCAGTTGAGCCTGCAATCGGGCCAGACGAACAAGGCTGGCGCCGCCGCGATAGACATGCTGCAGGAGCGTGCCCGGCGCGCCACGGCCGACCTTGTCAACATCGCTGAAGAGATTCGCCTCCAGGAGCAGCAGGTCGCCGCCGCGCAGCAGGTGCTGGCCAATCTCAAACCTTTGGCAGACGAGAAAATCGTCTCCGATATCCAGTATCAACAGCAAAGCAACCAGGTGCTTGAACTGCGCGCAAGGCTGGAAGGGTTGAAGCGTGCGCGCGCCGGATTGCAGGCCGAGATTGCCGTGTCGCGCAGCGAGGTGGCCAGCCTGAAGGCAAAATCAGCAGCCGAGGTCGCGGCACTCGAGCGCAGCCTCCTTGCGCTGGATCAGGACCGGCAATTGCGTCGCGCGGCCATTGCCATGCAGATCCGCGCGCCGGTCGATGGCACGGTGACGGCTTTGGTGGTGGCAGCAGGCCAGCGGGTGGATAACTCGACCACGCTGGCAACACTGGTGCCGGCCGGCTCAAAAATGGAGGCGGTGCTGTTTGTACCCAGTTCAGCGATCGGCTTCATCAAAGCCGGGCGGCGAGTGGTGCTGCGCTACGACGCTTATCCATTTGAAAAATTCGGCCAGTATTACGGCACTGTAGCAGCCGTGTCGGCGGCCGATGTGCCGGCAGCGGATCTGGCTTCGCAGGCCGCAGTCCAGGTGCCGACCGACAAGCGCACGATGTTTCGTGTGCTCGTGGAGCTGGAGCAGGAACATGTCAACGCCTATGGCGCTGCCATCAAACTCAAACCCGGGCAGACGCTGGCCGCTGACCTTGAGCTGGACAGGCGCCGGCTGATCGAATGGATATTCGATCCACTGTATGCATTGGGCAAGCGGATCTAGGCGATGGGCCGGGACTGGAAGGGGCGCTGGTGATCGACAACATTTTTTCCTTGCGGGCGGGACGTGAGCCGCCGGTAATTCTGCAGTCGGAAGATGCCGAATGCGGTCTTGCTGCGTTGGCGATGTGCGCGGCGGCCTTTGGCTACCAAACCAATCTGCTGGCGCTTCGCCGCCGTCATGCAGTGTCGATGAAAGGTACCACCCTGGCGCGTTTGCTTGAGATCGCGGCCGATATGAGATTGCACGGACGCGCGGTGCGCCTAGAGACTGGCGAATTGCGCAATCTCAAGACGCCCTGCATCTTGCACTGGGACCTGAACCATTTCGTTGTGCTGGTGCGCGTCGATGCGCGCGGCATCGTGGTCAACGATCCCGCGCTGGGTCGTCGCCATTATTCCTTTGCCGAGGTTGACAAGCGGTTTTCCGGCGTCGCCCTGGAACTATCGCCACGTGCGGACTTTGTCAAAAAGCAAGAGAAGACCCCGATCGACCTGCGCGCATTCATCACTGGTCAGCGCGGCCTTGTGGGCGCGTTTGTGCAGGTGTTGCTGCTGTCCCTGGTGCTCGAATCGTTCAACATTCTTGCACCGCTGATTAACCAGTGGCTGATCGATGATGTACTGGTGACGCACGACACCAGCTTGCTGCTGGTGCTGGTCGCGGCGCTGGCTTTGCTGACGATCACCAACACTCTCACCCAACTCTTGCGCGGCTGGGTCTTGCTGGCGGCTACGGTATCGTGGAACGTACAGTCGAGCGCCAATGTATTCTTGCACCTGATCCGCCTGCCAGTGGATTTTTTCGAGAAGCGCCACATGGGCGATATCTCCTCCAGGTTTCGCGCGGTTGACGAGATTCAAAACACCATCAGCACCAATTTCATCGAGAGCGTTCTCGACGGCATCATGGCGCTGGTGGCACTGATCATGATGTTTACCTACAGCGTGCTGTTGGGTTCGCTGGTGGTGGTGGCGGCTGTGCTGTACGGCGCCGTGCGCTTCATCATGTTTGGCCGCTACCGCGCCGCCACGGAAGAGCGCATCGTGCGCGGAGCTGCGCGCGACTCCTATCTGTACGAGACGCTGCGTGGCATTCCGGCAATCAAATTCTTTTCGCAGATTTCTTGGCGCGTCACCGGCTGGATGAACCGGCAGACCGAGGTGGCGGCGGCCACAGTTGCGACCAAAAAACTGGATCTTGCCTATCAGGGCGCCAATGGGTTCATCAGCGCCATTGAGCGCAGCGTCATTTTGCTGCTGATGGCGACCATGATCATGGAAAGGCAATACACGATCGGCATGATGGTGGCATTTCTTGCGTTCAAGGACCAGTTTCTCGGCCGCGTGATTGCACTGGTCGATCGACTGGCACGCTTTCGCTTGCTGCGTCTGCAGAGCGAGCGCCTGGCGGACATTGTGCTGACCGAGCCGGAGCCGTTCAGTGAAGTCGCTGACCGTACCCGTCTCGATCCAAAAGGGGACATCGTGATCGAGGTCAAAAACGTGTCGTTTCGCTATGCGCCCGGCGAAGACCAGGTGCTCAGGAACGTCAGTTTCACGCTGTCCACCCGCGATTCGGTTGCCATTGTCGGGCCGTCGGGTTGCGGCAAATCCACGCTGATGAAGCTGATGACCGGCATCATGCAGCCCGAAGAGGGCGAGATTTTGGTCAACGGCATCCCCCTGGCACGCCTGGGCATGGAGACCTACCGGGCGGTCCTTGGCACCATGATGCAGGAGGACTACCTGTTCGGCGGATCGATTTTCGACAATATCTCGATGTTCGACGCCCAGGCGGATCAGGAGCGCGTAGTGCTGGCAGCCAAACAGGCGGTAATCCACGATGACATCGCCGCGATGCCTATGGGCTATCAGTCTTTGATCGGCGGCATCGGGTCCAGTCTATCCGGCGGACAAAAGCAGCGCATCCTTCTGGCGCGCGCGTTGTACAAGCAGCCGCGCTTTTTGTTCCTCGACGAATACACCAGCATGCTGGATTACGAGACCGAGATGAAGGTCCAGAATTCGCTCGCAAGCCTGCCCATTGGCCGGTTGGTGATCACTCACCGGCGGCGCAATCTCCTGCCTGACGACAAGGTGTTTGTGGTGTGGGAGCGCGGCTTGATGCCCGGTGCCGAATTTGACGTCATGTTTACCCGGCTGGGTGAGCCGCAGGGTGTGGAGTCCAAGCCGGGCGGGGCTGCGGGTTCGGGCTAGGCGACTGCGCTTGGCCTGACGCGCGGCCAATTTGTTAATCTTTGTCAACTTTCTCCCAATGTCGTGAAAAAAGCTCAATTTCGGAGATTTTGCTAAGACCAATGCGTTGACAGGGCTTCAGGGAGGCGGTAGCCTCTCCATCCGTTTGCGTGTTCGTGCGTGTTTTTGTTGGACACCAGAGTAAGGCAGTGTTGTTTCACATTCGCTGTGTTTGCATCAGGAGAATAGCCATGCGTGAACTGACTCAGGAAGAACTGTTGCTCGTGAGTGGCGGTGGCCGCCGCGGCGGTTGTGGCAGCGGTAGTGGTCGTGGCCGAGGCGGCCGCGGCAGAGGTGGCCGCGATGGTGGCTATGGCAGCAGCCATGGCAGCAGTCACGGCAGCAGCAGCCGCAGCAGCAACTGTGCCGCGCCCCCCCCTCCGCCGGTATGTCCGCCCGGAGGATCGACAACGATTCCGGGCTGCAGCTGAACATGCCTCGCAGTTGATCCAGGCGTCGACCTGGCAAAACGACAAAAAGCCGCTTCTGATGAGCGGCTTTTTGTTTTACGGCGCCCGGCGGAGCAGCTTCTCGCGACGCTGGTTCGATGGACCTGGAGTTTAGTTACTTGACGTTTACGTAAACGTCAAGTAGATTCCTTCCCCTCTTCGCATTTTGGCGGCGCGGCCCTTGTTGTCCGTGGGCGTGCCTTGCCGCTTCCCGAACCCACCCATGATCAACCTCAACGCGCTGACCTTCAACCACTCGGATGACATTCGCGCCCTGCGCGACACCTTGCAGGATTTCGTTTCGCAGGAGATTACCCCCCGCGCTGCCGAGATCGACCGTGCCAACGAGTTCCCGATGGACCTGTGGAAGAAGTTCGGTGATCTGGGGCTGCTCGGGATGACCGCCGAAGAGGAATACGGCGGCACCATGATGGGCTACCTCGCGCACATCATCGCGATGGAAGAGATTTCGCGCGGCAGTGCCTCGGTCGGTTTGTCGTACGGTGCCCACTCGAACCTGTGCGTCAACCAGATCCGCCGCAATGGCACCGAAGCGCAAAAGAAGAAGTATCTGCCCAAGCTCATTTCCGGCGATCACGTCGGGGCGCTCGCCATGAGCGAACCCGGTGCGGGGTCGGATGTGGTGTCGATGCGCACGCGGGCCGATTTCAAGGGCGACCGCTGGATCCTCAACGGCAACAAGATGTGGATCACCAACGGCCCGGACGCAGACACCCTGGTGGTCTACGCCAAGAGCGACATGGAAGCCGGTGCGCGCGGCATTACGGCCTTTCTGATCGAAAAGGGCATGAAAGGCTTTTCCACTGCGCAAAAGCTCGACAAGCTCGGCATGCGCGGCTCCAACACCTGCGAACTGGTGTTCCAGGATTGCGAGGTGCCGGCCGAAAACATCCTCGGCGGCGTCGGCAAGGGCGTCAATGTACTCATGAGCGGCCTGGACTACGAGCGCGCCGTGCTCTCGGGCGGGCCGCTCGGCATCATGGCGGCCTGCTTCGACGTGGTGGTCCCCTACCTGCACGAACGCAAGCAGTTTGGCCAGCCAATCGGCGAGTTCCAGCTCATGCAGGGCAAGCTGGCTGACATGTACTCCACCTGGTCAGCCTGCCGCGCTTACACCTATGCCGTGGGCGAGGCACTCGACCGTGGCACGCTGTCGGGTACAGCCGCGCGCAAGGATTGCGCTGGCGTCATTCTCTACACTGCCGAGAAAGCGACCTGGATGGCAGGTGAGGCAATCCAGGCGCTGGGCGGCGTCGGCTATACCTACGATTATCCGACCGGGCGCCTGTGGCGCGATGCCAAGCTGTACGAAATCGGCGCGGGCACGTCGGAGATCCGGCGCATGCTGATCGGCCGCGAACTGTTCGCCGAAACCAAGTGAGCGAGACGGCCATGGCGGACCTGATCAATACCTACCGGGGCACCGTGATGCAGTGGCATTGCGACCAGATGGGCCACATGAATGTGATGTGGTACGTCGGCAAGTTTGACGAAGCCACCTGGAACCTGTTTGCCATGATGGGCGCCTCGGCCGACTACCTGCGCAAGGAGGACAAGGCGATGGCGGCAGTGGACCAGCGCATCCAGTACCGGCGCGAACTGCTCGCGGGCGACACTGTTGTCATCGATTCCGGGGTGCTTGAGATCAAGCCCAAATCGATCACCTTTGTGCACGAGATGCGACACGCGCTCACCCGGGAAGTTGCCGCAACCTGCCGTCTGGTGGGTGTGCACATGGGGCGCACCACGCGCAAATCGGAGCCGTTCCCGCAGCGTGTGCTGGAAGCGGCGCGCGGGCTGGTACGCACCTATGACTTCGGCGACCGGGCCTGAAGTCAGGCAGCGTTCCGGCGCATCTTCAGAACGCCAAGATGAAGTCGCTCGCCCATCTGTTTGAAGCCAATCGCGCCTGGGTGGCCCGGGTGACTCATGATGACCCCGGCTTCTTTGACAGCCTCGCCCATCAACAGAATCCGGAGTATCTCTGGATCGGCTGCTCCGACTCGCGCGTACCGGCCAACCAGATCACTGGCCTGGCACCCGGTGAGGTGTTTGTCCATCGCAATATTGCCAATGTGGTGGTCCATACGGATCTGAATGCCCTTTCGGTGATCCAGTTTGCGGTGGACCATCTGGAGGTCAAGCACATTATTGTGGTGGGGCACTACGGCTGCTCCGGCGTGCACGCCGCGCTTTCCCGCAGCAAGGTAGGTCTGGCTGACAACTGGCTGCGTCACGTGCAGGATGTGTATGACAAGCACGGCACCTATCTTGGTGCACTGACTGGCGAGGCACGGCGCCATGATGCGTTGTGCGAACTGAACGTCATCGAGCAGGTGCGCAACGTGTGCCAGACCTCGACCGTGCAGGAGGCCTGGGCGCGCGGGCAGATCCTGGCGGTGCATGGCTGGGTATATGGCGTGCATGACGGCCGGCTGCGCGATCTGAATGTCACCGTCGCATCCACCGATGAAACGGAAAGCAGCGTGACGGCCGCGACGCAGGCATTGCGTGAAAAGGACCAACCGAGATGATTACCCTGGGCGAAACCGCCCTTAAAACCGTCACCCTCGATGAAGCGGCGATTCGAGCCTTTGCCGCCTCCTGCGGTGATTTCAACCCGCTGCACCACGACGCCGAGTATGCCAAAGGCACGCGCTTTGGCGGCCTGATCGCCTGCGGCCCGCACTACCTTTCCTTGCTGATGGGGGTGATGGCCACGCACTACACGGCACACGGCCCGCAGGTCGGAATCGACTTCTCCACCCAGTTCAGAAAGCCGGTACGCCCCGGCGATACAATTGAACTCAAATGGGTGGTGACCGCCATCGAGCCCAAGGAAAAGGGCGATGTCGTGACGCTTGACGGGACCATCACCAACCAGCACGGCGAAACCGTTCTCACTTCGGTGGGCAAACTGATGGCGTTTCGCGAACGCACCTGATCCTCACCTTCCAAAGGAGTACCCCATGTCTGATCCCGCAGTTGACCCGATTGTTATCGTTGCCGTTGCCCGCACGCCGGTAGGCGCCATGCAAGGCGAACTCTCCGGCTTTGCCGGCCATCAGTTGGGCAGCCATGCGATCAAGGCAGCTGTCGAGCGTGCCGGCCTCAAACCCGAGCAGGTGCAGGAAGTCATCATGGGCTGCGTGCTGCCCGCCGGTCAGGGCCAGGCACCGGCGCGTCAGGCAACCATTGGTGCGGGTTTGCCCAAATCGGCTGGTGCCACCACGATCAACAAGGTGTGCGGCTCGGGCATGAAGGCCGCCATGTTCGCGCATGACCTGCTCACTGCAGGCAGCGCGGAAGTCATCGTCGCTGGCGGCATGGAGTCGATGACCAATGCCCCGTACATGATGCTCAAGGGCCGCGGTGGTTACCGGTACGGCCACGGCACCCTGTTTGACCACATGGCGCTCGATGGCCTCGAAGACGCCTATGACAAAACCCCGAACGGTGGCGGCAAGTCGATGGGCCAGTTTGCGGAAGACTGCGCCGGCAAATACACCTTCACGCGCGAAGAGCAGGACAACTACGCCATTGCATCGACCAAGCGCGCCCTTGCCGCCAATACCGATGGTTCGTTCACCTGGGAAATTGCCCCCATCACCGTCGCCGGCAAGAAGGGCGACGTGACGATCGACAAGGATGAGGCGCCGTTCAAGGCCAATCCGGACAAGGTGCCGACCCTGAAACCGGCTTTCCGCAAGGACGGCACCGTGACCGCCGCGACGTCGTCGTCGATTTCCGATGGCGCCGCAGCGCTGGTCATGATGCGTGCGTCCACCGCCGCCAAACTCGGCTGCAAGCCGGTGGCCAAACTCGTCGCGCACGCGACCCACGCGCAGGAGCCGCAATGGTTCACCACTGCGCCGGTAGGGGCCATCGAAAAGCTGTATGCCAAAACCGGCTGGAATACGGCCAGCGTGGACCTGTTCGAGATCAACGAAGCCTTCGCCGTGGTGGCCATGGCGGCGATGAAGGAGCACAACATTCCACACGACAAGATCAACATTCACGGTGGCGCCTGCGCATTGGGCCATCCGATCGGGGCTTCCGGTGCCCGCCTGATTGTCACGCTGATTGGCGCGCTCAGAAAAACCGGCGGCAAGAAGGGCGTGGCCTCGCTTTGCATTGGCGGCGGTGAAGCGACCGCAGTTGCCATCGAACTGATGTAACTCCGATCCTGCACCGATTACCGGAAAGCAAACGCTCAAGATGACCAAGATCATGATTGTCACTGGCGGCAGCCGCGGTATCGGTGCCGCCACTGCCCTGCTGGCCGCTGACCGCGGCTTTGATGTTGCGGTCAACTACGCCAGCAACCAGGCTGCGGCTGACGCGGTGGTCAAGGCCATTCAGGCCAAAGGCCGGCGCGCGTTTGCCCTTAAGGGCGATGTGGCTTCCGAGGCCGACATGCTCAACCTGTTTGCCGCCTGTGACAAGCAGTTGGGCAAGCTTACCTGCCTGGTCAATAACGCCGGGGTGGTGGACGTCAAGGCGCGCCTGGATGAAATGAGTGTGGCGCGCTGGAAGCGGATGATGGACATCAACATCATCGGCTCGCTGATCTGCGCGCGCGAGGCCGTCAAGCGCATGTCGACCAGACATGGCGGCAACGGCGGCACCATCGTCAACCTGTCGTCGGCCGCGGCGCGGCTTGGTTCGCCCGGGCAGTATGTTGATTACGCGACTGCCAAGGGCGCCATCGATACCTTTACGGTCGGGTTGGCGCGCGAAGTGGCCAACGAAGGCATTCGCGTCAACGCGGTGCGGCCGGGCATCACCGACACCGAGATTCACGCCAGTGGCGGCGAACCTGACCGGGCGCGCCTGTCGGCCGGCATGATTCCGATGCAACGTCCCGGCACTGCTCAGGAAATGGCCCATGCCATTCTGTGGCTGGCCTCGGACGAATCGACTTACACCACCGGCGCCATCATCGATGCGACCGGTGGTCGCTGAACGCGACCCAAAACAATCGAAAGGAATCGACATGAGCAAGCGTGAAGTAGTAGTGGTTAGCGGTGTGCGCACCGCGATTGGCGGGTACGGCGGCAGCCTCAAGGACTTTGCCCCTACCGATCTGGCGGCGCGCGTGACGAAAGAAGCCGTGGCGCGCGCCAAACTTGAGCCTGCTGACATTGGCCACGTCGTATTTGGCAATGTGGTTCATACCGAGCCGCGCGACATGTACCTTTCGCGCGTGGCCATGATCGATGCCGGACTCCCGCAGTCGACGCCGGCGCTGACGGTGAACCGGCTGTGCGGCTCGGGATTCCAGGCCATCGTCAGTGCGGCGCAGGCCATTCTGCTCGGAGAGGCGGATGCAGCGGTTGCCGGCGGCGCGGAGTCCATGAGCCGCGCGCTTTACGGCCTGCCCGGCTTGCGCTGGGGCCAACGCATGGGCCACGGGACCGCGCCAATCGACATGATGGTCGGCGCCCTGACAGACCCGTTCGGCACCGGCCACATGGGCATCACGGCAGAGAATGTGGCCGCACAATTCGGCATCAGCCGCGAAGCGCAGGATGCATTCGCTGTCGAGAGCCATCGACGCGCGATTGCCGCCATTACTGCGGGGCATTTCAAGAGCCAGATCCTCGGCGTCGAAATCAAGAGCAAGAAGGGCCCGGTGCAGTTCGATACCGACGAGCACGCGCGCGCCGATGCCTCGATGGAAGGCATGGCCAAGTTGAAAACCGTGTTCCAGAAAGACGGCAGCGTGACCGCCGGCAATGCCTCCGGCATCAATGACGCGGCCGCCGCCGTGGTCCTGATGGAACGGGCAGCGGCCGAGAAAAAGGGCTTAAAGCCCATGGCGCGCATGCTCTCCTACGCGCATTCGGGTGTGGACCCGAAGATCATGGGCATCGGCCCGGTGCCGGCGGTCAAGCTCGCTCTGGAGCGTGCCGGCCTCAAAGTCTCCGACATCGACCTGGTGGAATCGAATGAAGCTTTCGCGGCACAGGCGTGTGCCGTGTCCAAGGAGTTGGGCTTCGATCCGGCCAAGGTCAACGTCAACGGCGGCGCGATTGCGCTGGGCCATCCGATCGGTGCCACCGGCTGCATCCTGACCGTCAAGGCCTTGTATGAATTGCAGCGGACCAACCAGCGCTACGCGGTGGTGACCATGTGCATCGGCGGCGGCCAGGGTATCGCCGGCGTGTTCGAAAGAATCTAAGGAACAGCGATGGCGTTGCTCTCTCCCGAGCACGAGCAGATCCGTGATGCGGTGCGCGACTTCGTTGCGCGTGAGGTTGCGCCGCATGCTGCAGAGTGGGATAAGCACGCGACGTTTCCGAAGGCAGCGCTGAAGGGCCTGGCCGACCTGGGCCTGTTCGGCGTGTTCGTCCCGGAGGAATATGACGGCGCCGGCCTCGACTACACCGCCCTCGCGGTGGCGCTCGAAGAAGTGGCAGCCGCTGACGGCGCCACCTCCACCATCCTCTCGGTCAACAATTGTCCGGTCTGCAACATCCTGGTCAACTACGGCAGTCCGGCGCAAAAGCAGCAGTGGTTAAAGCCGCTGGCGCGCGGTGACATGCTCGGCGCTTTTGCACTCACCGAGCCGCATGCCGGTTCGGATGCGTCGTCGCTGCGCACCACCGCCCGTCTCGAAAAGATCGGGGGCACGGACCACTATGTCATCAACGGCGCCAAGCAATTCATCACCAGCGGCAAGAATGGTGATGTGACGATCGTCTTTGCGGTGACGGACAAGGCGGCCGGCAAGAAGGGCATTTCGGCCTTTCTCGTGCCGACCAATACGCCCGGCTATCAGGTGACGCGCATCGAGGACAAGCTCGGCCAGCATGCGAGCGATACCGCCGCGCTGGCGTTCGAAAACTGCTGGGTCCCTGCCACCAACATGATCGGCGAGCCGGGCGAAGGTTACAAGATTGCCTTGTCGTCACTCGAGGGCGGGCGTATCGGGATCGGCGCACAGGCAGTCGGCATGGCGCGTGCGGCATTGGACGCGGCCCTGGCCTATGCCAAGGAACGCGAGGCGTTCGGCAAACCGATCTTCGAACATCAGGCGGTGCAGTTTCGCCTGGCCGACATGGCCACCGCCGTGGAGACCGCAAGACAGATGGTCTTGCATGCCGCAGCCCTCAAGGATGCAGGCCGCCCCTGCCTGAAAGAAGCGGCGATGGCCAAACTCAATGCCTCGCAGGTGGCCGAGCGCGTGTGCTCGGACGCCATCCAGATCCACGGCGGCTACGGCTATGTCAGCGATTTTCCGGTCGAGCGCATCTATCGCGATGTCCGCGTCACGCAAATCTACGAAGGCGCATCCGACATCCAGCGCATCCTGATTGCCCGCGCGCTGGCCTGAAGTGATGGATAAATGGGGTCAGACCCCACTTTTCCCCGCACTTTCCCTTCCCCCTTTTTCGACCTCATTGATCCCTTCCCCGGCAGGAGAGACGCATGGCCGCCCCGATTGATTTCTGGTTTGATTTTTCCTCCCCGTTTGGCTATCTCGCCTCGACGCGCGTCGAGGCGCTGGCGGCCAAGTATGGCCGCACGACCGTCTGGCATCCGTTCCTGCTCGGCGCGGTCTACAAGGTCAACGGTGTGGTGCCGACGCCCAACGTACCGCTGAAAGGCGATTACGCCCGCATCGACATTCTGCGTAGCGGCCGCTTTTACGGCATCCCGATCCGGGTGCCAAGCAACTTTCCGATCGGTAGTGTGGCGGCGGCGCGGGCATTCTATTGGGCCGACATGCAGGATCCGGCCAAGGCCAAACAGCTTGCCAGCGCGCTCTATAAGGCCTATTTCGTTGACGACGTGGACATTTCCAGTGCCGAAAACGTGGCCAGGGTCGCAGGCGCATGCGGGTTTGACGCTGCCGCACTGTCAGCCGGGCTGGCCGATCCGGCGGTCAAGGAGCGCACCAAGAACGAAGTGGACGCAGCGATTGCACATGGCGTGTTCGGCAGCCCCTATCTGGTGATTGACGGCGAACCCTTCTGGGGCATGGACCGGCTCGATCAGGCGGAAAAGTGGCTGGCGAGCGGGCCGTTCTGAGGGTGGCGCGATGAAGAAGCTGCGCGCCACGGCGTGGGCAGGTGCACTGGTCATGTCGGCGGTCTTGTGCGGATGCGATGCGTTTGTCACCGGTGAGAAGGTCGTCGCATTCGACTTGAAACCGCAGCCGGACGGGAGCTATGCCCCGGTTACCCTCAGCCTGGGCCCTGACATGAATCCCGTCGCACTCAATTTGCGCGCCGAGTTGCCCGCCAGTGGCGGTTCGCCCGGTGCGTGGAACGGATACGCGGCAGTCCTCACCTTCAAGGGGGCGCCAGTGATGACAGGCGCATTCAACGTCAACGACACCAGCACGCGCGACAACGTGCCGGGCCAGCCCTTCATCGCGCGTAACATCATGACGGTGACGGCCGCCGAAACCGGCGACTATGTCCTGTCCATCACGGCGACCAGGAAACCCGAGGTGGAGCTATTGAAGCCCCAGCTGGAACTGCGCAAGAACATCGCCACGCCCAAGTAGCTTCACGCGGCCTCTGGCCATTGCCGGGATGGGCTGCTTCGTGCTTACGCGCTGCCGCGTTTGACCCTGCCCGGAGCGCCGTGTTACAAAGCAAACGATCGTTTGTCTTGAAGGCATCGCCGTGCCCCCTGCTCCACCTGCCGCAAGAACCGCGGCCCGCAAGTCCCCCGCCAGGAAGTCCGCATCGACGCGGCTGCCGCGTGCCGACAATCGCCTGCCGCAGGTGCTTGATGCGGCGGCGGCCCTGTTTGCCCGCAAAGGCTACCAGGCTGCGTCGGTCCGCGAGATTGTCAAGGCGGTCGGCATGCTGCCTGGCTCGCTCTACTATCACTTTGCCAACAAGGATGAACTGCTCGTGGCCGTCTATGCCGAAGGCGTGCGACGCATCTCCGAGGCGGTGAGCGCGGCGGTGGGCGGCGCCCGTGATCCCTGGGATCAGCTGGAGGCCGCCTGTGTGGCCCATCTCGAATCCCTCCTGGACCAGAGCGCCTATGCCAAGGTGGTCGTCAGTGTGCATCCCGCGGATGCACCGCCGGTAGCCAAAGCGCTGGTGGCCCTGCGCGATGGCTATGAAGCGCAGTTCATCGCCTTGATGGAAAGGCTGCCGCTGCCGCAGCGCCTGGCGAACCGCAAGACACGCTCGACGCTGCGCCGGCTGTTGCTGGGCGCCCTCAACTGGGCACCGGTCTGGTATCGCCCCAACCTGGGCGCTGCGGCCATGTCGCCACAGCGCATCGCGCAGGACTTTGTACAACTTCTCAAGACGGAATTGTCTTCCAGGAATCCCACATGAGCATCCTGCCTTATACCGACGAGCATCATGCCCTGCGCGAAACTGCGCGCCGTTTCATCGAACGCGAAATCAAGCCTCACTATGCGCAGTGGGAGAAGGAGGGTGCCGTGCCGCGCGAGTTGTATCGCACGGCCGGCAAGCTGGGATTGCTGCTGACGGCCATCCCCGAGGAATACGGCGGCGGCGGCGGCGATTTCCTGTTTGCGCACGTGGTGCACGAAGAACTCGGCTTTGCCGGTGCCACCGGTCCGCAGTTCGGCCTGCACTCCGACATCGTCGCCCCTTACATCCTGCACAACGGCAGCGAGGTGCAGAAGAAGACCTGGCTGCCGCGCATGGCCTCCGGTGAAACCATTACCGGCATCGGCATGACCGAGCCGGGCACCGGCAGCGACCTTGCCGGGGTGCGCACCACCGCACGCCGCGATGGCGACGAGTGGGTCATCAAGGGCCAGAAGATTTTCATTTCCAACGGCCAGATTGCGGACCTGTTCATCGTGGTTGCCAAGACCGATGCCAGCAAGGGCGCGCACGGCATTTCACTGTTCCTGGTGGAAGCGGATCGCCCCGGATTTGCCCGTGGCCGCAATCTGGAAAAGGCCGGCATGAGTGCGCAGGACACCTCCGAACTGTTCTTCGACGATGTGCGTGTTCCGGCGGGCAATCTTCTGGGCGAGGAAGGGCAAGGCTTCCGTTACCTGATGACGGAACTGCCGCAGGAACGCTTGCTCGTCGCCATCACGGCTGTGGCTGCGGCGGAGGAGGCCGTGCGCCTGGCGGTCGAATACACCGAAGAACGCCACGCTTTCGGCAAGCCGATCTCTTCGCTGCAGAACACGCGCTTCAAGCTGGCCGAATGCAAGACGGAAACCGCAGTAGGGCGCGCCTTCCTGGAGCAGTGCATCGCCAAGCACCTGAAGGGCGAACTCGATACCACCGAGGCCTCGATGGCCAAGTGGTGGTGCACGGAAATGCAGTTTCGCGTTGCCGATGCGTGCCTGCAATTGTTCGGCGGCTATGGCTACATGAAGGAGTATCCGATTTCGCGCCTGTGGGCCGATGCCCGGGTGCAGCGCATCTATGGCGGCACGACCGAGATCATGAAGGAAATCATCGGGCGCGGTATGTTCAAAGCCCGCTAGCGCCAGGCGAACACCGCCTGCTCCAGATGGTCCACGTGCGTTTCCCGCCCGTGGATCGCCACTTCCATGAACTGGTACATCACCGCTGCCGTCGGTGCATGGATCAGCGTGCCCAGCAGCGGATAGCGAATCACCGGCCGATCGCTCTCGGGAATGGTGATGAACTGCGGCGAGCCCGGTAGCGCCAGGTCTGCCAGCGGCACCCGGTAAATCTCGGCCACCTCTTCCGGATTCGGGGTGAACACTGCATCGGCCGGCGCCCATGCCACCAGCGGCGTGATCAGATAGCCGGAGCGCGTCTCATAATCATCCAATCGGCCAAGAATGGCTCCAGGAGCCAATCTCAGGCCGATCTCCTCCTGCATCTCGCGCAGCGCGGCCTCTTCCTCCGTCTCGCCGGCATCAAGCCTGCCCCCCGGTAGCGCATACTGGTTGGCATGGTTCTTCATGTGGGTCGGGCGCAGCGTGAGTACCAGTGCCGCCTTGCCGTGGCCATCATCGGTCAGAATCACCGTGACGGCGGCGCGCTTGAGCGATGCGGACGCCCGTGTGCGCAGCGCGCGCCCGTTCAGGCGCGCGACGATGCGTTCCCGCAGGGCCGGTTCAAAATCAGGGTTGGTCAAGGTGGCATCACCATTCGGCTTGGCAGACGGTATTCTAGAGGGGTGTTGCGCTGTGGCACCCGCCGGGTTGCCGCAGTTGCCGCAAGTTACCCGCCCCTTGGCTGGTTTTCAGCCCCCGTCTGCCCTGACTTCATTCATGCAACCCAATCCGGCATCGCTTTCTCCCACCCTGCTGATCGACAGCGACAACCCGGACGTGATCGCATTCGCGCAACGGCATGCCGTCGGCGCAAATGATCGTGAACGCGCCGTGGCCCTGTATTACGCCGTACGCGACCGCTTTCGCTACGACCCCTACAAGGTGGACCTGTCGGTCGCCGGCATGCGCGCCAGCGGCGTGCTGGAAAAGAACGTCGGCTGGTGTGTGCCCAAAGCCGCGCTGCTGGCTGCGGCGTGCCGGGCGGTTGGCATCCCTGCGCGCGTCGGCTATGCCGATGTCCGCAACCATCTTTCCACCGCGCGCCTGCGCGAGACGCTGCAGACGGATCTTTTCATCTGGCACGGTTATACCGACATTTGGATTACCAGCGGAATTGACAGCGGGCAGGGTGGCGCCTGGGTCAAGGCCACACCCGCGTTCAACATCGAGCTATGTGAGCGCTTCGGCCTGTTGCCGCTGGAGTTTGATGGCCGTAGCGATTCGATCTACCACCCGTTCGACCGTGCTGGCAACCAGCACATGGAATATGTGCACCAGCGCGGCGCTTTCGATGACATGCCATTGGCCCAGATGGTGGAAGACTTCCACAACGTCTATCCGAAATGGATGCGTGAAATGGGAGCCATGCAGGCCGGTGATTTCCATGCCGAGGCAGCGGCAGAGCGCGGTGCTACGCCGTAGTGGCGCTATTTGAACCGAATCCAGTCCCGCCCCCAGGATTTCCAGCATGCAGCCCACCGCCAGCAGTCCAGCGCCGTTCGTTCTCGCCCAGGCTGACGCGGCGTTCGCCAACGATCCCTACCCCACCTACCGGCGCTTGCGCGACACGGCACCGCTGTGCCGCCAGCCGGATGGGTCGGTGTTCCTCTCGCGCTATGACGATGTGCGGGCGGTGATCACCGATGCCGAGCGCTTCAGCTCCGACAAGCGCGTGGACTTCCTGCCCAAGTTCGGTCAATCCCCGCTGTACGAGCATCACACCAACTCGCTGGTGTTCAACGATCCGCCGGCGCACACGCGGGTCAGGCGGCTGCTGCAGCCGTTCTTTTCGGCGCAGGCGATGCGCCGCATGGAAGCCGGGGTGGCTGCCAACGTGGATGCGCTGCTCGACCGCGCCGCCGAGCGCGGCACCATCGATGTGATGAGCGAGTTCGCAGTCGTGATCCCGCTCAATCTGGTGTGCGACCTCCTGGGCGTGCCGCCGCCCGAGCGCGAGCCGCTGCGGCACTGGGCCTCGATGATCCTGGGCGGCCTGGAGCCGGTGCGCACGCCGGCAGAGATGGCTGCCGGCAACCAGGCCGTGCTCGACTTCAAGGCTTACCTGCGCGATCTGATGGCCGCCAAGCGCCGGCGCGGCATTTCCGACGATGCGCCCGATGTGCTCGACGTGCTGGTCCGCGAACACGACGCCGGGGTGGGTCTCACCGAAGAGGAAATCCTGCACAGTTCCATCTTCATGCTCAATGCCGGGCACGACACCACCACCAGCTTCATCACCAATGGCATCGATTTGTTGCTGCGCTTTCCGGACCAGAAGGCGCGCCTCCTAGCGGATCCGTCGCTGCTGCGCACGGCGGTCGAGGAAATGCTGCGCTACGAGAGCCCGCTGCAGATCGGCAACCGCAAGGCCAAGGTGGATTGCGAAATCGGCGGCGAGCACTTTCCTGCCGGCACCTT
Source organism: uncultured Burkholderiales bacterium (assembly GCA_964443245.1). Classification (GTDB taxonomy): domain Bacteria; phylum Pseudomonadota; class Gammaproteobacteria; order Burkholderiales; family JAEUOS01; genus CANJDH01. The sequence goes on along the minus strand of CAYUEG010000038.1, from coordinate 3,866 downwards.
CTTTCACCTGGGCATCGGCGCGGCCGACCACGACGAGCGCCAGTTCCCCGACCCCGACGCGTTTGACATCGCACGCAACCCGAACCGGCACATTGCCTTCGGGCACGGCATTCACTTCTGTGCCGGCAATGCGGTCGCCCGGATGGAAGCTTCGCTCGCTTTCGGCAAACTGCTCGCACGCTTTCCCCGCTTCGAGCGTGCCGGGCCGACGGTGCGCCCGCCGCGCTGGCGCTTTCGCATCATCGACGAGCTGAAGGTCGATCTGCGACCCTAGGGAATCGCTGAATAAGTCCCTGATCTGCGGACTCGAGAACGACAGTATTGAAGCGAATCAATGCGTTGCAAGAGTGACTTTCCTTCCCTACGGACTTATTCAGCCCTTCCCTAGATGGGGCGAGCCGCTGTCGCGGCCAGGCTGGTCTACCGGGATCTGGCTACTGCCGAACCGCACTCCAGCGCAGCGCCTTGCCGCTCTCGCTGGTCGATTCGCCGGACATCCGG
>CAYUEG010000038.1:0-3265 GCA_964443245.1 uncultured Burkholderiales bacterium | reverse complement strand
CGCACTCCAGCGCAGCGCCTTGCCGCTCTCGCTGGTCGATTCGCCGGACATCCGGTTGCCATTGACGACGCCGGTAAATTGGCGCGAGTAACCGTCGCGGTCAAACGCGGTGAAGGCAATTTCGGTACCGCGCAGGCGGGTGCCGATCACGTGCACCGCCTGCCCCGCCCGGGTGGCCTGCGGAGTCAACATCTGGTGCTTCTGCTCGATGGTGACCATCAACTCGTCTTCCCCCAGGGACACTTTCCATCGCCCGCGCACATCGGCCGGCACCACCCACAGGTAGCCGGAGCGGTTTTCGGTGCGAAAGGTCTCGTCCGGCTCCCAATCGCCCAGCGTGAAGTGGTGCGAAGCGACGCGCGTGCCGGGCTTTAACGCCAGCAGCTTGGGGCGCAAACGATCCATCACGCCGGGGCTGATGTAGAGCGCAAACACGGTGACTTCGGAAAGATCAGCTTCAAACAGATCCTGCTTCAGAAACCTCACGCGATGCGATACGCCTTCACGCCTGGCGGATTCTTCCGAAATGCGGATCAGGTTCGCCTCCAGCTCCACGCCGATCGCACGGGCACCGAAATGCTTGGCAGCGTAAATCGGCACGCGGCCATCGCCTGACCCCAGATCCATCACCACATCGTCTTTAGTGGTATCGGCTACCTGCAGCATGCGGCGGATCATGCGTTCCGGCGTTGGCACCCATACCGAATCCTTGCTGACCTGGCCAATCTGTGCCGGGGCATCCGCCGGCACCGCCTGGGCGAAGGCGTGGCTTTGCCACAGCGCCAGGATGATCAGCAGCGCCAGGATGATCAGCAGCGGCAGGAGTGGAAGTGAACGAAGACGGAGCAGAGTGGGCATGGGCGAAACCGGGTTTTGAAGAAGGAAGCGACAGGGAGAGTTCAGGTGTTGGTGGCGCGCAGCGCCTGCCACACGCGCGCCGGCGTGGCCGGCATGTCCAGGTGGTGAATGCCGCGATGGCGCATTGCATCAACCATCGCATTCATCAGGGTCGGCAGGGCGCCGGTGGTGCCGGCTTCGCCGGTGCCCTTGGCGCCCAGCGGGTTGGTCGGGCTGGGAACCGAATGCTCCAGCGCCACGATCGGCGGCACCAGGCCGGCGCGCGGCATGGTGTAGTCCATGAAGCTGCCGGTGAGGAGTTGCCCGCTCTCGCGGTCGTAAACGCTGTGCTCGCCAAACACCTGGCCAGCGCCCTGGGTCACCCCGCCATGGATCTGCCCCTCCACCAGCGTGTGGTTGAGGATCGTGCCGCAATCATCCACCGCCACATAGCTGCAAATCCGTGTGCTGCCGGTATCCGGGTCGATCTCCACTTCGGCCATGTGCACGCCGCTGGGGAAGGCGCGCGTGAGCGGTACTTCGGCGTCGGTATTGAGCGGGTGGTTGGGTGCGTCGCGATGCTGATGGATCAGCGTCGTCATCCTGACGGCCAGATCGGTGCCGGCAACCTGAAACGTGCCATCCTGGAAGGTGATGTCAGCGACCGAGGCTTCGAGGTGCTCGGCTGCGAGCAGGGTGGCCTTGCGGATGATCTCCTGCGCGCCCAGTTGCAGCGCGCTGCCCAGTTGTTGCGTGGTGCGCGAGCCCGCGACGCCATTGCCGGTGAGCGTCGCGGAGAAGGCATCATCGGTGCGCAGTTCGACGGTGGCAGCCTCAATCCCCAGAAGTTGCGCTACAAACTCGGGGAAAACGGTTTCGTGGCCCTGGCCGTGATTCTGGATCACCGAGTGGAGCACCAGCTCGCCCTGGCTGCCGAAGCGCAATGCCACCTGGTCCTTGGGGGCGTTACCACCGCCCGAGGGTTCGAGGAACATGGCCACGCCGCGGCCGCGCAGCTTGCCCTGCGCCTGTGATTGCGCCTTGCGTGCCGCAAAACCCTGCCAGTCGGCAGCAGCCTCGGCCTTGTCCAGCAGGCCGGCAAAATCGGCTGAATCGTAGGTGGCGCCGGCGGCGTTCTTGTAAGGCATGGCCTCGCGCTTGATCGCATTCTTGCGGCGAATGGCCAGCCGGTCCAGCCCGAGTTGTTGAGCGGCCTCATCGACCAGACGCTCCACCGCATAGGCCATGTCCGGCCGGCCGGCGCCACGGTAGGCGGTGGTCGGGCAGGTGTTGGTGACCACGCAGCGGTGCCGCCCGTACGCCACCGGCGCCGTGTAGGCGCCGCCGATGGTGAGGCTGCCGTTGAGCGTGTTGATCAGCGGGCCGGCGGGCGTGAGATAGGCACCCAGATCACACAACCAGTTCATGCGAAAGGCGCGGAAGGTGCCATCACGGTCCAGCGCGAGTTCGCCTTCGATGGTGATGGCGCGGCCGTGGGCTTCCGTCATCAGCTGCTCTTCACGCGAGCCCACCCACTTGATCGGTGCTTGCAACTCCCGTGCTGCCCACATCAGGATCGGGTATTCGAGATAGGCCGCGGAGCGCGAGCCGAAGCCCCCGCCGACATCCTGCGCGTGGATGCGTACCTGCGTGGGGTTGAGGCCCATGATGTGGCACAGGCCGCCGCGCACCGTGGTCTGCCCCTGGTTGGGCACATGAATGTCAAAGCGTTCTGCGGCAGCGTCGTATTCCACCAGGCAGGTGCGTGGCTCCATCGGGCAGGGCGCGACCCGCTGGCTCACCAGCTTGAGCTTGACCACATGCTGGGCGGCGGCAAAGGCGGCCGCTGTGGCCGCTTCGTTACCGTACTCATAGTCAAAGGCCAGGTTGCCCGGCAGGTTCTCGTGGATCTGATGCGCACCCGGCGAGACCGCGTCTTCCGGGTGGGCGATGACCGGCGTGTCCTCGTAATCCACCTCAATCAGCGCGGTGGCATCCTGCGCCGCCAGTGCGGAGGTGGCGATCACCACGGCGACTTCCTCCCCGACAAAGCACACGCGCCCGCGTGCCAGCGGCAGGCGCGTGGGTACCTGCACCGCCATGCCGCCGCGCCCGGGGTAGCTCACCAGCGTGGCAGGCGTCTTGAAGGCGGTGCCGGCCAGGTCCGCGCCGGTGTACACCGCCACCACGCCGGGCGCTGCCCTGGCTGCGCTGGTATCGATAGAGCGAATCAGGGCACTGGCGCGATCGGCACGCAGGAACGCTGCGTAGAGTTGGCCCGGCCGGTTGATATCTGCTGTGTAACGGCCCTGGCCGGTGATCAGGCGCTTGTCTTCACGGCGGCCGGTAAATGGATGGGACATGGGGAGAAGCGTTGCGGCTTGATGCTGGGATGCCGATTGTCGGCGAGTGCCGACCGATACGCAAC
>CAYUEG010000037.1:0-28304 GCA_964443245.1 uncultured Burkholderiales bacterium | reverse complement strand
CGCGCGTCCTCGATCACCTTGCCGTCATTCGGCAATTCGCCCGGCGTCATGAACTGCACATCGCCACGCAATTTGGTGACATCGCGCAGGGTGGCAGCGATCGCTTCCTGCAGACCCGCAACGGTCCAGTCACCCACCTCGACCTTGAGGGTCATGCGATCGTTGGCCATTTCACCTTCGATGACCAGGCGCGCCTTGTCGATCTCCGGGTGGCGCTTGACCACCGTGGCGATATGGCCCGGCTGCACGAACATCCCCTTCACCTTGGTGGTCTGGTCGGCACGCCCCATCCAGCCTTTGATGCGCGTGTTGGTGCGGCCGCAAGGTGATGTGCCGGGCATGACCGCAGAAAGGTCGCCAGTGCCAAACCGGATCAACGGATAGTCCGGGTTGAGGGTGGTGATGACAATCTCACCCACTTCGCCTTCGGGAACAGGATCACCGGTACCGGGGCGCACGATCTCGAGGATCAGCTCTTCGTCGAGGATCATTCCTTGGGCGGCTTCTGACTCATAGGCAATGTTGCCCAGATCGGCCGTGCCAAAGAAATTGAGCACCGTCACCAAACCATGTTCCTTGAGCCATTGGCGCAGGCTGGGTGTCAGCGCATCACCACCGGTGACGGCGCGCTTGATCGGAAACGGTTTGCCCGATTCGATGAACTTCTCTACCAGGATGCGCAAAAATGCCGCCGTGCCCACATAGGCGGTGGGCTGCAGGTCCATGATCGCTTCGATCTGCTGCTCCGTATTGCCTACGCCGGCGGGGATCACGGCGCACCCGAGTTGCAGCGCACCGGATTCGATCATGCTGCCGGCCGGCGTGAGGTGATAGGAGAAGGTATTGAAGAGGATGTCGCCTTCGCGAAAGCCGGCGGCAAACATCGCCCGCGCGGTGCGCCAGTAATCGTCACGCCGCCCTTCCGGTTCGTAAATTGGCCCGGGCGACATGAATATCTTGCGCACCTGCCCGGGCGCACGTGCGACCAGCCCGCCGAACGGCAGGACACCGCGTTGCAATTCCTTCAGGTCGGATTTGCGCGTGACCGGCAATTTCGCCAGGGCGGCGCGCGAGGTAATGCTCGCCGCATCGACGCCGGCGAGGATCCTGGCAAACCCCGGTGCGCTCTTCTGCGCATGCGCCACCTGCAGGGGCAGGGCCTTCATGAGGGCGGCTTCGCGTTCTGCGGGCGAGCGGGTTTCAAGGGCATCATAGTGGGCGCGTGTGGTCATGTCCGGTCGCTTGGAGAGGGGTTCGATGTGGTCGGTGACAGTGTCAGGTCAGCTGAAATGACAAGCCCCGCAGGGGCGGGGCTGTCGTTGCGGGGCAGCCTTAATCAGGCCAGCCAGCGCTTGCGGCGCTTGTAGAACTTGGATTCACGAAAGCTCTTGCGGCCACCGGAGGAAACACCCAGGTAGAACTCCTTGACGTCCTCGTTGCTGGCCAGATAGGAGGCATCGCCGTTCATGACGATGCGCCCGTTCTCCAGAATGTAGCCGTAGTTCGAGTACTTGAGCGCCACGTTGGTGTTCTGCTCTGCCAACAGGAAGCTCACGCGCTCCTTGCTATTGAGGTCCTTGACGATCTCGAAGATCTCTTCGACGATCTGCGGGGCCAGGCCCATCGAAGGTTCGTCCAGCAGGATCATGGTGGGGCTGGCCATCAGCGCGCGGCCGATGGCCGTCATCTGCTGCTCGCCGCCCGAGGTGTAGCCTGATTGCGAAGCGCGCCGGGTCTTCAGACGCGGAAAATAGGCGTAGACCCTTTCCAGGCTCGTTTCCAGGTCCGCGCGCGACAGGTTGCGCGTATAGGCGCCGGTCAACAGGTTTTCCTCAACGGAAAGGTGGGCGAAGCAATGCCGGCCTTCCATCACCTGCACCACGCCGCGTTTGACCAGATCGTAGGGCGTCAGGGAATCGATGCGTTCACCCTTGTACTCGATGAAGCCCTTGGTCACTTCACCCCGCTCCCCCTTGAGCAGGCGTGACACCGCGCGCAAGGTGGTCGTTTTGCCGGCACCGTTGCCACCGAGAAGGGCGACGATGCCGCCTTCGGGAACGGTGAACGACACGCCCTTCAACACCAGGATGACGTGGTTGTAGATGACTTCAATGCCGTTGACGGAAAGCAGCGGAGAGGCGGGAGCACTCATGGAAAACCCATCGTAGGAATGAGGAGAAGGCCCCCGCGCGGTGCGGGGAACCTTCCGGTTTGCTTCAGGTTGCGGTGCTACCTGGCTTATTTCGAAGCCAGTTCTTTGGCGCAATCACGTACGGCAACCTTCTTCTCGGCTGCGTACTTGGCAGCAGAGGCCTTGATCATCGGCTTGATGATCTGCTGGTCGGCCGTGTAGGTGTCCTTACCCACCACCCACTTGTTGCCGTCCCAGGTATGAATCTTGGCCACGCTGCCGCCTTCGTGATCCACACAGGACGTGCTGATCGGATCAGCAAAACCCGCGAAGCCCAGCGCGGTCAGGGCTTTCTGGTCCAGCGCCAGATTCTCCAGACCCCACTGCACTTCCTCGCCCTTCAGAGGCTTCTTGCCGTACTTCAACTGCGCCCGCTTGACACCTTCGGTGCTCATCATCGCCGCCACCATGCCGCGGTTGTACAGCACCTCACCGATCTCGGTTTTGGGGCCAGTGCCCTGGCCTTTGTCGTGCACAAACTTGATGATGTCCTGGTGTACCTTGCCCTGGCCGGCCGGGGCCATGAAGGTCAACGCGTTGTAACCCTTGGCGCCATCGCCCACAGGACGCACATCGGGTTCAGCACCGGACCACCACACACCGTACATCTTTTCACGGGGATAGCCTACCGCCACCGCCTCCTTGAGCGAGGTTGAGTTCATCACGCCCCAGCCCCAAAGAAGCACGTAGTCAGGACGGTTCTGGCGAATCTGAAGCCAGGTGGCTTTTTGCTCGACGCCAGGGTGGGTTACCGGCAGCAGGGAAAGGTCATAGCCGTGCATCTTGGCGCGCTCTTGCAACAGCGCAATCGGCTCCTTGCCGAACGGGCTATCGTGGTACACCAGTGCAATTTTCTTGCCCTTGAGCTTGTCGAGGCCGCCTTCCTTCTTGCCGATGTGCTGGATCAGCATGTCGGCTGCGCCCCAGTAAGTGCCACCCAGGGGGAAGTTCCACTTGAACACCTGGCCATCCACCGAATCAGCCCGACCATAGCCGGCGGTGATGATTGGTATCTTGTCGGTGAAGGACTTGTCAGTCAGCGCAAACGTGATGCCGGTCGAAAGCGTGTGAAACACGGCGGCACCGGTCGGGCCTTTGCCCTTCAGGCGCTCATAGCACTCCACGCCGCGGTCGGTGGCGTAGCCCGTCTCGCATTCTTCGTAAGTGATCTTGACACCACCAATACCGCCATCGCGGGCGTTGAGCATCTTCAGGTAATCCACATAGCCGTTTGCAAACGGCGTGCCGTTCGGTGCATACGCACCGGTGCGATATGACAGGACCGGGAAGAACTGCTCCTTCGCCTGAGCAAATGCAGCCGACACCATCGACGCCGAAAGCGCGACGCCGGCAGCAGCCAGAGCCAACTTCTTATACATATATGTCTCCTTCATGGTGGGTAAGTACTGCAACAAACGACTCTAAAACCGTGCTACAAATCCCGCACCGCAACATTCGCGATGAGGGCAGTCCGCATTGGAATTGCCTTAACGCTTTCAGTTCCAATTACGGTTGACGCCGTTCTCCATCGCGCTCAAGCCAATTCCCGTTGAAACCGATGCCTTAATGCGGGAAAGGCCACAAGCGCAGCTTTTCCTTGGCAATCGCCCACAATCTGGCAATCCCGAGCGGTTCCACAATCAGGAAAAACACGATCAGTGTGCCAAAAATCATGAATTCCAGGTGCGATGCCATCGCCGTGCCCAGACTGATCCCGATCAGATTCCCCAGCGGCGGCAACACCTGGTTAAGTGTGATGGGCAGCAACACGATGAAGGCCGCGCCGATGAAGCTGCCCAGAATCGAACCCATGCCGCCAATGATGATCATGAACAGCAGGTTGAGCGAGAAGTTGATCGAGAACGCCGCCGGCTCCCAGGAACCCAGGTGCACGATGCCCCACAGCGCACCCGCCACACCGGCATAAAACGCGCTGACGGCAAACGCCGAGAGTTTGGCGTACATCGGGCGGATGCCGATCACCTCCGCGGCCACATCCATGTCGCGCATGGCCATCCAGGAACGACCGATGTGGCCGCGCACCAGATTCTTGGCCAACAGCGCAAAGAAAATCACCACGACTGCCACAAAGAGGTATTTCTCGACCGGGCGGTCGATGACCCAGCCGAACAGGTCAATCGGCGCAGTCGATACCGCACCCGAAGAGGCATTGTTGGTAAACCACTTGACCCGTGCGAACACCCAGTCGATAAAGAACTGCGCCGCCAGCGTGGCCACCCCGAGATACAGTCCCTTGATTTGCAGCGAGGGCAGGCCGAACAGGATGCCGACGATAGCCGCGATCAGGCCAGCCAGCACCAGCACCACCAGAAAGTTCAGTTGCGGCACCCGCACCACCAGGTTGTAGGCGGCGTAAGCCCCCACCGCCATGAACGCAGCGTGGCCGAGCGAGATCTGGCCGCAGTACCCCACCAGGATATTGAGGCCGATGGCAGCGAGCGATACCACCAGGAACGGGATCAGGATCGCCTTGAACATGTAGTCCGAAGCCAGGAGCGGCACGGCCAACAGCGCAAAACCGATCAGCCCGAAGATGAACCAGCGATCCTGGCGGATGGCGAGGATCTGCTGGTCCTCGCGGTAGCTTGATTTGAATTGTCCGTTTTCACGATAAAACATGATGTCAGGCCTTATACGCGGTCAATATGCTTCTCACCGAAGAGGCCTTCGGGTCGCACCATCAGGAACAGCAGGGCCAGCACATAGGCAAACCAGTTTTCGATGCCGCCCCCGGCAAGGTCGAACGTCTTGATCAGCACCGGGCCGAGGAAGACTTCCGAGATCTTCTCGCCCACCCCGATGATCAGGCCGCCGATGATGGCGCCCGGGATTGAAGTGAAGCCGCCGAGGATCACCACAGGCAGCGCCTTGAGCGCCAGCTGCGCGAGCGAAAACTGCACACCCAGCTTGGCGCCCCACACCATGCCGGCCACCAGCGCCACGAACCCTGCCACCGCCCAGACGATCACCCAGATGCGGTTGAGCGGAATGCCGATCGACTGTGCGGCCTGGTGGTCGTCCGCGACTGCCCGCAGCGCACGGCCGGTCGCCGTCTTCTGGAAGAAGATCGCCAGCAGGATCACCAGGATGGTGGCAATTACGGTGGCCAGCAGGTCTTCCTTGCTCACCAGAATGCCGCCCTGGAACACCGAATCGAGAATGAAGGTCGGGTCCTTGGAAATGCCCAGGTCCACCTTGTAGATGTCGCTGCCCCAGATGGTCTGGCCAAAACCATCCAGAAAGAACGTCACGCCCAGGGTCGCCATGAGGAGCGCTACCGGATCCTGTGCCACCAGCGGCCGCAGCACGATCCGTTCGATCAGCCAGGCCAGGATGACCATGATCCCGGCAGCCAGCACAAAGGCCGCAATCAAGGCCGGCAAACCGGCGGGAATGCCGGTCCAACCGGGCAGCCACTCGGCGAGCCGCGCCAGCGCCAGGGCGGCGAACAGCACCATCGCCCCTTGCGCAAAATTGAACACGCCCGAGGCCTTGAAGATCAGCACGAAGCCCAGCGCCACCAGGGAGTAGAGCACGCCGGCCATCAGGCCGCCGAGCACCACTTCAATGTAGAACCCCAGCGGCTGGCCCGCAAACAGTGGCGCCACCAGGCCGAGAGCGAGCAATACGCCCAGTGCGATTACCGGGCCGTTTCTTTTCTTGGCTGCCATATTCCGTCTTTACCTGTCCGTAGATGAGGGGCGGCGCGGGCTTCAATGCCCGACGCCGAGGTAAGCCTTGATCACTTCCGGGTTGTTGCGCACCTCGTCGGGCGCACCGTCACCGATCTTCTTGCCGTAGTCCAGCACCACCACGCGGTCCGAGATGTCCATCACCACACTCATGTCGTGCTCGATCAACACCACCGTGGTGCCGAACTCGTCGTTGATGTCGAGCACGAAGCGGCACATGTCCTGCTTCTCCTCGATGTTCATGCCAGCCATCGGCTCGTCCAGCAGCAGTACTTCCGGTTGCGCCGCCAGGGCGCGCCCGAGGTCGACGCGCTTCTGCAGGCCGTAGGGCAGACGCCCCACCGGGGTCTTGCGATAGGGCTGGATTTCGAGGAAGTCGATCACGCGCTCGGCGAACTCGCGCTCGCGCAGTTCTTCGGCCCGCGCCGGTCCCAGGTGAAAGGCCTGCGCCAGGATGCCCGTCTTCATTTTCAGGTTGCGCCCGGTCATGATGTTGTCCAGCACGCTCATGCCCTTGAACAGCGCGAGGCTCTGGAAGGTGCGGCCAATGCCGGTTTCGGCGGCGTGGCGGGTGTCCATATCGCGCCGCACCTCACCCTTGTAGACGATCTCGCCTTCCTGCGGGTGATACACGCCGTTGATGCAGTTGAGCATCGAACTCTTGCCGGCACCGTTGGGGCCGATGATGGCGCGCACCTCGTGCTCGCGCACGTCGAACGAAATGTTCTGCAGCGCCTTGACGCCGCCGAACGATAGCGAAATATTGCGGACGTCGAGGATCACGTCCCCGATCTTGCGTGCACTCATCAAGCGGCCTTTCTGACTGCGGGGAACGTCTTCGGATCAATGATCTTCAAGGTCGCACTGACCATGCCGGTGCGGCCATCCTCGAACTTGACCTGCGTTTCAATGAATTGCTCGGTCTTGCCGCCGTACAGGGCATCGACCAGCACACCAAACTTCTCGCCGATGAAGCCGCGCCGTACCTTGGCCGTGCGGGTCAGCTCACCGTCGTCGGCATCCAGTTCCTTGTGCAGGATCAGGAAACGCTTGATCTGCGAGCCAGCGACCGCCTCTTCCTGCGCCAGATCAGCGTTGGCCTTCTCGATGCATTCCCGGATCAGGTCGCGCACCGGCTCCTGCGTGGTCAGATCGACGTAGCCGCTGTACGGCAGACCGCGGCGCTCGGCCCAGTTGCCCACCGCTTCCATGTCGATATTGATGAACGCGGTCGCCATGTCGCGCTTGTCGCCGAACGCCACCGCCTCCTTGATGTACGGAAAGAACTTGAGCTTGTTCTCGATGTACTTGGGGGCAAACATCGAACCGTCCGCCATCTTGCCGACGTCCTTGGCGCGGTCAATGATCTTCAGGTGCCCGTCGGCATCCAGAAAGCCGGCGTCACCGGTGTGGTACCAGCCGTCGTTGGTCAGCACTTCGGCGGTGGCCTTGGGGTTCTTGTAGTACTCCTTCAGCAGCCCCGGCGACTTGATCATCAGTTCGCCGTTGTCGGCAATCTTGATCTCGACACCCTTGACCGGCGGTCCGACCGTATCGGCCTTGACCTGGCCATTTGGCTGGATGCAGACAAATACCGCCGTTTCGGTGGAGCCGTACAGCTGCTTCAGATTGATGCCGAGCGAGCGGTAGAACTTGAACAGGTCCGGGCCGATCGCCTCGCCCGCCGTATAGGCCACCTTGACGCGGCTCATGCCCAGCGCGTTGCGCAGCGGCCCGTAGGTGCAGACGTCGCCCAGCCAGTAGAGCAGCCGCTCGCCGAGCGAGACCGGCTTGCCGTCAAGGATGCGGCCGCCGACCCGCGTGGCCACATCCATGAAGTACTTGAACATGTTGCGCTTGATCGCGCTTGCATCTTCCATGCGGATCGTCACGGTCGTCAACAGCGCTTCGAGCACGCGCGGCGGCGCAAAGTAATAGGTTGGGCCGATCTCGCGCAAGTCGTTGGTGACCGTACCGGCAGATTCCGGGCAATTGACGCAGTAGCCGGCCACCATGGCCTGGGCATACGAGAAGATGTTCTGGCCGATCCATGCGGGGGGCAAGTAGGCCAGGATGTCTTCGTCAGCCGTCAGGCCTTCCATTTCGCAGGCTACCCTGGCCCGGTCGATCAGGCCGGCGTGGGTGTGCACCACGCCCTTGGGGTTGCCGGTGGTGCCGGAGGTGTAGAACATCGCCGCCGGCTCCTCGGGGCGCCCCTTGGCGACTTCGGCATCAAAGAACCCGGGATGGTCGGCATCGTACTTGCGGCCGATTTCCTGCAGCTTGTCGAACGCCAGCAATTCGGGATTGGTGTACTTGCGCAGACCGCGCGGATCATCGTAGTAAATGTGGGCGATGTTGGGCGCCTGTTCCTTGACTTCGAGCACCTTGTCAACCTGCTCCTGGTCTTCGACCATGGCATGGGTGATCTCGGCGTTCTGGAACACGAACACCATTTCCGGCGCGACGGCGTCCTGGTACAGCGGTACCGGCACCGCACCCAGACATTGCGCTGCGGCAACGGTCCAGTAGATGCGCGGGCGGTTGGCACCAATGACGGCGATGTGATCGCCGCGCTTCAGGCCTTGCGCAGCCAGCCCGCAGGCCAGCGCACGGACTTCGGCTGCCACCTGGCTCCAGTTCCACGTTTGCCAGATGCCCAGGTCCTTCTCGCGAAACGAAGGATGGTCGGGCCGCGCCGCGGCATGCTGCAGCAGCAGTTTGGGGAAGGTATCGGCGCCGGCAGCCAATGCGGCCGCAGCCGAAGAGGCCGGGTTCGCCGGGGTTGCACCACTCATCTTTGTCTGTCTCCGTATCACTGCGGCTGGCGAAACGCCATAAGCCGCCTTGTTGCCTGATACTTGCAGGCCCGATGCTTGTGCCGGGCCCTTCTTGTGACCGCCTTGTACAGCAGCATTCTAACCTTCACGGCCGCGTTGTGCGACGGCCATGGCAACCTGGCGCCCAGGGTACTGGGCTCCGGAAAGCTCGTTATCATAGGAACGGCCAGGCGGTCAGGCTGTCATTTGGCAGACAATCCGCACACGCCGCAACGGAAAGTTTTCTGACGCCAAACTTGCATGCCGACACTCGAAGCGATCATTCTGGCCTCCCCCTGGGGGAAAGCGCTGGACGCCGGCGAGCTGGCCGGCGTGCTGGCCGAGACCGCCGTCAAGGTGGTGCCGGCTGGCGGCTATGTCTGCCGCAAAGGCGCGCCGGTGGATGCCTGGATCGGCATCATCGACGGGCTCGCCAAGATGACCAGCCTGTCCTCCGAAGGCAAGGCCGTGATGCCGACGGTGGTGCCGTCGGGCGGCTGGTTTGGCGAAGGATCGCTCCTCAAGCATCCCGAAGTGCGCCGCTACGACATGGTGGCCATTCGTGAAACGCGCGCCGCCTACATGCCGCGCGCCACCTTCAACCGCCTTCTGGACAGCAACATCGGCTTCAACCGCTTTCTGTTGCAGCAGCTCAACGAGCGGCTGGGCCAGTTCATCGCCGTGATCGAGACCGACCGCCTGCTGGACCCCGATGCCCGCGTGGCACGCGGCCTGGCACAGCTGTTCAACCCGCTTCTGTATCCGGGCACGGCCAGCTTCCTGCAGCTCTCGCAGGAAGACATCGGCCTTCTGTCCGGGGTCTCGCGCCAACGCGCCAACCAGGCCCTGCAGGTGCTGGAGAAAGCCGGCCTCATCAAGGTGGAATATGGCGGCGTCAAGGTGCTGGATGTCGAAGGCCTGAAGGACTTCGGCTAGCGCACCGCCGATCGTCGGGCATCATTCCAGCGAGGCGAACGCCTGCGGTGCCAGCGCGCGCGCCTCCTTGCGCATCCGCTCAACCAGAGCAACGATCCGATCATCCGACAGATCCTGCGAGGCACAGGCCACGCACAATGAGGCAAACGCCTCACCCGCCTCGTTGGCCACGGGCACGCCGATCGCATGAATGCCCGGTACCACATCGGCCAGGTTGAGGCCAAACCCGGCGCGGCGCGAGCGATACAGCATCTTCTTCACGGCACTGCGGCGTGCTGGGCCAAACGATTCAATCTGAAGCAGGTTTGCATGGGTGATGCGGCGTTGCTCACTACCGGGCAGCGCCAGGAGAATCGCCACCCCCCCGGCTGACACCACCAGCGGCCGCCGCGTACCGACCTCAACCGACATGCCCTTGAGGGTAGAGGGGCCGACGCGCTCGGCACAGACAAACTCGGTTCCGCTGCGCAAATACAGGAACGCCACTCCCTTCGCTCCGGCGGCGAGGCGTGACAGCACCGGCGCACTGCGCGCAACCAGGCCCGACACCTGCGTCACCCCAAGGCCGAGTTCGAACAGCAGCGGCCCGGGAACGTAGTGCTTGTCACTTGGCCGCTGCCACAGCAGGCGCTCGGCGACCAGACCGGCCAGCAGGCGGTGGGCGCTGCCCTTGTCGAAGCCGCAGTGATCAGCCAGATCGGTAAGACGCCAGCCCTGCCTGGGACGCAACGCTACCGCACGTAGCAAGGTGATGGCGCGCGACAGGGTTTGCGTGCCGCGCACTGCGGCTTGGGTCATGGTACCGGGCACTGGGTATGGCCTCCTGGGGCGGCGTATGGGGAGACATCGGTCGACTTGATGCTGGCGCGGGCGCCTACCCGCACTTTGCTGCCGCGCAACAAATTTTACATGTTGAAACTTGCTCCGGGATGGGCAATCTTCTGCCTCGGCACCTGATGCAACATGCCGGCCATGACAATCAGCAGCAGCGCGCGATGAACGCTTCCGCAGGTGCACTCACGGGCATCCGGGTACTCGACTTGTCTCGCGTGCTGGCCGGCCCCTACTGTGCGCAGATGCTGTCGGACCAGGGCGCCACCGTGATCAAGGTGGAGCCGCCCCAGGGGGACGAAACCCGGGCCCTGGGACCACCCTTCATTGGCGATACCGCTGCGTACTTTTTCAGCGTCAACCGCAACAAGCAGGCGATCGCGCTGGATCTGGGCCAGCCCGACGCGCGCGAGGTGCTGCTGCGGCTGCTGGAAAACACCGATGTGCTGGTTGAAAACTTCCTTCCCGGCACCATGGAGAAGTGGGGCCTGGGTTACGCCGACGTGCTGGAGGCCCGCTTCCCGCGCCTGATCTACTGCCGCATTACCGGCTTCGGACACGACGGACCGCTCGGCAACCTGCCTGGCTACGACGCCGTTCTGCAGGCCATGGGTGGCCTGATGAGTATCAACGGTGACGCCGCGGGCGGCGCCACACGCGTGGGCATTCCGCTGGTCGATATCGTGACCGGCATTCACTCGGCCTTCGGCATCACCACTGCACTTCTTGAACGCGAACGTTCAGGCAAAGGACAACTCCTCGAAGCCTGCCTGTACGACACGGCCCTGAGCCTGTTGATTCCCCATGCAGCCAACTGGATTGCCTCGGGCAAGGTGCCGCAGCGCACCGGCAGCGGTCATCCCAACATTTCCCCTTACGACAAGTACGCCACACGCTCGGGTGAAGTGTTTCTTGGCATCGTCAACGACGGCCAGTTCCGCAAATTCTGCAGTGAGGTTGGCCATGCCGAGTGGGCCGACGACGCCCGCTTCGCCAGCAATAGTGCCCGTCTCGCCCACCGCGCCGAACTGCGGCAGGAGATCGAATCGGTCCTCGTGGACGAGGATTCGGCGCAGCTGTGTGCGCGCCTGATGGCTGCCGGCGTGCCGGCCGGGCCGGTACATACGGTTGCAGAGGCCATCAACCACGCGCACACCGCACACCGCCAGATGAGGGCCGACGTCAGCGGATCGGCAGTGCTTGGTGTCCCGATCAAGCTGGCACGCACCCCCGGAGCGGTCCGTTCAGGCGCTCCCGGGTTCGCACAGGATACAGCCGCAGTGCTGCAAGCAGCCGGCTATGACGCACAACAAATCGACGCCCTGAAAGGCAAGGGCGCCCTCTACACCCGGCGCAAGACAGCGCGCCGGCCATGAAACGGCATGACTTGACAGGAGACAAACCATGAAAAGCTTGCGTTGGATGTTGGCGGTGGTGGTAGGCGTGTTGTTGGCAGCTTCGGCCTGGGCGCAGCCCTATCCGAACAAGCCGATCCGGCTGGTGGTGCCTTACCCGCCAGGGCAAGGCACAGATGTGCTGGCGCGCCTGATTGCTGAAAGGATGTCTGCCTCGATCGGCCAGCAAGTGGTGGTGGACAATCGCCCCGGCGCCGGCGCCAACATCGGCACCGATTTTGTGGCCAAGGCGGCACCGGATGGCTACACCCTGTTGATGGGCACCAATGCCACCCACGCCATGAACGCCGCGATGTACCCCAGCATCCCGTTCGATCCGGTCAGGGATTTCGCCCCGGTGATGCTGGTGGGCACGCTGCCGATGGTGCTCTCGGCCAGTCCCGCCTTTGCCGCCAACAGCATTCGCGACATTGCCGCTCTGGCCAAGGCCAAGCCGGGCAGCATCAATGTCGGCCTGCCGAGCAGCACCGCACGGGTGGTGCTGGAGCTCTTGAAGCAGAGCGATGGTGGCGACCTGTTCGGCATCCCCTACAAGGGCAGCGGTGCTGCGCTGACAGACCTGATGGGCGGCCAGGTACAACTGATCATCGACACGGTGACCGCCTCGATCCCGCAAATCAACGCCGGCAAGATCAAGGCGATCGCCATTTCCTCGGGCCAGCGCACCGAATCGGCGCCCAGCATCCCGACCTTCAGTGAATCCGGTCTGCCGGGGTTCGATCTGGTGGCCTGGAACGCCCTGTTCGCCCCGCGCGGCACCCCAGCCGAGATCGTCAATCTGCTCAATGCGGAAGTCGCCAAAGCCCTGGCCCAGCCAGAGGTACGTGCGCGCCTGTTGCGCATGGGTTTCGAGCCGGGCGGCGGCTCGGCTGACCGATTGCGCGCATTTGTTGAAAGCGAATCGCAGCGCTGGGGTCAGTTGATCCGCAAAGCCGGCATCAAGGCTGAATAGGCCAGTCCGCCCCTTTCTTCCATCGCCGCGAACACCATGGCCTCGATTACCGACATCCGCTCCTCCGCCGAAGCCGTACGCGCGTTCTCCTGGCCGCGCCTGTGGGAGTTGTTCGACGGCAACGCCGAGCACATGAACCTGGCCCACGAGTGCCTCGACCGCCACGCAGCGCGCGGCAAGGCGGTGAGCATCAAGTTCGCCGATGGCCGCATCGAACACCATGACTTTGCCGCCCTGGCCGACCTGACCGGCCGGTTCGCCAACTGGCTGGCCAAGCGCGGTGTGGGCAAGGGCGATCGGGTGGCGGTCATGCTGGAACCATCGCTCGGCTTCTACGTCGGGCTGTTTGGTGCTGTCAAGCGCGGTGCCATCGGCGTGCCGCTGTTCACGCTGTTCGGGCCCGAAGGACTCGCTCTGCGCATCAACGATTGCACGCCACGGTTGTTGCTGGTCGGTGAGGATCAACCCGTCGGCGGCCCGTATGGACAGACCCAGATCGTGCGCGTCAACGCGGCGTTCTGGGACGAAGTCAGGGCCGAAAGCCCGGCATTCACGCCGGACACCCGTGCCAATGACCTGGCGATCTTCCAGTACACCTCGGGCACCACGCGCGAGCTGCCCGAAGCGGTCAAACACTCGCATCGATCAGTAGTGACGCTGATGATTGCCGCCCTGTACGGCATTGGTCTGACACCGGACGATCGCTACTTTTGCCCCTCTTCGCCGGCCTGGGGCCACGGCCTGTGGCACGGCACCATCGCGCCGCTGGCGCTGGGCATCCACATCGGTGCCTACTCCGGCAAGTTTGACCCGGCACGGATCGTCGAAGCATTGCGCGAACTCAACATCACCAATTTTGCCGCCGCCGCCACGGTGTTCCGCATGGTGCGCAATGCCAACCTGCTTGCGCCCGGCGATCTGAACATCCCGAAAATCTCCTTCACCGGCGAGCCGATCGACGATGAGACCGCGGCTTGGGTCGAGCGTACGCTCGGCAGCCCGGCCTGCAGCATGTATGGCTCCACCGAAGTGGGCGTGCTGATCGTCAACTTTCCGGGCTTTGCCGACTATCGCGTCAAACCTGGCGCCCTCGGCAAACCTGCCCCCGGCATGGAGGTGGCGGTCATCGAGCGGGATGGCACCGAGAAGGCGCCAGGTGAATCGGGCGAGATTGCGGTCAAGCGCAAGGGCGAATGGTTTTTCGTCAAGGATCGCGGCCGCCGCGATGCCGAAGGTTATTTCTTCCATGAAGGCCGCTCGGATGACGTGATCATTTCGGCCGGCTGGACCATGAGCGCCGTCGAAATTGAGAATAGCCTGATGAAACACCCGGCCGTGCTCGAAGCCGCCGTGATCGGCGTTCCCGATGCACTGCGCGGGCAGGTAGTGCGCGCCTACATTGTTGCGCGCGGCAACGGCGCCGCGCCGGGGCCTGCAGTGCAGTCCGACATCCAGTCCTTCATGAAGAAACAGCTTTCGCAACATGAATACCCGCGCCAGATCGAATTTGTGGGCGAGCTGCCCAAAACCCCGGCCGGCAAGATCAACCGCAAGGTGCTGCGCGATCAGGCAGCCCAGCCCCGTTAACCCCCCCTGACTTCACCACCGGAGAGACCATGTCTGAAACCCTGCAACGCGAGTTCGTTGGCATCAACGACGCCGCCCTCGACGACCTGCGCAAGCGCATCGGCGTCAAGATCGAAAACACCCTCGAGCCTTGGTGCTACGAGGCAACGCGCGACAACATCCGTCACTACGCCCACGGCATCGGCGATGACAACCCGCTTTGGTGCGACCCGGAGTACGCCAAGACCACGCGCTACGGGGATGTCATCGCGCCTCCTTCCTTCATCCTCGCGTGCAGCCGCATCATCAGCGGCTACGTGGGTGGCCTGCCCGGCGTGCATGCGATGTTCGCGGGCACCGATTTCAACTGGATGAAGCCGATCCGCCGCAATGCGGAAATCTCGACGGTTGCCTATTTGAAGGACCTGGTCGAACACAAGACGCGCTTCGCCGGCCGGTCGATCCAGCAGATTTACCACGTCGATTTTTACGACCAGACCGGTGACCAACTCGCCGCTGCCGACTCATGGTGCTTCCGCACTGACCGCGACATGGCGCGCGAATCGGGCACCAAGTACAACCACCTGAAGGACAAGAAGCAAAAGGTCTACACCCAGGAAGAGATCGACAAGATCTACGACCTGTACGCCAGGGAAGAGATCCGCGGAAGCACTCCGCGCTACTGGGAAGATGTCAACGAAGGCGACAAGCTGCCCACCACCGTGAAGGGGCCGATGACGGTGACCGGCTTCATTTGCTACACCCAGGGATGGGGTGGTCTCTACATCCGCGCCCACAAGCTGGCCTACAAGATGATTTCCAAGCACCCCAATACCGGCATCAAGAACCGTTTTGGCGTGCCCGATTGCCCCGAGCGGGTCCATTGGGAAGAAGAGTTTGCCCTCAAGGTCGGCGCACCCGGCGCCTACGATTACGGGCCGGAGCGCGCCTCGTGGCTCTCGCACGCCGTGACCAACTGGATCGGTGATGACGGCGAACTGCGCAAGCTCTACACCCAGATTCGCCGCCACAACCCCGAAGGCGACACGCTCTACATTGACGGCAGCATCACCAAGAAGTACGAAAAGGACGGCCAGAAACTGGTGGAGTTCGCGCTGATCGGCAACAATCAGGATGGCGAATTGTCGATCCAGGGCCACGCCGTGGCGCAGTTGCCCAGCCGCGCCTGAACCGCAGGCTCAACTGGCCGGCCCCTGCGCCAAAGCCGGAAACCGTTGGGGCACAACGGTTTCCGGGTCGTTCTGAATACTCCGCAGGAAAATCTAGCGTGCCTTGCCTGATTTCTTCTTGCCCTTGTCTTTCTGCTTGCCGCTCCCGCCGCGCTTGTCTCCACGTTTGCCGCTGACATCGCGCGACCACTGCGAACGTGCCCCGGCTGCAGGCGGTGTCATGAACGCATCGCCCAGATTGCCGGGACCGGGCTCCGGGATCGGCCGCCCGCTGTCACGCCATTCCACCGCGGCAGGAAAGCCGTAAGTCTCGGCGTAGCGCTTGAACCACAGGCCCTCAGGCGAGTGGCGCGTGATGCCGTCGAACACGGTAGCGAACATCTGCGTCTGCTCCAGGCCCATGGCGTCGATCGCCTGGTTGATCACCAGCTTCAACATCATGAGCTGGTTTTTCGGCACGCCGGCAATCCGGTCTGCCAGCTTTTGCACGGCCGCATCCAGTTTGCCGATCGGCGCCACATCCGTGGCCAGGCCCCATTCAAACGCCTGTTTGCCGTCGATCAGATCGCCGGTGAGCATCAGGCGCTTGGCGCGCATCGCGCCAAGCCTGTAGACCCACATGGCGGGGCTTGGGCAGCCCCAGATGCGCACCGGCATGTAGCCGATGCGCGCCTTGTCTTCCATGACGATGAAGTCACAGCAGGTGGCGATATCGCTGCCGCCCGCCGCCGCATAGCCGTGGACGCGTGCAATCGTCGGCTTGTAGGAGCGCCACAGGCTCATGAAGTCTTCGGTGTTCTTCTTCATGAACCGGTAGTCGATCATCGGGTCCCACGGCATCGGCTGGGTGATGACGTTGGTCGGGTCGCCTTCGGCGTAGTACTTCAGGTCGTAGCCCGCACAGAACGCGTCGCCGGCACCGCGCACCACGATCACGTGCACGCGGTCGTCCGCGTTCGCCGCTTCCACTGCCTGGCGGATCTCGCCGGGCATCTCGTCGTTGATCGCGTTGAGTCGCTCGGGGCGGTTGAGCGTGATGGTGGCGATGCGACCTTCGACAGCGATCTTCAGCGTCGAATAGGCTTTGTCGCACGGTTTGCTGACAAGGCGCCTGCTGGCGCTACTCTTTTTTTCTGCCGCAGATGTTTTGGTTGCCATCGTGTCTCCTTGAGAAAATCCATCCACCATGTAGTTTGCGGGGAGCCCGAACTCGCGACGGCCAACCCCAAGCGGTACGCACCGCTGCTGGGATAATAGCTGCAGGACCGCCCTGCTCCGACCCGATGCCTACCGCAAAAAAAGCCCGCCCTGCTCCAACGCGCGCCGCCACGAAGGCCGCGCGACTGCCTCGTACCGATACCAAATCCGCGCGCCGGCGCGAGGCCATCCTGGCGCACGCCACGGAGCTGTTTGATCGCAAGGGCTACCTGAACACGTCGCTCGACGACGTGGCACAAGCCGTCGGCCTGACGCGCGAGGCACTCTATTACTACTATCGCAATCGCTCGGAGATTCTGCTAGCAATCATCGAACCACAGGCTGCCAGCCTGATCAACGGACTCAAGGGAATCGTCGACGGCTCGGCACCGGCGCCCGAGAAGCTGCGACTCGCCGTACGCAACCACCTGGAGCGCTTCGACCTGCATTGCCTGGAAATGACCATCACACTGCGCGACGGCGTTATGGGTACCGGCGACCCGGTACGGGGCGCGATGGCACGCATCTGGAAAAAATACGAGCGCATGTGGATTGCCCTGGTGGTACAGGGCCAGGAGAGCGGCGCCTTCTCCCGAAGCGGCGATCCGAAGATGGTCGCGTTCGGCATCCTCGGCATGTGCAACTGGCTGGCACGCTGGTACGACCCGAAGAAGAAGACTTCGATCGACGAGATCATCCGGACCTTCAGCGACCTGGTAAGCCACGGACTGGTCGCCAACCTGCCGTCGGCCAGCCCAAGCACGCGCGATTGAGCTTGAAGCCTATGCGGCGCTAGGCCTTGCGAATCGCCGCGGCTTCGGCGTCACGCAATCGAAAGCGCTGAATCTTTCCAGTTGCCGTTTTTGGCAGTTCGTTGACAAACTTGATCCAGCGCGGTGCCTTGTAATGTGCCAGTT
This sequence comes from uncultured Burkholderiales bacterium, assembly GCA_964443245.1. Classification (GTDB taxonomy): domain Bacteria; phylum Pseudomonadota; class Gammaproteobacteria; order Burkholderiales; family JAEUOS01; genus CANJDH01. The sequence goes on along the minus strand of CAYUEG010000037.1, from coordinate 10,577 downwards.
TGGCGCGCACCATACTGGTAATGTCCTCAGCACGCGTAGCGGACTCAGGTGTGCCGGGACGCAGCACAACAAAAGCCATCGGCTTGACCAACGCATTCTCGTCCGGCACGCCAATGACAGCGCACTCGAGTATCTCCGGATGCTCGGCCAAAGTGCTTTCAATTTCGGCCGGAGAAACCCAGATGCCGCCAACACGCAACATGTCGTCAAAGCGGCCGACGTAAAAGTAGTTGCCTTGATCGTCGATGTAGCATTTGTCGCCGGTTAGCACCCCGCCGTCGCGCATCGTTGCTGCTGTTTTTTCCGGCTTGTTCCAGTAAGTCTGTGCGGCAGTCGGGCCAATGACAAACAAGTTGCCGATCTCCCCCTGGGGCAGCTCGTTCCAGTTTTCATCGACAATCTTCGCGGTGTAGCCCTCCACCAGGCGGCCACAGCTGCCCGGTGCCACGCGCCCCGGCTGGTTGATGATGAACATGTGGGTCATCTCGGTGGTGCCGACGCCATCCAGGATGTCGGTGCCGGTTACCTCACGCCAACCGTGGAGCACGCTCGGCGCCAGAACCTCGCCGCCGCTGACGCAAAAGCGCAGCCGGCTGCAGGCGCGGCGCACCTCCTCGCGATCCATCTTGCGCATAAGATCGAGCAGGGCGGCAAACAGGGTCGGCACGGCGATCAGCAAGGTCGGTTGGTGCTTGATCAGCTTGGCCAGGATCGAGTCAGCGCGAATCGCCGCCGGCTCGGTGATCACGCGGGCGCCAGCTCGTAGCGGCATGTAAAGCTGCCAGCCCAGGCCATAGGCGAAGAACATTTTGGGGGGGCAAATGATGGAGTCTTCGGCAGAGGTATTCATGGCGCCCAGACCAAACAGTTCGGTCGCCCAAAAAATGTGAGCGTGGGTGTGCACGACCCCCTTCGGGTCACCGGTGCTGCCCGAGCTGTAGAGCCAGAAGGCGTCGTCGTCCGGCTTGCGCGGATAGGTGTCGAGTGATTCGGACACGCCTTCGATCGCATCGGCCAAGCTGTCGAAGCCGGTGACCGCACCGCCGCAAACAAACACTTTCAACGAAAGCTGGTTTTCCTTCACGATCTCGGAAATCACCGGTGCAAGGCTCTTGTCGACGATCACCGCCCTGGCGCCGCTGTCTTTGATGTAATAGCTGTAGTCTTTTTTGGTAAGAAAGGTGTTGAGGGGCAGGCTGATTGCGCCCATTTTCATGGCGCCGAAAAAGATCGCCGGAAAATCCACGCCGTCGAGTACCGAGAACAGCACGCGGTCGCCGGGCGCGATGCCTACCTTCTTCAGGAGATTGCCAACGCGGCAAATACGCCGGTACAAGGCGTCGAACGACACATCACCATCCGGCATGGTAAGAAATGTGCGGGCGCCGGCGGCGGCGCTCTGGTGCGGCTCAAACAGGTAGTCGACGATGTTGCCAGGCCATACCGGTTGGTTGGCTTTCTTGTGGTTGGTCATGTTTGGTCTCCTCGTGGTGCGATGGTCGGTCAAGCTGATTGGGAAACGCGCTGCGCCTCGATCAAGGCCAACGCCGTCTCGCGGCAGAAGCGCCGCGTAATCTCGGCGCAGGCTTCCGGTTGTTCGATCTGCAGGAAATGGGAGGTGTCGGACAGGGCGCGATACGGCACGCCGAACTCAGCGGCGACGGCGCGGCCGCCATGTGCCGATGGCGGCGCATCCGGCACATCCGGATCGCTGCACACGAGCATCAGCGGCACCCCGGATTCGCCAAACAAGCGCCATAGGGTTGGGTCGCTGTTGGTGTCATAGATGTGTGCTTCATGTTCCGGCGCACAGGACAACACCAGCGCGTCGTTTGCCGTATCCGCCGTCAGGGTGGCCTCTGCCATTTGCTGGTAGGCCTCGGGCCGCCAGCGCCGAAACACCGGGTGCCGTGCAAACTGGCGCGCCAGTTCGTCGACGTTGCGATACCGTCGTCGTCGCTGGCGCACCCGCGCACTCAGCACCATCATCTCGTCGGTGTGCAAGGCCTGCACCGGATGGCCATCAGGCGGCATGAAAGGCGGGTCAAACAGCAGCAGCCCGTCCCAGCGCGGTCCATAGCGGCGTCGGTGGCCGAATGCGGCGACTGCCGACAACGAGTGAAAGACGCCAAAGGTTGGCGCCGGACCCAGTTGCGCATCAAGCGACAGGCGCAAAGCCTCGATGTCATCGTAGAACTGCGACCAGGTGTGGCGCAACCCGAGGCCGGCGCCGCTGCGGCCGTGTCCGCGCATGTCGAACACCACCACCTGGAACTCATGGGTCAGAAGCTCCCAGAAACAGCGATAGCCGTCGATCGCGAGACCATTGCCGTGGCTTAGCACCAGCCGGGGGCCATGGTCGGGGCCATACACGCGCGCACTGAGCTCCACGCCGTCGCTGCAAGTAATGCGCAGTTCGGTACCGCTCTGGGCGGCGGCTCGCGGCGGCGCGTTCATTTCACGCCACCGGGGTGAATTTGTCGAAATGCATGTCGGTGCGATCAATCCCCACACCTTCAAGTAAGGTAATGGCAGCATCGATCATCGGCGGCGGCCCGCACAGGTAAGCCTCGGCGCCAAAGCCATCGTGAAAGCGACGCTTGATCGCGTCGGTCACCAGGCCGCGCTCCCCGGTCCAGCCCGAGTCTGCCGGTTCATCCGACAACACCGGGATGAACTCCAGCTTGACGCCACGCTGGCGCCACGCATCGACCTTGTCGAGTCGATACAGGTCGTCCGCGCGGCGCGTGCCATAAAAGAACCGGAACGAGCGCGGCAGGCGCTTCTCCGCCGCTTCATCGAGCACCGCACACATCGGCGCATAGCCGGTGCCACCGGCGACAAGGATGGCGGGCCGTTCGTGATGCGGCGTGAGTCCGAACGTGCCATAGGGTCCCTTGAGGGTGAGTATGTCCCCACGGGCGATTTCTGCACGGCGCAGCCGCCGGCTCACCTGACCCTGTTCGTACAGGCGCACATGGAATTCGAGCCGGTTCGAACCCGGCCGGTTGGCCGCCGAATAGGAGCGGTTGGGCGCAATGCCCGGAATCACCCACTCGAAATACTGGCCGGCAGCAAAATCGAAAGGTGCATCGGCCATGACGTCGGTTTCCACTGCCACTTCGATGATTGCGGTGCCATGCGGCTTGACTTCGGTAACGACCGCGTCGAACTCGCGAATCGCGGCGCGCACCTGGCTTTGCAGGGGCGACGAGAGCACCACATCCGAGCGCGGATAGCACATGCACGCAAGTATCTGGCCGCGCGCACGCTGCTCATGGCCGAAGACGGCCGGGTCGGCGCCCGGCAACTCGTGAATTTCGCCGCTGATGCGCTCGGACAGGCATTCGCCGCATTCACCCGAACGGCAGTTGTATCCCATCGCGATACCGGCATCGAGGCAGGCATCGAGAATAGACTGATCCGGCCGACCGGCGATGGTGCGCCCTGCTTCTATGACCGTAATGGCGAGCGTCGTCATGGCTGCACGCTGCCGGTGCGTTGCAGGGTATACGAGGGGCGCTTAATAGGCGCGCTCTTGCTCGTTGCCGGAACGGGCATCCGGCGGCGACCAGATCTCGCGGTAATCCGCAGGCATCGGAATGCCCCAGTCGTTCTCGATGAATCCTCGGATCTGCTCGTAATATGCGGCGCGCATGTTTTCATTGGTGTCCTGCTTGATACCCCAGCGCCGGTACTGGTCGTTTTTGCGCGATTTGTCGCCACCAAACGACTGCAGGCCCACCGGTACCCACTTCTTGAGCGCCACTTCGACCTGCTCGCGCCCCTCGGCGGTTTGCAGCAGTTCCTTGACGGCGTCCATGCCCAACCCCACATGGCCGTACTCTTCCTTAAGGGTCTCCTGTGCGGCGCGGCGAAACGGCTCGTATGGCGCCTGCACGAAATGGCGGAACTGGTGCGCCGCCGCACGATCAACGATTGCCAAAAACACCGCCTGGTCGACCCAGTTGTTGATCGGCGTGTCGAAGGTGGTCAGATGGCCCTTTGCACGCGCGTATTCCTCCCAGTCGAGGCCGAGTTCGTCCATCAGCTTGCGATAACGCAGGTGATGGCCATACTCCTCCATCACCACTTTCGTCATGCGCATCTTGAGTTCAGGCGTCGGCGCGCGCAGGATGCTGCGCTCAAACACGTCGGCGCCATACAGCTCGCTCACGACGTGGATGTTGATCAGGTTCAGGATCAGGTCCTGGAATTCGGGATCAGTCGAACGAAATTCGGCTACCGAGACCGATTTTGGCGGAATCGGTTGTGTGGTGCGTTCAAGGGTGGTTTCCATGTTGTCCTCTCGGTTCAATAGAACTGGCGTGGAGCCGCCGCAGTGTCGAGCACCACGTTGCGGGTTTCGGTGAATTCCATCAGCGTGTCGAACGCGTCTTCGCGCCCGAATCCGCTACCCTTGGTGCCACCGAACGAGGCACCCGAGGGATACAGGTTGAAGCAGTTGACCCAGACGCGACCGGCCTCGACGCTGCGCGACAAAGAGTGCGCCTCCGACAGGCTGCTGGTCCAGATGCCGGCGGCGAGGCCCTGCTCGACGCCGTTGACTTCGCTAAGCATCGTGGCGCGGTCGTCCCAGTCAAAAAACAGCGCGACCGGACCGAAGATTTCCTCCTGGGCGATACGCATGGTCGTGACGCCACCGTCAAACAGCGTCGGCTGCATGAACAGGGCCTTGTCGAAACCAGGTACCGTCGCCGCGCCACCACCACAAAGCAGGCGCGCACCTTCGCTTTTGCCGATGTCGATGTAGGACTGCACCTTTTCCATGTGACGCCTGGAGATCAGCGTTCCCATGCGCGTCTTGTCATCGAACGGGTCTCCCATGTTGAGCTTCGGAATAAGCGCGATCACCTTCTCCTTGAGCGCTGCGCTGATGCTGCGGTGCGCGAAGATGCGCGACCCTGCCGTGCAAACCTGACCCTGGTTGAGAAATGCGCCAAGCATGATGCCCTGTGCAGCACGGTCGAGATCTGCATCCGGCAGCACAATTTGCGCGTTCTTGCCACCCAGTTCGAGCGTGAGGCGCTTGAGCGTCGCGGCAGAATCGCGCATCACCCGCTTTCCGGTCTCCGAGGAGCCGGTCATCGAGATCATGCGCACCTTTGGATGCGCGACCAGCGCTGCGCCCGCTGTCGGGCCGGCGCCGGTAACCACGTTGACCACACCGGCGGGGAGGATCTCGCCCATGATTGCAGCGATTTCCAGAGTCGTGATGGGCGTCCAGTCGGCCGGTTTATAGACCACCGTGTTGCCGGCCGCCAGCGCCGGAGCGATCTTGCCGACAAACATGTTGAGCGGGAAATTCCATGCGCCGATGATACCGACCACGCCCAACGGCATGCGGTGCTCCAGGCTAAGGATGTCGCGCGATACCGGTAGCAGGTTGCCCTCGAGCGCGCGGCAGGCGCCAGCGTAGTAGCGCAGACGGTCCGCTGCCGTATGGACGTTGGCGAGGCTTTCGCGCATCGGCTTGCCGGTATTGGCGGTCTCCAGCCAGGCGATGCGCTTTGCGTCCGCCACCAGCCGGTCAGCCACGGCGCTAAGCAGTTGTTGGCGCTTCTTGGCCGGCACGTCGGCCCAAGCCGGAAACGCAGCGGCAGCATGCCCGACCACCATGTCCATATCGGCCGCGTTGGCGTCGGGCACCTCTGTCAGACGCGCGCCGGTGATCGGGCTGATGCACTCAAGCACGTTGGTGGATGCGGCTTTGCGCCACGCACCCCCGGCGTATAGGTCGTAACTGGCAGGAATGTGAATGCTCATCAGAGCCTTTCTAGTTCGACAGAATGTGGACTACCGACACCGCCGAGTCGTGCCCAAGCAGGCCGCCGGCCATTTGCGCGAGCCCCACACGGGCGTTGACGACCTGCGCCGCACCGGCGCGGCCGCGCAACTGTTGCGCGATCTCCGCCACTTGCGCAACGCCGGTGGCACCCACCGGGTGGCCGCGGCTGGTGAGGCCACCGGAGACGTTAACCGGCAGACGCCCGCCGAGCGAGGTGGCGCCTTCCTCGACCAGGCGGATCGCACCGCCACGCCCGACAAGACCCATATCTTCTAGGTCAAACAGCTCCTGGGGCGACGTCGGATCATGCACTTCGGCCAGCGACACATCTGCGGGCGAGATACCGCACTGCTCGAATGCAGCGCGCGCGGCTCGTGCGGTGGCGCTCGATCCCGTTTTGCCTTCAGGGTCGCCGCTGACCACGCCAGAGGCGCGAACGCATGGCCCGGAAAGACCATGCTTGCGGGCAAACGCGGGGCTGACTAGGATGGCCGCCGCTGCACCGTCGGCAATTCCCCCACACATTGACCGCGTCAGTGGTCCGAGGACCACACGATCAGCCAGGATCTCGTCCACGCTGATCGCCTTGCGGACCGCTGCTTTTTCGTTGAGCAAGGCGTGGGCGCGATTCTTCGCAGCACACAAGGCGAAGTGCCGCTGGGTGGCGCCATGTTCCCGCATGTAGCGCTCGGCACGTTCAACATTGACATCCATAAACACGGAACGCCCCGGATCGGTTGCGACACGGTCGGTTGCCGAAGCCAGCGCCCCCATGGTGCGGGTGCGGTCGCTGTGCGTCATCTTCTCGACGCCCAACACCAGCACGCAGTCGTACTGCCCGTAGGCGATCGCGCTCCACCCCATGTGCATGGCATCGGCGCCGCTTGAGCAGGCATTCTTGAGATTGTGGATGGGCAGCGAGTGGATGCCGGCACCACCGAGCAGGATCTGGCCGAGGATGGTTTCCTGGCCCTGAATCAGGCCGCCGAAGGCATTGCCTACATAGGCCGCGTTGAGCAGATCGCGCCCGATGCCGGCATCAGCCAGCACCGCCTCGATGGCTTCTTGCGCGAGTACATTGATCGCGCGCTCCGGCATCATGCCGAAGCGCCCGACATGGCTACCCGCCACCAGGACTTGGCCAAACGCCATGGTCAGGCTTCCCCCGCAACGATGGCGCTTCCGGTAGCAGTAACCGTGCCGTCTTCCTTCTGCGCACGCAGGGCGAGGTGGATGTCGCCCTCGACTTTCTCCACCGAAGCCTTGAGTAGCAACACCTCCTCTGGGAACACCGGCGCTGTGAAGCTGACATCGAGCACCTTAAGGCGTGCAGCACCCACGGCGGCGCCGAGCAGCCTGGCAAAGTGCGCAGTCGTCATCGGCCCTTGCTGCAACACCTGGGGAAAACCGCAGTCCATGGCAAAAGCTTCATCGACATGGATCGGGTTCGGGTCTTCTGTCGCCCTGGAGAACAGCGCGATTGCCGCGCGGCTTGCACCAGGCTGGCGGTGGTCAAACAGGATGTCGCCGGCTTTGAGGGACATGGTCAGCTCCGCTTGATGAGGCGCGTGATTTCGCGCAGCGCCGGCGTGCCGTCGGCAAGCGCATAGTCGTACTGCACGTCGGCAAACCAGAGCGTGCCGCTTTTGGTCTGTTTCTCGGTGATCTTGTTGACCGTCACCGTGACGCTGACCTCGTCGTCCCAGCCGATAGGGGCAAACCATTCATACCGCTGGCCACCATGCAGCGCCTTCTTTCGCGGAATGTCGAGGTCCTTGAACAAGTCGATGCCATGTGCCTCGGCGCGCAAAAAGATCATGTACGTTGGCGGTACGGTCGTGACATCGGCCGGCGCGCCCTGCGCTTCGAGGTACTGGGCCGCCAGTTCGTGGTTCGGCTTGAGCCTGAATGACGGGAATACATGCCCCTCTAGATGTTTGTGCATGGAGATCTCGAGGTCTGTGCCTATTTGAGCGGGCACTTGTCCGAGTAGGCGTCCTTGTCGGCCTTGAGCGGCGTAGCGACGGTCTTGAGGGTCATCCTGCCCTGGCTGTCCTTGACGGCCTCGAACACATGCAAATCCTGGATCGGGAAGTTGTTGGTGTTGTACTTGAAGTTGCCGCGCAGGGATTTGAAGTCAGCTGCCTTGAGCGCCGCCATCAGGGCTTTCTTATCTGCCACGTTGCCCTTGACCTTGGCCAGTGCCGAATCGAGCAGCAAGGCCGAGTCGTAGGCCTGCGCTGCGTACTGCGAGGGGATGCGCTTGTACCTGGCTTCGAAATCGGCCACAAACTTCCTGTTGGTGGGATTGTTGAAATCCGGGCCCCAGAAAGTGCCGCTAAGCACGCCAAGCGCCGCATCGCCCTGCGCAGGCAGGTTGATGCCGTCGGTGGTAGAAGCATTTAACAGCGGAATCTTGCCTTTCAGGCCGGCCTGGGCGAATTGCTTGACAAAATTGACGCCAAAGCCGCCCGGGTAGAACACGAACACCGCATCCGGGTTGGCGGCCTGAAGCTGGGCCAGTTCTGCCGAGTAGTCCTGTTGCTGCAACGATGTGTAGATCTCGTTGGCCAGCGGCGTCTTGTAGTAACGCTTGAAGCCGGCCACGTTGTCTTTGCCACCCTGGTAGTTGGGTGCCATCGCAACCACTTTCTTGTAACCTTTGTCGGTTGCATACTGGCCCATCACCTCGGCCTGCTGATCGTTCTGCCACGAGGTAGTGAAGAAGTACGGCGAGCACTGCGCGCCGGCGATCGGCGACGGACCGGCGTTGGAGCTGATCAGGAACACTTCCTTGTCAGTCACTTTCTTGTGGATGGCCATCATCACGTTGGAGAACGTGATGCCGGTGATGATCGACACCTTGTCACGCTCAATCAGCTTGTCGACCAGTTGCACCGCCACTTCGGGCTTGAGCTGGCTGTCTTCCTTGAGGATCTCGACCGGCACGCCGCCGAGTTTGCCGCCATTGCCCTGCACCACCAGCATGAAGGCATCGTACTGGTCCTGCCCCAACGCGCCTTGCGGGCCCGACAACTCGGCCATGAAGCCGATCTTGATCGGCGCCTGGGCGTGGGCTGCCGTAACTGCGGAAAGAGCCAGGATTGATGCCAGGATTGCAGATTTCATGCGAAGCCTCCTCGGGCGGGTTTGATTGACTCTGGATGTGCCATCGCGCCCGGGAAGGTATGCCCTCCTCTGCTTTCACGGCGTGGGTGCGCGAGAACCAAAGTTTACGTTTATGTAAATTATTGTCAAGGTTTTTTACGCAACCATAAAAACCTTGTTGGCGGGCGGGGCAGTGCGGCCCGCTGCCGCGCCGACCCCCAAGCACGGCCCGTTCCTGCTGAAGCCGAAAAGCTCAGCCTTTGGCTTGCATATAGCCGTAACGCAGGTTGGTGCGGCCACCCCCATCCAGCAGAGCGTGCTGGTCATAGTGCGCCTTGGCCACCGCCACCTTGTCCCCTTCCAGCGCTGCGCGCTGCTGCGGCGTGAAGTGGTACAGGCGTGCCGAGTTGCCGCCGAAGATGGCGTTCTTCACCGGGCCATCTGCCGGGCCCAGCGGCGCAAAGCCGTATTTCTTCTGCATCTCTTCGGGAATTTCCAGGCGGCGCAGGCCTTCGATCTGCCACTGCGGCGCGCCGGTCCACACCGCATCCGAGCCCCACACCACGTGGTCTGCCCCGAGCCCCTTGATGAGCTGGCCCATCATGGCCGCACACAGGCGTGGCTCGGCCAGGGTGCTCTGCGCGAAGATCTGCCCCAGATCACCATAGACGTTCCTGACGCCGTGCTTGGCCGGGATCTCGGCCAGATCGGTCACCCAATCGATGCGGCCGGTCTTCTCGAACTGCTCCCAGCCTGTCATGTGGGCACCGCCGGAGAAGCGCCAGCCCGAGTGATAGATGACGAAATTGAGCTGCGGGAAATCCTTGGCCGCCTTGGCCACATCGCGCACGTCAGCGTATTTGACGAGATCGGGAAACTGCCGCGTGGTGGAGGGCGGGAACAGGCCCTTGTGCACGCACACGTTGGCCAGGCTCGGCGTGGTCTTGCTCCATTTGACGAGGCGCTCGTAAAACGGGTAGAGCAGCTTCTCGTCATCCAGATGCCAGGGGTGCCGGGCCAGGTGCTTGTTGGTGTTGTCACCCACGGTGTAGCCCTTGAACGAATCGGGCTTCAACGTTTCGTAATCCTTGTCCACCTTGTCCAGCCAGCCGGGCGTGCCGGGCATGAAGATGGCATGGGAGAACATGCGCTTGGCGCCGGCCTTCTTGTTCACGTCGGCCCGGGCATCGGCCTTCATTTCATTGGTGAGGAACCAGTCGCGCGGCTCTTCCGAGCCGGAACCGGAAATCAGCGCCACCTTGGTATCGGAATCGAGATAGATTTCCTTGAAGTAATTGGCGAACTTCAGGTCATCCAGGGTTTGCGGCTTGTCCACCAGCGCGGGGTTCCAGCCGGCCTTGCCGACCGCCTCGCGCGAGCGCACGAAGCCTGCGAGGCGCGTATCGTCGCGCAGAAAGTGGGTGTGCATGTCCATGATGAACTGGCCCTTCAACCCTGCGGCGCGCGCGTTGGCCATTTCGGGCGTTTGCGCCTCGGCACGGCTCACCATGTAGAGCGGGCCGTAGGTTTCGTTCATCGCCACCCAGGCTGCCGCCATGCCGGCCGCGCCCTGAAAGAAGCGCCGGCGCGACATGCCCTGGTGCTTGGCCAGCTCCGAGCCCAGCGCCTTGACGCGCGCCTCAAACTCGCGCTGCTTGGC
>CAYUEG010000036.1:0-28423 GCA_964443245.1 uncultured Burkholderiales bacterium | reverse complement strand
TTCAAGATCGCCGCCGAGGATCTTCATGAAGGTCGACTTGCCACAGCCGTTGGCACCGATCAGGCCATAACGATTGCCGTCCGCAAACTTGATGCTGACGTTCTCGAACAGGGGCTTGGCCCCGAACTGGATGGCAATGTTGGCAGTGGACAGCATGGAGTTCCGATCAGCAATTCTGGGTTAGCGGGGATATCACCGGAAACCCTTGGTGGGAGCCATTCTCCGGAGGTCATCCGGCAGGCATGGGAGTTGGCATTGGCGGCCGCGGCGCGGCAGCGCCGTTTCAATCGAGTTTGTTGCTCAGTTCCTTTTCCGGCGGCAGGGTCTTCGCACCTTCACCGATGGCGCGCTGCATGATCACGCTATCAACCCATTGACCGAACTTGAATCCGACAGCCTTGAGCGTGCCCGTGCGCTTGAAGCCCGATGCCGCGTGCAATTTGATGGAGGCCTTGTTGGCGGAGTCACCGATCACCGCAATGAGTTGCCTGCATCCGGCCTTTTCACAACCTTCGATGAGCGCATCGAGCAAGGCGGTGCCGATGCCGCGGCCGCCAAAATCCTTGTGGATGTAGACCGAATCTTCCAGGGTGTGGCGATACGCCGGCCGCGTGCGGTACAGGCTGGCATAGGCGTAGCCCACCACACGGCCATCGTACTCGGCCACCAGATAAGGAAAGCCGCGCCCGATCACATCGGCCCGGCGCTTGGTCATCTCATCCACGGACGGCGCCAGCACCTCGAACGAGGCGAGGCCGTTGAGCACGTGGTACCCGTAGATTTCGGTAATCACCGCCATGTCGCCTGCCTTGGACGGGCGAATCTGAATCTGGCTCATCTTGCGTCAAACGCCTTTCGCCACATTCCGATGACAGTGGCGCAGGCCCTGCAGCTGTCCCTCATCGTCCACCCAGACCCATCGCCTGCCGCACATCGCGCATGGTTTCTTCGGCCAGCTTGGCCGCTTTTTCACACCCATCGTCGATGATGTTCTGCACCAGCGTCGGATCATCGATGTATTTCTGTGCCCGCTCCATCATCGGCACCTGCTCGCGCAGCACGCCGTCAATCACCGGTTGCTTGCACTCGATGCAGCCGATGCCGGCACTCTTGCATCCGGCCGATGCCCACTCGCGCGTCTTGTCATCCGAGTACACCAGGTGCAGCTGCCACACCGGGCACTTGGCCGGATCACCGGCATCTGTGCGGCGCACCCGCGCCGGGTCAGTCGGCATGGTGCGGATTTTCTTTTCCACCGATTTCGCGTCTTCACGCAGCGCGATCGTATTGCCATAGGATTTGGACATCTTGTGCCCGTCCAGGCCCGGCATGCGCGAGGCTTCGGTCAGCAATGCCTCGGGTTCCACCAGAATGATCTTGCCGCCGCCTTCCAGGTAGCCGAACAGCCGTTCGCGATCACCCATCGAGAGGTTCTGTGCATCGGCCAGCAGCGCCCGGCCGGATTCGAGCGCCTCGTCGTCGCCCTGCTCCTGATATTTGTCGCGCAGTTCCTTGTACAACTTCGCACGCTTGCTGCCGAGCTTCTTGACTGCTTCTTCCGCTTTGGCCTCGTAACCCGGTTCCTTGCCGTACAAGTGGTTGAAGCGGCGTGCCACCTCGCGCGAAAACTCGATATGCGGTACCTGGTCTTCCCCCACCGGCACATGGATCGCACGGTAAATCAGGATATCAGCCGCCTGCAACAGCGGGTAACCGAGAAAGCCATAAGTGGTGAGGTCTTTCTCGGAAAGCTTTTCCTGCTGATCCTTGTAGGTTGGCACGCGCTCCAGCCAGGACAGCGGCGCCATCATCGACAGCAGGAGGTGCAGTTCCGCATGCTGCGGCACCCGGCTTTGCACGAACAGGGTTGCTTGAGAGGGGTCTATCCCGGCCGCAAGCCAGTCGATCACCATTTCGTTGGTGTTGGCACCGATCACGGCGATGTCGTCGTAGTGCGTGGTCAACGCATGCCAGTCCGCCACAAAAAACAGGCAAGGAAACTCGCTCTGCAGCTTGACCCAGTTCTTGAGCACACCGTGGTAGTGGCCCAGATGCAATGCACCAGTGGGGCGCATGCCGGAAACGACGCGATCAGCAAACATGGGGTCCTGTGCCTGATTGGATGGCTTGAAAGGGAGCGGATTTTAGCAAAGGGGTTGCCGCAGAGTCCCCGTGGAACGAAAAGGAAAATGACCTCATGCCGGCACTGGCAGGCCCAACTCGGCGACCGATCCCGCACCCACCCGCAGTACTTCGGGCTCACCTTGCGACATGTCGACCACTGTGGTGGGTGTCAGCCCGCATGGCCCGCCATCAATCACCAGTTCAACCAGGTGCTGCAGGCGATCGCGGATTTCCTCGGCATCGTTGAGCGGATCGTCCAGGTCGGGCAGCAACAGCGTGGTTGAAAGCAGCGGCTCGCCCAGTTCTTCGAGCAGCGCCTGGGCAATCACGTGTTGCGGCACGCGCAGGCCAATCGTGCGGCGCTTGGGGTGTGCCAGACGCCGCGGCACTTCACGGCTCGCGTCCAGGATGAAGGTGTAGGCGCCAGGTGTTGCATGCTTGAGCAGGCGGTACTGGGCGTTGTCCACGCGTGCGAAGTTGGCAATCTCGGACAAATCGCGGCACACCAGGGTGAAATGGTGCGTCTCGTCGACCTGGCGAATGCGCCGCAGGCGTTCAGCTGCCGCCTTGTCACCAATGTGGCACCCCAGGGCATAGCAGGAGTCGGTGGGATAGACGATCACACCACCTGCACGGACAATGTCCGCAGCCTGCCGGATCAGGCGCGGCTGCGGGTGCGTAGGATGGATCGCGAAAAGCTGGGCCATGGAGGGTCAATGCAGAAGGGGCAACCGGTGAGGACGGTTTGAATCAAAACCAGTTGTGCCACACCGGCGTCAGGTCGTCCGGCAGGGGTGGCAGCGCCCCGGGCTCGATGCGGCTCTCGCCCGGGCCGTGATAGTCCGAACCGCGTGACGCCTTGAAGCCGAAACAGCGCGCCACGTCAGAAAAATGGTTGTACTGCTCGGTAGTGTGGCTGCCGGTCATGACTTCGATCGCATCACCGCCCAGTTCCTTGAACTCGGCAAAAAACTGATGCAGTTGCGGCTGCGTCAACTTGTAGCGCCCCGGATGCGCAACGACGGCCACACCACCCGCCGCATCAATCCATTCAATCGCCTGCCCCAATGTGGCCCACTGGTGCGCCACGTAGCCGGGCTTGCCTTCAGTGAGGAAATGCGCAAACGCCTGATGGGTGCTGCGCGCCTTGCCCACCTCGACCAGATAACGGGCAAAGTGGCTGCGCGACAGCAGTTCCGGGTTGATCGCGTATTTGCGCGCCCCTTCGAGCGCGCCGGGCACCCCGGCAATCGCCAGATCAAAGGCCATGCGCTCGGCACGCTCGTCGCGGCCACTGCGAATGCTGCGCAACCCCTCGGTGAGAGTGGTGTTCTGCGGATCGATCTGCAGGCCCACCACGTGAATCGTGGTGCCGGCGTGACCTTCATGTGGCGCCCAGCTGACGGAAATTTCGACCCCATCCACAAAACGCATGCCGGCCAACTCCGCAGCGGCGCGCGCCTCGGCCAGGCCCTTGACTTCATCGTGGTCGGTGAGCGCCCAGACATCGACACCACCGGCTTTCGCCTTGGCCGCCACTTCCGCAGAGGTCAACAAGCCGTCGGACGCGATCGAGTGGGAATGCAGGTCAACGTTCATGACTTGCTGCCCGCAGCAGCAACACCAAGCGGCTGGCTGAAGAATGGCTCGATCAACGCCGCCAGCTGCTCAGGCTGGTCGTGCTGCAGCATGTGCCCGGCATCGTCGATCGCCGCCTCGGTGAGGTGCTTGAAGTGCGAGAGGCGATCGCGATAGTCTGCTTCGTTGATCCAGCGCGTCAGCATTTCGGATTGATTCGCCGTCACGCACAGCACCGGCGCAGTAATCGCCTCCCAGCAGGCAAACGCTTCCTCGACCCGATACAGGGTGGCGTTGACGATCTTGTGGGCCGGATCGGCCAGCAGCTCGACACGGCCATCCACTTCATGGCCCCAATGGCGCGCCAGGAAATGGGCTTTGGCCTCCGTCAGGCGCGGGTTGGTCTTTTTCAACCGCGCGGCAAGTTCATCGTAGCTGGCGTAGGGTTTCAGGGTCGGTGGTGTGGCAATCTCGTCCATGAACTTGCGATAGCGTGCCGGCGCATCCTTCGGATCGGTCCGCTTCATGCCAAAGCCTTCCAGATTGACCAGGCGGGCGATGCGTTCGGGGCGGGAACCGGCATACAGGCACGCCACGTTGCCACCCAGGCTGTGCCCCAGCAGGTTGACGGGGGCATCAGGGGAATAGTGGCGCAGGATCGCATCCAGATCGGCAATGTAATCCGGAAACCAGTAGCTGTCCGCCTGCGGTTTTTGGGTCAGCCCGTAACCGCGCCAATCCGGCGCCAGCACGCACCACCTGCCCTGCATGGCATCGACCAGAAACTGGAACGAAGCGGAGACATCCATCCAGCCATGCACCATGAAGATCTTCGGCGCGTCGATGTCACCCCAGATGCGGACGTGGTAGCTCAGTTCCCGGACAGGGATGAATTCGGAGCGGCTGGGAGTCATGGCAACGGCAGTCGGGGAAACGGGCGCCCCGGCAGCATGCGCGCAACAAATGGCATGGGGGTGGCGACGTTCCGGCAGAGTAGGCAGCGCGTTTGGCGCAATGCAGCATTTTACCGCAGGTTAGCCGCTCGACTCACTCCAGGCGCGCCTGACAACGCCCCGGCAGAAACGGTGACCAGCCTGCCGCAGCGAAGCGACGAACAAGCCTAACGGCAGCGCCGTCCGGTACCCTCATAACCGCTGCCCATTTCGGTGCCGCGAATCGCACCGCCCGCTGCCCCCAGGGCGATGAAAGCCTCACGGGCGCGCCCGCCACCGAACATGCTGCCGAGCCAGCCCCCCGCCAGCGCACCCCACACCGAACCCGTATTGGGGCTGGGCTGGCAGGGGTCGGCGAGCTTCCCGCCAGCGAGCGCGCCCACGGCTGAACCGACCACCACGCCCGCCACCCTGTTCCCGGCCTGCACCCCGGCGAGCGCGCCGACCACGGCCCCCACGGTCTGTCCATCGGCCGCTTTCTCGCGGGCGGTACGAGTGGAATACGGCGGATAGACTGCTGCCGGTACGGTGCCATCTACAGGAGAAGCGCTCCTGGAGCCACTCTCAGCCGCTTTCTCCTCCGTAGGCGGTGTACCGGCCACGGCCGGATGGGAATCGGGGTAACGCGTCCAGCGCGAGTTGGTGTAGGTGGTGCCGGCCCGGTCGAAGCGGTCACGGCTTTCGTAACCCGGAATCACCCAGTAGGTGACGGTGCCGCCGGTCGACTGTACCGACACGCAGCCCGTGCAGAGCGTCGCAACCACGAGCAATGCCGGCAAGGCGAGCCGCGTCAGTGCGCGGTGAAACGACAGCAAAATCGGTTGGCGTATCATTTCTTTTCCAACAAAAAGCAGGTGCAGGAGACAACGGGTGCGCGACCAATACGATTCACTCTACAACAACTTCCGCTGGCACGTACCGGAAACCTTCAACATCGGCTGGGAATGCTGCGGAAAATGGGCCGCCCAGGAAACTGCCTCCGGCGGGCGCGCCAAAAACCGGGGCCGCATCGCACTGGTGTACGAGACAGACGCCGGCCAGGTCGAAAAGTTCACTTACCGCGCGCTGCAGGAAGAGGCAAATCGCCTGTCCAACGCCCTCACCGCCCTCGGGGTGAGGCGCGGCGACCGTGTGGCCATCATCCTGCCGCAGTTGCCGGAAACCATCGTCGCTCACATTGCCTGCTACCAGATGGGCGCCGTGGCGATGCCAATGTCGGTACTGTTCGGCCCCGATGCCCTGGAATACCGCTTCCAGAACAGCGAGGCGGTGGCTGCCCTCGCCGATGCTGCAGCATTGGCCAACCTGGCCCCGGTGCGCGGCAACTGCCCGCAACTGGCCAGCGTAATCGCCGTCGGGGAAGGTATCGCACCCGCCCTGGCCACGGGCACGCTGGATTACCGCGCGTTGCTGGCCGGGCACAGGCCGGACTACCAGCCGGTGGTCACCGGGCCGGATGACCCGGCCCTTCTCATCTATACCAGCGGCACCACCGGGCCGCCCAAAGGCGCCTTCAAGCCGCACCGCGTGCTGATCGGCAACCTGCCCGGCTTTGTCGCCTCGCAAAACTGGTTTCCCCGCGATGACGACGTGTTCTGGTCGCCCGCCGACTGGGCCTGGACCGGTGGACTGATGGATGCCCTGCTGCCCACGCTGTACTTCGGCCGCCCGATCGTGGCCTCGATGGCGCGCGACGCCAGGGGGCGCTTTGATGCCGAAAAGGCGTTTGCACTGATGGAGCGTCATCAGGTCACCAATGCGTTTCTGTTTCCCACCGCACTCAAGATGATGATGAAGGCGGTCGCCAATCCGCGCGAACGCTATCGCCTGCGGTTGCGCGCCATCATGAGTGCCGGCGAGGCAGCGGGTGAGGCGGTGTTCAACTGGTCGCGCGAGAAGCTCGGCGTCACCATCAACGAAATGTTCGGGCAAACCGAGATCAACTATGTCGTGGGCAACAGCCATGAAAAATGGCCGGCCAAACCCGGCTCGATCGGCCGGCCCTATCCGGGCCATCGCGTCGCCGTGATTGACGACGCCGGCAACGAGATGCCGCGCGGCCAGAGTGGTGAAGTGGCGGTGAACCGCTACGACATCCATGGCGACCCCGACCCGGTGTTCTTCACGGGCTACTGGAAAAACGACGCAGCGACCCGCGGCAAGTACACCGGCAACTGGTGCCGCACCGGCGATGAGGCCATCATGGATGAGGACGGCTACCTCTGGTATCAGGGCCGCGCCGACGACATGTTCAAGGCCGCCGGTTACCGCATCGGGCCATCCGAGGTGGAGAACTGTCTGGTCAAGCACCCTGCCGTAGCGAACGCCGCGGTGGTACCTTCCCCCGATCCGGACCGCGGCAACGTCGTCAAGGCCTTCATCGTGCTGGTGGCGGGCACGACACCCTCACAGGCTCTGATCGAAAGCATCCAGCAGCACGTACGCGGGCAACTCGCCCCTTACGAGTATCCGCGCGAAATCGAATTCATCGACAACCTGCCGATGACCACCACCGGCAAGGTGCAACGCCGCATCCTGCGCCTGCAGGAAGCCGAACGCAAGAAAGCCCTCCTCACTGCTCCAACCGCCGCTACTACGACAAAGGACACACCATGATCGACTTCTACACCGCCGGCACCCACAACGGTTTTCGCGCCAACATCGCACTGGCCGAATCAGGATTGCCGTATCGCGTACACAAGGTGAACCTTGCCGCCCCCCTGCCCGAGCGCGGCGCAGGCTTCCTTTCGGCAACGCCATTTGGCCGCATCCCGGCTATCGTCGACCCCTCCGGTCCCGGCGCCACGCCCGGCCACCCGACCACGGTGAGCCAGTCTGGCGCTGTCATGATGTATGTGGCCAACAAGGCCGGCAAGCTCTGGCCCAAAGACGATGCGGAGAAGATCGTGGCCCTGCAGTGGCTGATGATGGCCTGCAGCGATGCCGCCGTCTGGAACGCGGTGATGAACCAGATGACGATGGGCATGTTCCCGGAAAAGAACGAGGCCAATGCTGCGTTCGCCAAGGACAAACGCCTGATGCGCTGGCTGGGCGAAGCGGAAGTGCGTCTGGGCCAGGTCCCCTACCTGGCTGGCGGCGAAATTTCCTTGCCCGACTTTGCGCTGTATCCCATCGTCAATCAGCGCAAGGCCTGGGTCGAGGAAGCCGGGATGAAGAACCTGACGCGCTGGTGGACGGTGCTGAGCGCCCGCCCGGGTGTCCAGAGGGGCATGGCCGAGTCCGCCTGAGGAATCCGCCTGAGTCGACCTCGCGCTAGCGTTTCTTGCTGCACAAGCAGCCCACCTCGTGGTCGTTGACCATGCCGGTGGCCTGCATCAGTGAATAGCAGATCGTCGAGCCGACAAACTTGCAGCCGTAAGCGAGTAGCGCCTTGCTCATGGCGTCGGACTCGGGGGTCTTCACCGGCCCTTCGCGAAAACTGTTGATCGGGTGGCGCATCGGCTTGCCGCCGACGAATTGCCACAGGAACGCATCAAGGGAGCCATGTTCCTTGCGGATTTGCAGGACGGCTTTGGCGTTCAAGATGGTTGCGTTGATCTTGGCGCGGTTGCGCACAATGCCGGCGTTTTGCATGAGCTTCTCAACGCGCGCCGGCGTGTAGCGCGCCACCTTGGCGGCGTCGAAGTGGTCAAACGCGGCGCGATAGTTTTCGCGCTTTCGCAAGATCGTGATCCACGAAAGCCCGGCCTGCGCACCTTCGAGAATCATCATCTCGAAGAGGTGACGATCGTCATGTGAAGGGACGCCCCACTCGGTGTCGTGGTAAGCGATGTAAAGGGGGTCGTCCGAGACCCAGCCGCAGCGGCGGGGGTGTTTGACAGTCATATCCTGCCTCTGGAAGCCTTGGTGGGAGCGCCTTTCCGCGTGGTCACCGCCTGCGACCACCGGCGACAGCGCCTCCCTGTACTTTACATCGTCGCTCGATCCTACTCGGGTTTGAATCCTGCGCCCTTGAGCAATTCGGCCGCTTGCACCACATCGGCCTGGATGAATTTGCGGAACTGCTCCACCGATTCGGTCACCGGTTCGACACCAATTTGCGCCAGCGCGCCAGACTTGGTCAGTTCGGTCACCGCCTGATTCAGTGCCCGATTCAGTGCCTGGACACGATCTGCCGGGGTGGCTTTCGGCGCCCACACGCCGTACCAGGACGTATAGACCAGACCCGGCAAACCGCTTTCGGCCGCCGTGGGCACGTCCGGCATGACGCTCGCGCGCTTCGCACCCGTTGAAACGACGGGTCGCACCTTCCCGCCCTTGGCCATTGGCGAGAGCGAGATGATGGAGTCCATCAGCATCTGTACATGCCCGCCGGCCACATCGGTGAGCGCCGGGGCAGTCCCCTTGTAGGGCGTGGTGGTCAGCTTCAGGTTGCCCTGTTTGGCCAGCAGCAGCGTTGCCAGATGACTCGCCGCACCGAGCGCCGGCAGGGCCGCGGACCACTCGTCCGGTTTCTGGCGCGCTGCATCCAGTACTTCCGACAGTTTGCGTTGCGGCAGCCCCGGGGCGATGACCAGCAAAAGCGGGGCCTCGCCGACGCGTGCCACCGCCGCAAAATCGTTTACCGGATCATAGGGGGGCGCTGCCAGTACCTGATTGGCCAGCACATGGGTTGAGGCCGAAAAGAGCACCGTCTGGCCATCGGCGGGTGCGGTCTGAACCACCTTCCCGCCGATCGTGCCGCTGGCACCAGCCCGATTCTCCACGACAACTGGCACGTTCAGGTTAGCCTGCATCTGCCGGGCGATCAGCCGAGCGGCGCTGTCCACCCCTCCACCAGGAGCAAAGGGCACGATCATCTTGATCGGACCGTCAGGATACTTGCCTTGCGCGGATGCAAGCGAAGCCACGCCCAGCAACAGACCCAGGGTAAACGTGCGCAATACGAGTTTCATATCAATTGTCTCCTGTATGGTTGATTTTGAATTTATTCACGATAGCCGCGATTCCAGCCGCTGCTGCCCCCGAATAGCGGAGCTTCCGGCGCCGGCCCGTGCAGGGCCGCATACGATTCGATGCTCTTTGACAACCGCGCCAGCAGCCACGCGGACACCTGTGTCTCGGCCTCCGCGGCCTCCAGGCGTTCGAGCACCAGTCGCACCGGCTTTTCCTGCGTTGCGATCGGACCTGGCGCCGTCAGGAACGCCACCACTCCCGACTCTCCCAAGCGCTCACTCTCTGCCCACAACCAGTCGGCAATATCACGCTCGAAGTCTTCGAGCGTAACGCTGACGCCTCCCATCAGACAGGAACACCCGAGCGCGACGTGCAGAATCGACAGACGATTCCACAAATCGCCGAGGCGTCGGGCTTCGTTCGTCGGATCGCTCACCGTTTCTCGCTTACTGGCCGGCCCACGTCACGTCCGCATTCGCGCCCTTGCCGGGCTCGCGCTTGCGCAACGCCGCCGTGGCGTCATGATCGACCTGCCCATTAGCATCAAGGACCACTCTGTAAACATCACGCGCGACAGCGGCACTGACATAGCCTTCGCGCACGTCGTCGGCCACCTTGTCGACATCGCGCTCAAGCGGATCGCCAAATCCGCCACCGCCGCCGGAGAGCATCTTGTAGGCGTCGCCTCGCTCCAGACGTACGTTGAATATCTTGGCGTTGGCGTGATCGGTCTTCCATTCGCCCTTGTGGCGCACGGCGAGTCCGTTACCCATCGCATCACCCCCGCCTTCCAGACCCCAGGGCTTGCAATGGACGCGGTCGATGCGCGTCGTCACCGTGAATGGCGAAAGGGCCTGCACCACCATCTCGGCGCCAAGACCGCCCCGGTGCTTCCCTGCACCTGCGCTGTCCTGCCGGATCTCGTACTTCTCCACCAGCACAGGATACTTGGCCTCGAGCTGCTCGGTCGGGCTGTTGTGAGTGTCGCCGTCGTTGATGCACACCGTCACCGAGACGCCGTCCTCGTTCGACTTGGCCCCCCAACCGCCGCCGAGCGGGCCGATGCCGACAATGAACAGGCGTCCGTCCTCGGGGGAAATGCCATGAATGTTCGGAAACACCAAATCCGCGTGGTGCCCGGCAATCGCGCGATGGGGGATCGCCGGCGCCAGCGCCTTGAAAATCGTATCGATGACCGTCATCGGGAAGGTCATCCACACGCGCATTGGATACGGGCGCTCGGCGCTGATCACCGTGCCCATCGGCATGATCACCTTGAGGGGACGAAAGCTGCCGTCATTGACCGGATAATCGGTCGGCGTGGTCAGGCACTTATAGGCAACCTGGGCACAGGCAATACCAGTGGTAAAGCCGGAGTTGTAGAAGCCGCGCACTTGCTTGCTGACATCGGAAAGGTCAACCGTCATCTCGTCGCCCTTCACGATGACCCTGACGCGAATCGGAATGCGCTTGCCGATGTCGAGGCCATCGTCGTCCATGAACGACTCGGCCTCGTAGGTGCCGTCAGGAATCGACAGGGTGTTCTGACGCGCCACAGCTTCGGACGAATCCATGATCTTCCGGATCGACGCATTGACCGCCGCAGCCCCGTAGCGTTGCAGCAACTCGAGGTAGCGACGTTCTCCGGTCGTTACCGCTGTGATCTGCGCACGCAAATCGCCCAGGGCACGCTCGGGCAGGCGTACGTTCATGGCGATGATGTCGATGAGATCCTGGTTGACCACGCCCTCGCGCTGGTACTTGACGATCGGAATCTGGATGCCTTCCGAAAAAATGTCCGTGGTCACGTTGCCGAGAGTGCCACCGACGTCGAGCCAGTGCGCCATGCAGCAGGTAAAACCTTCGAGCGTGCCATTGAGGAATACCGGCATCGTGAAGGTGAAGTGATTCAGGTGGCTGCCAGTCGTGTAGGCATCATTGGTGACAAGGATGTCGCCCGGCTTGATGTTGTCGTAGCCGAAATGGCGAATCTTCGCCTTGACCGTCTCGGACATGCCGCGAATGAACATCGGCAATCCGAGGCCGATCGAGACCGTATCGCCTTCCTTTGTGAAAAGCCCGACGGTGAAATCGAGCGCTTCGTAGATGATGAGGTTGTAGGCAGTGCGAGTCAGATTCGTCTTCATCTCCTCGGTCACTGCGTATAGGCCATTACGGATGATCTCGACGGTGACCGGATCCACGTTGGCGGCCCCGGATTTCATGTTTGCATTCATTCCCGCTCACCCCCGATGCTGATCTGCAGATTGCCGAGTTCATCAACCACCAATTCGTCACCCGGCTGGACCACTGTGGTCGAAGCGTGCTCCTCGATCAGCGCCGGGCCCGCAATCACATTGCCCGCAAGGAGGGAATCACGCTTGTACACCGGGGTATCGGCCCATCCTCCCGACTGCGCGAACGCACGGAAGTAGACTGGCTTGATGCCACGCACCGCACCCGCTTCCGGCGTTGCGCTGCCTTTCTCGACATGGTGGCGCGGCGGCTTCTTCATGGTGCCCAACACCGTCACACGCAGAGAAACAAGGTCGGCCGGCTCCTTGGGAGCCGACGTGCCGTAGCGAACCTTGTGCAACTCATCGAATGCGCGCTTGATCGCTGCCCGGTCCTTTTCGGCAAAGTAGGACTGCGCCAGGTCAACCGTGACAGCATGCTCCTGCCCCACATAACGCATGTCGGCAGCACGTTCGATGACGACGCCATCGGGTTTGACCCCAGACTGGGCGAGTGCCGCGCGCCCTTCTTCTTCCATGGCACGGTACAGCGTCTCGATTTCGTCGAACGACAAGTCGTTGAGTTTGCGGAACACAGAACGCACGTAGTCGTAGCGCAGGTCGGAAAAGAGCATGCCGTAGGCGGAAAAATAGCCTGGCGCAAACGGAATCAGTACCTTGCGGATGCCAATCTCGCGGGCAATCGCCGACGCATGCAGCGGGCCTGCGCCGCCGTAGACCACCATCGTGAAGCTGCCTGCATCGAGACCCCGCTCGGTTGTCACGGCCTTGACGGCGTGCGACATCTGGGTCACCGCAATGCGCAGGATGCCGTCAGCGGCCGCCGTCGCCTCCAGCCCCAGCGGGCCTGCCACGCGTTCCTGCATTTGTCGTTGGCAGGCAGGTAGATCAAGCTTGAGCTCGCCTCCGAGGAAGTGTTCCGCATCGAGGCGGCCAAGCAACAGGTTGGCATCGGTCACCGTGGGCTCAACGCCGCCACGCCCATAGCATACCGGCCCGGGAATCGAGCCCGCGCTCTGCGGGCCGACACGCAATGCATTGCCCGTCTCGACGCGGGCGATGGAACCCCCGCCTGTACCGACCTCATGGATGTCCATCATCGGAATCTGGATTGGCAAGGCACGCTCGTAGCCGCCAATCAGGGCACTACCGGTCGTGAGGGGCCGCCCTTCGCTGATCACGCCGGCCTTGGCCGTGGTGCCGCCCATGTCGAAGGCAATCGCATCTCCCATGCCCAGCTGGGCGCAAATGGCCTGGGCGCCGATCACCCCTGCTGCCGGGCCCGATTCCAGCATGCGCACGCAACCCACCCTCGCATGTTCTGCCGGAAACAACCCGCCAGTCGACTGCACGACATAGAAGTCTCCGTCAAAGCCCTTGTCGGAAAGGTGCTGTTCCAGTTGCCCCAGATAGGCCGAGACACGCGGCCCGACGTAGGCGTTGGCCACCGCTGTCGAAACCCGTTCGAACTCCCGGTATTCCTGCGAAAGTTCATGTGACGCGCAGACGAAAGCGCCTGGAATCTCCTCTTGCAGGATCTCCTTCACGCGCTTCTCATGACGTGGATTGCGATAGGAATGGAGCAGCAGTATCGCGACGGCTTCGATTCCCTTGCCCTTGAGTTCGCGCGCCAGATCGCGTACCGCCACTTCATCGAGAGGCTTGTGGGTACTGCCGTCCGCGCGTAAGCGCTCCGCCACTTCGAAGCGCAATGAACGCTTGACCAGGGGCGTGTGCTTGTTGAAGAACAGGTTGTAGGCATCCGGGCGATTGACTCGGCCAATTTCATAGATATCGCGAAACCCTTCGGTGATCAGCAAGGCCGTATTGGCGCCATTGCGTTCGAGCAGGGTATTGATGGCAATGGTCGAGCCATGCAGAAACAGGTTGCCGTCAGCAAGATCGATGTGTGCGCTGTCGAGTGTGTCCTGGATGCCATTGACGAGCTGGCCGTGGGTCGACAAGGCCTTGCCGAACAACAGGCGGCCGCTGACCTCGTCAAAGGCCGCCATGTCGGTGAATGTGCCGCCGATGTCGACGGCGATGCGCAGCGAGCGTGTCGGTTGTGCCATGGATGTTCTAGGCCTCAACGCACCAACGGCGCGAGCGTCGTTCGATTTCTTCACGGCTTGTGTAGGGCATGGAACGGATCCTGTAAGAGTCGAGTGGCCTTCCACCGGCGCTGGATCAGCCGGCAGCAGCTCGGCGAATGCGAGCGTCGCGGCAGTGTACGGAACCGCGTGACATTCCGATAGAATCGGATACTGGATTTCAGATATTCCAATTTGGATATGCCAAAAAGCCTTCCCGGAGGCATCCAGCCGAACGACCTTCGCCTGTTTCTCGAGGTTGCCGAACTCGGCAGCTTCACCAAGGCAGCCGCGCGGCGCCGAACCGTCCAGTCCCGCATCAGCAAACAGATCGCGGCTCTTGAACAAGCCTGCGGCGGGCTGCTGTTTCGGCGCACCGGGCGCGGCGTGGTTCCTACGGAACTCGGCAAGCGCGTTCAGGCGCGCGTCCGCAAGTGGCTCTCCGACACCGATCAGTTCTTCAACGACATCCGGGCTGACTCGCAAGTCCCCATGGGCGAAGTGCGGCTCGCCATCCTCCCCTCGGCAGCCCACCCGCTCCTGACAAACGTGTGTCATCGATTGCGCCTCGGGTACCCGGGTATCCGGCTTGACATACGAGAGGGTCAGGGCAGTGAGCTGGACACACTGCTGGACTCTGGCAGTGTCGACATGGCCATCCTGTTCCGGCACCAGCGACCTACTGGTGATGAAAGGTGGCTGGCAACGGCAGAGACGTATCTGGTGTCCCAACCTGGCGACCCACTGACGCGTGCGGGCACCCTTGATTTTGCCCGCCTTGCCGGTGTCCCCTTGATCCTGCCACGACGCCCGGCCCACTGGCGGTCCGTACTGGACGACACGGCGCGCGCCAAGGGATTTGCCTTGAGCGCCGAACTCGAGGCCGATTCACTACGGGTACAGAAAGAGATGGTCGTACTGACACCGGGTCTGTACGCCGTATTAGGGGCATTCTCGATCGACGAGGAATTGCGTGCGGGCCGCCTGCAGGCCGCACGCATCATTAATCCCGAACTAAAGCGCCATGTCACCCTGGCAATGCCAAGTCAGGGACAGCTGACCCCCGCCTGCAAGATCGTTGCCGGGCTGATCCGCGACACGGTGGCAGCATGGGACCACCACCTCACTGCGCCGGAGCAACCGCAGCACCGCTAAGTGCCTACATCAGGCCTTGGCCTTCCTCGCACCATGCGAACGCCGGATGACCGGCGACACCACCTTGTCCGACACGTGAAAGTCCCACACCGCAGCGCCGCCGGTCTTCGCAAAGTCGGCGACCAGTTTGGGCACGTCATCAAGATTTTTCACTTGTAGGCCGCCGATGCCGAAGCCACGTGCAATGGCGGCGAGATCGGTGTAGCCGAACACGGAGCCGGCTTCCGGCATGCCCTCGGCACGCAGCTTGTGGACTTCGGAACCGTAAGCGCCATCGTTCATCACGATGATGAGAATGTTGAGGCCATGACGCTTGATCGTTTCCAGCTCCTGTACATGCATCAGGAGACTGCCGTCCCCATCGAACAGCACCACCGTGCTCTTGGGCCGCGCCGCCGCCACGCCCATCGCAAACGAGATGCCGTTGCCGATGGCGCCGAACTCGCGGATCGTCAAAAAGCGCTCCTGCGGTCGTGAGGGCATCTGCCCGAAGAACCACGAACAGTGCCCTGACGAATTGACGGTCTCCCATTCGAGCGGCAGCGCCTTTTCCAGCGCTGCCACCACGTCGCGCGGGTCGAGCAGGCCAGGCGCAATCTCGAACACGTGACTGTCCGGCTTGGTGGTACGAATGCGCTCTGCCATCGCCTCGGAGCGCCACAGCATGCTGCGCGCAGGGATGGCCGCCGTGAGCGCTTCCACACCTAAGCGGGCATCGGCACGCAAATGGTGGCGCGCCACTTCCTGCCCCTGGCTGACGGCAAGCGGGTCCACATCGATGTGCAGCATCTTCGCTTTGCGCCATAACTGCCCGCCGCCGCCTGCGTGGTAGGCGAGCGAGCCACCCACCACGATGGCAAGGTCGGCTTCGGCAATCAATTCCAGTCCGACTTCAGTCGAGAAACTGCCCGTGATGCCGACGCAATACGGGTCTTCATGAAACAGGCCACGCGCCGGCAATGAGGTGGTCAACAAACCGCCCACCTTGGCTGCGAGTGCGCGGCAGGCAGGGCCGGCCTTTGCCTCCACCGCACCAAGACCTGCAAAGATCACGACACGCTCGGCCGCCGCCACCAGCTTGGCCGCTTCAGCCAGATCATCTGGATGCGGCGGTATCGGCGACATGCGCGGCAGCAACTGGGCGGACGGTGTCGGCAGTTTCTCCGGCCCGGTCCAGGGCCGCTCCTGCAGATCGAACGGCACGCCGATCACCACCGGGCGCCGCTCGCGGCGCGCCTGCAGGAAGGCATCGCGAATCAGCACCGGCATGCGCTCGGGGAGATGGGCGCTGTGATATGCCGCACCGGTCGCCGTGATCATCGGTGCCTGATCGATCATCTGGTTGTACCAGCCCATCTTGAGCGGCGCTTCACCGGCGAACACCACCAGCGGAATGCTGGCGCGCACGGCGGCCGGCAAGGCGGTGATGAGTTGCGTGACACCCGGCCCGCAGGTGACCGTGGCCACGCCGATATCCGCAGTCTTGCGCGCATAGGCCATGGCCGCGGCGACAGCACAGTGTTCATGGCGCACGTACACCATGCCGCAACCCGCTTCTGCCAGACGTGCGGCCCAATTCATGTTGGCATCGCCGAGCAGGGCAAAGCAGGTCGTCACGCCTTCCTGAAGAAAGGACTGGGCGAGAACGTCGTAAACATGCCGGGTGGCGGCTTCGGTCAAGATGCTGTCTCCGTACTGGTGGGGTCGCTCGCCGTTCAGGCAAGCAGTTCGTCAAAATGGTTGAAGGGCTCGAAGCGCCCCTCGCGAAACACCAGGCGCGTCGGCCCCGGCATGGCACGTTGCGGGTTGCTGTGCAGCGGATCACCCGGGTAGGCCACCGCGCGATTGCCTTCGTGGTCAAACGGATGCGGCTCGATCAGGCGCGGCCAGTTGATCGCGTCGGCATGCATGGCGGCATCCACACTGGCGTGCCGCGCCAGCTCGACAATGCTCATCAGTTGCGGTGCGGCCAGCATCATCTCGCGCGCCTGATAGCGCGCCAGGGCATCACGCGGCGAGAGCCACACGCTTTCCACCGCCTCGTGGTTGTCGTGAATCGCGGTCTGCCCGTCGGGTGTGCGCGCCAGAAAGAAGCGCACGTCAAAACGCTTGTTCATCACCGTCGGCATGCGCGGCGTGATCCAGCGCGTCCAGGGCACCAGCGCGCTCGCGCGCATGGTCAGATTGAAGCGTTCCAGCACTTCCACAAAGCCCAAGCCTTGCCGCAGCCATTGCATGGCCTCACCGGCATCCTCGGCCGTGACCGGCGTGCCGTCTTCGCGCACTGCCAGCAACAGGCCGGCCTCTTCGAAGATTTCCCGGCACGCTGCCGCAAAGTACACGGCCGCGCCGCGCTCGTCCAGATCGGTGTCGGCCATACGTGCGTGAATCGTCGCGCCGGATTGATCAAAGCGCGACAGCATGTCGATCTCGCCATCGGCCTTGTCGACCTTGCCGCCCGGGAACACATAGGCATTGGCCAGCACGTCATTGCGTTCGTGGCGACGCTGCATCAGCACTTCGAGACCGCCAGGTCCGTCGCGCAACAGCAGCACGCTCGACGAGGGGCGCGGCGGTGCATCGACCACCGCGTTGTTGAGGGTAAAGCCGGCCTCTGCGGGATTGCTCATGGGAAAGCCACCTTGTCGGTTGATTGGTTCATGCGCTCGATCTCGAGGAACAGGCCGCTGTGGTCGACCCCGGCACCACCGTGTTCGCACAGTGACGCGTACAGATCACGCAGCAAAGTGGTAATCGGCAACTGGTAGTCGTTGAACCCACTTGCCGCATCGAGCGCGTTGTTCATGTCTTTGAGCTGCACGGTCGCAGTGGCGCGGGCTGCGAAATCGCGCGTCAGCATGCGTTCGCCATGCACTTCGAGAATCTTGCTGCCGGCAAAGCCGCCGCGAATCGCCTCGCGCACCAGCGCCGGATCAGCACCACCGGCAGCGGCAAGTTGCAGCGCTTCCGACACCGCGCCGATCGTGATGCCGACAATCATCTGGTTGGCGAGCTTGGCGAGTTGCCCGGCACCGTGCGGGCCCACGCGCAGCGCGCGGCCCATCGGTTTGAACACGGCTTCTGCTGCGGCAAAGTCCGCCTCGTTGCCACCGGCCATGATGGCCAGCGTACCCTGCTCTGCCCCAACGGTGCCGCCCGATACCGGCGCATCCAGATGGCGACAGCCGAGCGCTTCGAGTTTGGCGGCATGCTCGCGCGCCTCGCGCGGCTTGATCGAGCTCATGTCGATCACCAATGTGCCCTTTTTCAAGGCGGCAGCGACGCCCTGGTTGAACAGTACGTCACCCACCGCCACGCCGTTTTCGAGCATGGTGATGACAACGTCGGCATCCTTGACGGCCGCAGCCGCCGTGTCGGCAACAGTGGCGCCCTGCGGAATCAGGGTTTCAGCCTTGGCGCGCGTGCGGTTCCATGCCGTGACGGAAAAACCGGCGCCGAGCAGGCGGCGCGCTTGCGGCCCACCCATCAGGCCGATACCGAGAAATGCAATGCGGGGAGAACTCATGAGACGCGATAAACCCGTTGGTTACAATCGTTTCCATTATCGCCCAACCATTTCGTCTCCCTTCGCTCTCCCTTCTTCGGACACCACGCAGATGACCGCTCGCTTCAAAGCCGATGCCCTGATTCGCTTTGCCGAATCCCTCCTCGAAAAAGCCGGACTCGAAAGTGACAAGGCGCAAGCCGTCGCTGAAATTCTGGTTGAAGGCGATTTGATGGGCCACGATACCCATGGCCTGAATCTGCTGGGGCCTTACCTCAATGAGCTGGCCAACAACACGATGGGCAAAAGCGGCGGGCCGGAAGTGCTCAATAGCCGCCCGGCCGCACAGTTATGGGACGGCAAGCGCCTGCCCGGCCCCTGGCTGGTGCTTGAGGCGATGGACGCCTGTGCTGCCATGGCCAAAACGTACGGCAGCGGCACAGTGAGCATTCGCCGCTCGCACCACATCGCCGCACTCACGGCTTATCTGAAGCGCGCCACCGATCAAGGCCTGATGATGCTGCTCTATTGCAGCGATGCCAATTCCTGCAGCGTGGCGCCGCACGGCGGCAAGGACCCCGTGTTTACGCCCAATCCGATGGCGTTCGGCATTCCGACGGGCGGCACGCCGATCCTGGTGGATGTCTCCTGTTCCATTACCACCAACGGCATGAGCGGCCGCCTCGCCAAGGAGGGCAAGAAGTTTCCCGCCAAATGGCTGCTCGACGACAAGGGCGAACCGACCGACGACCCGAAATACGCCATGCCCGGGGGTGGGGGTTCCATCCAGTTGCTCGGCGGCCTCGATGTCGGCCACAAGGGTTACGGTTTGACCTTGCTGGTTGAAGCGCTGACCGGCGGCCTCGCCGGTTTCGGCCGCGCCGACCCCAAGCAGGGCTGGGGTGCCACCGTGTTCGTGCAATTGCTTGACCCGGAAGCCTTTGGCGGCCTGGCCGCAGAGGCGCGCCAGATGGACTTCGTGGCCGATGCCTGCCGGACATCCGCTCCCAGGCCCGGTTTCAGCGCGGTGCGCCTGCCCGGCGAGCGTGCCCTGAAGGTCCGTGCCGAGCAGTTGGCCACCGGTGTGGAACTGCACCCGGCCATCATGCCGCAGCTGACACCATGGGCGGAAAAGCTCGGTGTCGGACTCCCCGCGACGATCTAGCAGGTTGGTCCAGGCGTCCGCGCTAGGCGTCAACGTCAAGGCTGACTGCGCCCAGCCCTTCGACCACAAAGCGCACCGCGTCGCCTGCTTCCGGAAACTTCGAGGTGATGAGGCTACCGGTAATCACAAACTCGCCGCGCTTCAAAGTCTGGCCTCGCGCATGCAGGTGCCGCGCGATCCATGCCATCGCATCGAGCGGATGGCCCATCACATCACGCCCGGCGCCTTCGCCGACCTTGTCGCCATTGATCGTCGCCATGCCGGTCACGGCGGCGAGATCAAGGTCGCGCCAGTTGCGACGCCATTCACCGAGCACCACGCCGCTGTTCCACGCGTTATCCGCCGCCAGGGTATGGAGCGTGGCGCCGCCATCCTTGCCGAACGTGGTGTAGTCCGCCGAGCGATCATCGGCCAATTCGAACGCCGGGCACACGGCGTCGATGCAAGCCGCCACTTCATCACGCGTCGGCGGTACAGCATTGACGGGAACATCTTTGGCCATCAAAAATGCGAGCTCGCATTCAAACAGCAGGTGGCCGTAGTCGCTCCTATTGACGCGAGCGGGTGAGGTGTGCACGCCGCCGGCACCGTTCCAGCGGTCCAGCACCTGGCCGGCAATCGAGTCATCGTAGCCGACAAACTTGCGCATTTGCGGTGTGGTGAGCGCGATCTTGTGGCCGACGCGCTGCGCCTGCCAGGCCGACTTGCGCTCTGCCACGAGCGCATCCTGGACGTCGTAGGCTGCCGCCATGCTGGCCGGCACCAGAGCCCCTGCCAATGGGGTAAAGGGTTTGCGCTGCGCATGTTGCGCCATCAACCAGCGCCCTGCTTCCTGTGTCGTGCCGCCTGCCGCCATGTTTCGCTCCGTCTGCCTTGTGGTGTGGGAAGGAGTTTACGCAAGCGGCACGGTATAGTCACGCCCTGCCGCAACCGCCCCCCAATCAAAGCATGTCTTCCATCATTCCCAAACGCAGCACCGGAATTGCCCTGATGCTGGCCGCAGGCCTGTGCTGGAGCCTGGGCGGCATCATCGTGCGCAAGCTGACCCTCACCGACACCTGGGAGATCGTGTTCTGGCGCGCGCTGTTCATGTCGGCATTTATCGGCACACTATTGCTGATCCTGCGCGGCCGTGGCGCCATCGCCAGCGTGCGCTCGATCGGTGCGGCAGGGGCCATCTCGGGTGTGTGCCTGGCCGCGCAAATCTACTTCTTCATCCTGGCGCTCAGCCACACCACGGCAGCCAACACCTTTGTGCTGATGAGCATTTCGCCGCTGCTGGCCGCACTGGTGGGCCTCATGTTCCTGCGCGAGAAGGTCGCGTGGCACACGTGGCTCGCCATCGCGTTTGCCTTGGGCGGCATTGTCATCATGTTCGGCGAAGGGCTGGGCACCGGGCGCTGGCTGGGCAACGTGTTTGCGCTGTGTGTACCACTCGGTTATGCGTGCCAGATCCTGTTCGTGCGCAAGGTGCAGGGCGCAGCTGGCAAGGCACCTGATCTGCTACCGACCGTGCTGGTGGGTGCCCTGTTTGCGATGACCCCTTCGCTGTTCCTCGGCTGGCCGTTCGACGCCACCGGACGGGATGTGCTGCTGCTCGCGATCATGGGGTGCGTGCAACTGGGCATGGGTTGCTGGCTCATGACGCTCGCCGTGCCGCACCTGCGCGCGGCCGAAATGGGCTTGCTGGCGCTCACCGAAACCATTCTCGCACCGGTCTGGGTGTGGCTGGGAACGGGCGAAGCGCCCACTGGCGCCGCACTTGCAGGCGGTGTGGTCATCGTCGGTGCACTGGCCGCGAATGGCTGGGTCACGCTGCGCAACGAGCGTCCAGCCTGAGCCAGAGCCTCGCTGCCCTCCAGTTGAGGCCGGCGGATCTCATCAAGACCCGCTCCCACCAACGGTTTCCGGCTGGTAATCAGGCGGTCGGCAGTTTGTAATCCTTGAACTGCTCGCGCAGCTTGGTCTTGAGCATTTTGCCGGTGGCACCCAGCGGAATCGCATCGGTAAACGCCACGTCATCCGGCAGCCACCATTTGGCAATCTTGCCTTCGAAGAACTTGAGGAGTTCATCGCGCGTTACTTCCATGCCCGGGCGTTTGACCACGATCAAGAGCGGACGCTCATCCCACTTCGGATGCGCCACGCCGATCACCGCAGCCTGCTGCACCGCCGGATGCGCCACTGCAATGTTCTCGAGATCAATCGAGCTGATCCACTCGCCGCCGGACTTGATCACATCCTTGCTGCGGTCGGTGATCTGCATGTAGCCGTCCGCGCTGATGGTGGCCACGTCGCCGGTCGGGAACCAGCCGTCGATCAGCGGGTCGCCGCCCTCGCCCTTGAAATACTCGCGCACCACCCACGGGCCCTTGACCATCAAGTTGCCGAAGGCCTTGCCATCCCACGGCAGTTCCTTGCCGGTATCGTCGACGATCTTCATGTCGACGCCGAACACGGCGCGGCCCTGGGTGACCTCGATGGCGAACTGCGCATCCTTCGACAAGTCGAGGTGCTTGGTCTTCAGGTTGCACACCGTGCCCAACGGCGACATTTCGGTCATGCCCCATGCATGCAGCACCTTGACGCCGTATTCTTCCTGGAACGACCTGATCATCGCCGGCGGGCAGGAGGAACCGCCGATCACCGTGCTCTTCAGGGTCGAGAAGCGCAGGTTGTGCTGCTTCATGTGGGTGAGCAGGCCCAGCCAGACGGTCGGCACGCCAGCCGACATCGTCACGCGCTCGGATTCAAACAGGTCGTGAACGCTCTTGCCATCGAGCTGCGCCCCTGGAAACACCATCTTGGCACCGACCAGCGGGCATGAATAGGCCAGGCCCCAGGAGTTCACATGGAACATCGGTACGACCGGCAGGATGCAGTCACGCGCCGAGCAGTTGAGCGTGTCCGGCAAGGCGGAGGCCAGCGCGTGAATCACCGTGGAGCGATGACTGTAGAGAGCCCCCTTGGGATTGCCGGTGGTTCCCGAGGTGTAGCAAAGCGAAGAAGCGGTGTTTTCGTCAAACGCCGGCCACACGAATGCATCCGGCTCGGGCGCAATCATCTCTTCATAGCACTGCAGATTCGGCACCTTGGTCTCTTTGGGCATGTGTGCCCGGTCCGTCATCAGCACGAAGGTCTTGCAGGTGGTGAGCAAGGGCGCAATCGCCTCGACCAGCGGCAGGAAAGTGAGGTCAAAGAACAACGCCTTGTCTTCAGCGTGATTGGCGATCCACGCGATCTGCTCGGGAAACAGGCGCGGGTTGACCGTATGCATCACCGCACCGATGCCCGAAATGCCGTAATACAGCTCGAAGTGGCGATAGCCGTTCCAGGCCAGCGTTGCAATCCGATCCCCCAGCACTACGCCACGCTTGCCCAGGGCGTTCGCGAGCTTGCGCGCCCGCCTGGCGGCATCCAGATAGGTGTAACGGTGGATACCGCCCTCGATGGTGCGCGAAACGATTTCTGTATCGGGGTGGTGGCGTGCCGCGTGTTCGATGATGCTCGAAATGAGCAGCGGCTGGCTTTGCATCAGGCCGAGCATGACGGTTCTCCTTCGGGTGTGGGGCAATGCCTTGCTAGAGGAGCGGGATTATAGCCAGCCGCCCTGCGGCTCCAGGCCTGCCCTGCTCTTGTTGCGCCTGAGACGCCCAGCAAAAAGCCCGGCACGGGGCCGGGCTTTTCTGGAAAACGACAGGGATCAGTTCTGGCGGCTGTTGACCCAGGCCGCAAGTTCTTTCACTTCCTGGCTGTTGGGCTGCTTGGACTGCATGGTCTGCACCACGGCCTTCATGTCGTCGTAGAGCATGTAATCCTGCAGGACGGTGTAAAGATACATTTCCGGGGTGATGTCATCCGCAGCCGCCGTTCCCTTCCAGGATTCGTAGGTCTTCTTGGCCTGGGTGACTTCGGCTGTCTGCGCTGGCGTCAGGTTCGGCTTCACTCCCCGCACGGTGACACCACCGGCACGACCCAGCTTGGCAATCTGGATCACTTCGGCGGTCTGGGCAAGCTTGGCCGGAACGCCCCCGGGCACTTTGGAGACCTCCGGGGTGCCGCTTTGGGCATCGCCCTGCTTCAGGCCTGCCTTGAAGCTCGACGGGCCCTTCCAGGTTTCCTGACGCCCTCCGTCAAAGTACACGATGCGCAGCACACCGCCATCGGGCACGCTGAAACGGTCGCCTTCGCGAACCTTCATGAAGGCAGCGGCTTTGGCGTTGGCCGCACCCGCCCCCTGATACGAGACATCGCCCTGCAACTGGTTGATCAAACCGACGTCCGCATTGGCCCAAACAGCAAATGAGAAACTCATGGCTGCCAAGGCAGTAGCACGACGGGTAATCTGTGAAAACTTCATGGTGGTTCTCCTGACGACTACATGGAAATACATGATTCGCATTATGCACAGCGCAGAGCGCGTTGCCCAAGGACATTTATCACGTCAGGGGCGGGACATTTGTCACGGAACCCTACGCCAACCCGACCTGTCCTGCGCAATAATATCCTTTTAAAACAATGTATTGCAAAACCGGCGCGGCATCACCACCCATCCTGCAATCTCACGCGCCACTGTCAGATGCAGTAACGCCGACGATTTCGACCACGTTGACCTCGGCGGCACGGCCCTTGACATGAATGCTGCTGCCTTCACCCGTGAGCACCCCGGCTCCCGCTGCATCGAGCGTCGCACGGCTGGCCACAATGCGCCACCCCAGCTCTTTCGTCATGCCCTCCAGGCGTGATGCGGTGTTCACGGTGTCGCCAATGATGGTGTACTCGCGCCGGCGGTCTGTGCCAATGTCTCCCGAGATCACCGTACCGGTATGCAAGCCGATGCCGATGTCAAAGCGCGGCAGGCCACGATCCGGAAAGCGCGTTTCCATCCAGCCGCGAAATTCATCTGTAGCCTTGAGCATGCCCAGGGCCGCGCGCACCGCACGCTTGGCGTGATCCGGGTAGGGCACCGGGGAGCCGAACATCGCCATTACCGCATCGCCAATGTACTTGTTGACGTTGCCCCGCTCGTTGAGAATCGGCTCGCACACCTTGCCGAAATAGGTATTGAGCATTTCGACCACCTCGTGTGCAGTGAGCTTCTCGGAGATGGTCGTGAAGTTGCGAATGTCGGAGAACAGCACCGTTACCACCATCTCCTCGCCCTTCAGGTCTATGCCTTCTCCTTCACCGCGCTTGGCGATCAGCAGGTCCACCACGTCATCGGAAACATAACTGCCGAACATGGAGCGCAAGCGCCGGCGCTCGCGCTCTTCCCCGGTGAGCCGCAGTGCCAGCGTCAACAGGAACGCCAGCAACACCGTGAACTGCAACGCTGCGGTCGGAATCAGCCGATCCGCCTTGAACATCTGATACGAAGTGAACGCAATGACCACCGCAACCGCAATACCGAACAGCGAACCCACCAACGGGCTGCGACGCAAGAACACAAAGGCCGAAAGCGCAGCCACACCCAGCGTCAGCAACCAGACCACCGGTAGCGGCACATCACGTGGATACCGCCCGGTCAGGACGGTCTCGACGATGTTGGCATGTACTTCCCCCCCCGTCATTTGCGTGCGTTCGAAGCCAATCAGCCCGCGCGAATAGGGCGTCAAATGGGTATCCTGCAAGCTTGACGAGTCATGCGCCGTGATGATGACCACCTTGCCGGCCAGCGCCTTGACCTCCGGAATGCTCAACGCGTTCGGTTCGAACAGTCGCGCCATCGAGACGCGCGGGATCGAGCCGGTCGGACCGATGAAACCGATACGCCGGTAGTGGATGGCGCGCGGAATCGCGTCCCCGGCCACCGTCCAGCCGGCAGCGGTCGGTTCCTGATTGATCGAACGCAGCGCCATCAGGGTTGAAAAGCCCATCCCGGGCAGGCCTTCCTGGGTCACCAGCACCGGCAGGTATCGGCGCACGATGCTGTCGCGGTCCGGATACAGATTGGCCATGCCCACATCCTGCAACTGGTTCGGCAACAGGAAAAAATGCTCCGGTGGCGGCAGGGCCTGCTTGATTTCGCCGGCAGAGGTTTCATACAGGTGCCCCACCAGCACCTTGTTGCCCGCTGCGAGCCGCTCGCGAAAGGCCGCATCGTAGGTGCGGCTGACCTGACTTTCGGGCAGATTCAACCGTTTCAGCCAGGTCTCGGCGCTGGTGGCGTAGGTGAAATCCAGCCCGACCACCTTGGCCTTTGATTCCTCCAGCACCTTCATCGCGGTCGCAAAGTGCGGTTGCCAGAAGGCCAGTGGATCGTCCTTGAGTCGATCAAAGGTGTCATCGTCGACTGAAACGATGGCCACATGCTGCGCCTCGTGGCGCTTGCCCGCCAGGAGATGCCAGGCGTCGTAATAGAAGTCGTCAAACCCTCTCAATGCCCCCTGCCATTCGGCCGCGATCAGCGCACCGGTGGCAATTGCCGTCACCACCACATAGCGCCGCCACTCGCGCGTCAGAGACGAAAATTGAAAAGCCACGCTTCAGTCTCCCACCACGACAAACGGTGCCCAGAAGAACGGATGGGCGCGCGAAAACGCGCGACCTTCGCTCTGGTACACCGTCGAAACGAGCGCCTTCTGGGCGCCTCCCAGGGCCTCGGCTGGTCCCTTGCCGGTTTTCATTTCGCGGAAGGTCCCCGCCACCAGGGCTTGCGTGGCCACACTGTCAACCGACCAGTGGCTCACCACCAGGGACTTGGCGCCGGCGTACATGAAGGAGCGGGTGAGACCCGCGAACCCCTCGCCGTTGTTGGAAGACTGCGAATCTCCCGCCGTGTTGCAGGCAGACAGCACCACCAGTTCGGCGGAAAGCTCCAGATCCTCGATCACCTCGCGCATGGACAACAGACCGTCCTCGCCTTGCAGATCGCCCGTCAGTGTCATCGCCAACGCCGGTTGCGCCAATGCGCCCTTGTTGGGGGTGCTGCTGCGTGCCACCACGCCTTCGGCATCGCTGCTGATGTCCAGATTCTGCAGGAAGTCGGTGCCCAGAAAGCCGTGCGTCGCGAACAGCACGTAACGTGCATCCTTGAGCACACCGGACTTGGCGCGCTTCTCCTGCGCGTCGGCACGCATCAGCACGGCAGATTCGCCCCC
Organism: uncultured Burkholderiales bacterium; assembly: GCA_964443245.1. Lineage (GTDB taxonomy): Bacteria > Pseudomonadota > Gammaproteobacteria > Burkholderiales > JAEUOS01 > CANJDH01. The sequence continues at coordinate 1,581 of CAYUEG010000036.1, read as the reverse complement.
GACAATGGCAGCCACCTCGCGTGCTTCGGCGGCCGTCTCGGCCAGGCGCGGAATGCGCGCCCCGCCTCCCGGCAGCGTGGACGCAAGCACACCGAGCAGAGTGCGTGTCTGCAGGTTATAGGCGGCCGGTGATCCATCCTCGCCGCCGAATACGGCATCGGCAAATGCCACCAGTTGCCGTCCGTACGTGGCCGGCGGCTTCGGGTTGGTCCGTTGCGACGACAGGGCCGCCAGGCTTGGCAGGTAGGAGAATCGGTACGCCTGCCCGGCGAACGGCAGGCTTGCATATTCGGCAAAGAAGGGCTTGTCCACAGTACCGGTACCGCCCGCACGCAATGCTTCAAACCTGTTGCGCTCTTCATTGCCGTAACGCGTCACCATGAGTTCAAACGGCAGGGTATACAAGGGGCCGTCCGCCACCACCATCACCTTGCTGGCGCCCTTGAGCAGGGGTTCGACTGGCAGCAGCAAATCGCGATACAGGCTGGCCAGCACCTGCGGATCCATCTCGCGCAGGATGATCAGCGGCTCGCCGCCGGCGATGCGCTCCATCGGCCGGCGCAGGCGCTGGACACGGCGCGTCAGGTCTTCACGCGAGACCCGCGCCACGCTCATCTGGAACTTGTCCTTCGTGACCGCAAAGATGATGGCTTCGCCCGGCAGGAGCGCAAACGTCACCAAGACTTCGCCTTCGCGCAGCAGGCTCTTTTGCAGGTCATCCGCCGTTACCGGCCGCGGGCTCGTCAATTCCATGAAACGCGGGTAATCACGCCACAACTGGTCCTCGGCTGCCTTCAAGGCGGCCTCGGCTTCGGCGATCTGACGACCGATCTGTGCCTTTTGCGCGGCCGCACCGGACTGCGAGTCAGCCACCGACAACAAGGCCAGCCGCAGGGCGGCAGCCTGCTCCTGTGCCGATTCGCGTTGCTTCTTCAGTGCGGAAAAGGCCGGCGCGTCCGAAAAGCGCGCCACATCGGCCTGGCGGAGCATCTCGGAGAACACCCGCGATTGGCTGCGGGAAGCGACGGCAAGCGCCTCCCGGTCGAATCCCTGCCCTGGGGTCTGGATGTGCAGACGTGCCAGGATGCGGATCAGTTCCCGATAGACGTAGGCAAACTGGCCCAGGAAGGCCTGGCGCGATTCTTCCGAGAGGCCCTGGCTTTGCGAGTACAGGGCTTCCAGTGCATCCACCGCCTCCCGGTAGTAAGGCACTGCCTCGCGCAGGCGGCCCCGGCGTGCCAGGCTGTAGCCCATGCTGCTGGCATTGAGCAGCAGATTGCGCGCCACTTTGGCTTCTCGCGCATTCTCGACCGACCTGGCATATAGCGCTTCGGCCTCGGTGCTCTTGCCCTGGCGATCAAAGGTGATGGCAAGCGTGGTGCGCATGCTGGCCGTATCGAGGTGCGCCGGACCAAGCGTCTTCTCGGCAATGGCCAGCGCACGCGCATGCATCGGCTCGGCTTCGGCATAGCGGCCGCGGCCGGAGAGCAGCACTGCGAGGTTGTTGAGCGTGGCCGCCGTCGAGGGATGCCCCTCCCCGAGCGTCTTTTCCTGGATCGCCAGCGCACGGCGGTACAGGGT
>CAYUEG010000035.1:0-28749 GCA_964443245.1 uncultured Burkholderiales bacterium | reverse complement strand
ATCGGCACGCGCAACATCATCAGCACCAGCAGACCCACTACGGCCACAAGGCCGATCATGCCGACGCTCATGTGAGAGTCCCGCGCGGCAGGCCTTCCGGTGAAACCGTGGCGGGCGGCTCGGCTTCACCGGCGAGCAGCACGTAGATGGCCACCACAAGGGAAACCAGAATGCCGAACCAGGCGGGCGCCATGAACCAGATTTTGGGAATCTGCAAATCGGCACTGGTGTCACCAAAGGTAATGATGTCCATCATCGGCTTCCACATGTGCCAGGTGAACAGGCCCAGGGTGACAACCGCCAGCACCGCCGACAGACCTCTCAGCACCTTGCTCCACTGCGGCCGCCACTGGTCAATCATGTCAACCGCGATGTTGGCACCCCGCGCGAACACGCCGGGCGCGGCAAAGAAAAATGCCACGCCCAGCGCCAACTCGACCAGCTCCGGCGTGCCGGTAATGGGTTTGTTGACCACCTTGCGCAAGATGACATCACTGGTGGTGACCGTCATCATCGCCAGCAAGGCGATAACAGCGACACCATCCAGCAGGCGTACCGCCAGTTGTACGGCTTTGCGCAAACGCTTAGGCCCAGAAACTCTTGGACGTCTTGGCGTGCTTCTCGGCCAGCGCCTTCATCATGCCGTAGACAGCGCGCGCCGGCATACCCCTGCCTTCCATCGCCTTGAGGGTCGATTCGGTGACCTCGGCACCGATACGGCGCAGCCTGTCGTCTTCGGCCTTGGACAGACGAATGGCTTCGCCACCGCCATCCATCATTGCCTTTTTGCCGGGGACATCCAGCGCATCCCAGCCGGTACCGATCTCCTTTTCGATACCGGTGACCGAATCGGTGACCATCTTCTGCAAATCCGGCGGCAGCTTTGCAAACCAGGCTTCATTGGCAACCACTGCGAAGCTCGACACGAAGCAATACATCTCGGTGGTGAATTTGCAGATGCCGCCAAGTTTCCAGGCAATGCCGGCGCCGCCGTAATCGGTGAAGGCGCCATCAAGCGTGCCCTTCTGCAGTTGTTCGGCCACTTCGGTAGGTGGCACGCCCACAGGCGTGGCACCCATCGCGGCGATGAATTCACGGATGGCGGGCGTTGAAAACCGCAGGCGCAGGCCTTTGGCGTCATCCAGTGTGCGAATTGCCTTCTTGGTGGTGTGCACGCTGCCGGGCTGATGCGTGAACAGGTACAGCACCTTGGTGCCCTTGTGTTCGGCATCGAGGTATTTGGCGCGCAACTCGGGGTCGTTGAGGATCTTGATGCCATGCTCGGCACTGGCCGTCAGATACGGCATGTTGACCAGCTCGGTAAGCGGGAAGCGCCCCGGCGTGGCACCGTGCAGGATGTAGGCAATTTCGGCGGTGCCGTCCCGCGCAAAATCGTAGTGCTTTGGCGTGGGCCCCATCTGCGCACCGGGAAAATGCTTGAATGTCAGACGCCCGTTGGATTTCTTTTCCAGTTCTTCGCCCCACTTGACCAGGTACTGGGACTGAAAGTGCTGGGGGCCAACGAAGTTGGCCACCTTGACTTCAAACTTCTGCTGCGCACGAACAATGGCGGGAAAGCCGGCAAGGCCGGCGGCAGCGGTGGAGCCTGTCAGCAGAGTGCGGCGGGAAATGCTCATCGTTTGTCTCCTGTCATGTCCTGAAATGGTGTTGGCATCCGGCTTGCCCATGTTCCAGAGCCGGTGCCGGATTTTTTTGCCAGTGTAGCGCAGCCGCTGGGTGCGGTTCAATCCGCCTTGATGTTGGCTTCCTTGACCACCTTTGCGTATTTCGCCAGCTGGTCGCGGGTGATCGACAACATTTCTTCCGGTGACGTGCCGCGCGAGGCCAGGCCCAGGTTTTCGTACTTTTCCTTGACCTCAGGGTCCGCCAGGGCTTTGACGATTTCGGCATTGAGGCGCGCGATGATGTCCTTCGGCGTACCGGCCGGCGCCGTCACCCCAAACCAGGTGTTGTACTCAAAGCCGGTGATGCCCTGTTCGGCCAGTGTCGGCACATCCGGAAACTGCGGGTGGCGCTTCGGGCTGGGCACACCGATCAGGCGCAGCTTGCCCCCTCGCACCAGCCCCGCCACCGTGGCCAGGCCTTGCACCGTCAGGGGCACCTGCCCAGCCGCAACATCCTGCGCTGCCTGTGTCGCGCCCTTGTAGGGAACATGGGTGAGGTTGACCCCGGTGTGGGCGGCCAGCATCGCCGCACCGATGTGCTGCGGGCTGCCATTGCCACCCGAAGCGTAGTTGATCTTGCCTGGCGCCGCCTTGGCCGCTGCGATCAGTTCTGCAACTGTTTTCCACGGCGCGGTGGGTGTGACGGCGACGCCGAAATCGATTGTCGCCACCAGCGAGACCATCGCAAAATCCTTGAGCGGATTGAACGGGGTATTCGGGTTCAGATTGGGCACCATGGTGATCACGCTGTCGTTGAACCCACCGATGGTGTAGCCATCCGGCGCCGACTTCGCCAGGCGGTCGGCCCCGATGATCCCGGCCGCCCCGGTCAGGTTTTCAATCACCACCTGCTGACCCATGTTCGTCGACATCTTTTGCGCCAGGATGCGGGCCGCATTGTCGACTGCGCTACCGGCGGCCAGGGGCACGATCATCCGGATCGGCTTGTTGGGGTAGGTTCCCTGGGCCAGGCTACCCAGCGGAGCCATTCCCGTGAGAATGGCTCCCAGAGCCGCTGTCAGGCCCACCGCCTTTCCCAGCAAGATACGTCGCTTCATGTTTGTCTCCTTGTTGTCGAATCAGGTTAAGGGTTCGATGCCCAGCTCTGCGGCCAGTTTTGCGAGGTTCGATGCCAGTTGCGGCGGGATGGGAATGCCGTCCCTGGCGTAGGCGATGCGCTTGGCGTTCGACTGCTCGCCCGGCATCCAGATGCGTTCCACCCCGGGCATGCGCTCGCTGGCGCGAATGTCGCGCACCACGGTATCGACACGCTGGCGAAAGGCCAGCGGATCACCAAAGGCTGCCGGGTCAATTGCCAGGATCGACTGCCCGGTGTTGGTCGCGGTCTTGTCGTCGTGGTTGAAATCGATCACATCCTTGCCCATCGCCGCACCATTCAGGGTGCCGGCCAGCAGCCCGATGATCAGCGAGAGGCCATAGCCCTTGTAGCCGCCAACCGGCAACAGGAAGCCTTCGTCTGCCCGCTTCGGGTCCCGCATCGGGCGGCCATCGCGTTCGACCATCCAGCCTTCCGGCATCATCTTGCCCTGCTGCGCGTACGCCTTGACCTTGCCAAACGAAGCGACCGTGGTTGCCATGTCCAGCACCACCGGGCCTTCCTCGTGTGCCGGCACTGCACAGGCAATCGGGTTGGTCGAGAGCAGCATCGACAGCCCGCCCCACGGCGGCAAATGGTTGGCATTGCCTACCGCAAAGTACAGGCCGACCATGCCGGCTTCGGCCACCATGCGGGCATACAGTGAAGCCGGGCCAGCATGGTTCGAGTGCACCGAGCCGACCCAGGCCACCCCGGCAGTTTTGGCCTTCTCGACCGCCAGTTGCGCAGCACGCTTCATGACCAGGTGGCCCATGCCGTTGTCGCCATCAATCAAGGCCATGCCGGCTTTCTCATTCACCACTCGAATGGTCGGGGTGAAGTTGACGGCACCTCCCCTGAAGCGGCGGATGTAGGGGATGAGGCGAATCACGCCGTGGCCATCCGACCCCTGCAGGTCGGCCTCAGCCATCAATTCCCCCATGGTGCGGGCGTCGGCTGCCGGCAACCCAGTCTTTTCAAACGCGGCCGCAATGAACGCGGCAAGGGATGCTTGCGAAGTGCGGAATGTGTCCATCGATGGCGCTTCTCTTCAAATGGAGGAAAACAGGTCAGGCGAATCAGTCGCCCTTGATGCCGGCTTCGCGAATCACCCTGGTCCAGCGTTCTACCTCGCGCTTGACCAGCGCCTCGGTTTCTGCCGTGTTCAGCTTCATGGCGGTTCCCCCGCCTTTCTGAAACCGGTCCACGATGTCGGGCATCACCATCACCTTGGCCATTTCCGCGCGCAGCCTGGCCAGCGCCGGTGCGGGCGTGGCGGCTGGTGCAAACAGGCCGAACCAGCTTTCCATGTCAAGCTGCGCGACGCCCGTTTCCATCACGGAAGGCACATTCGGGTGGACCGGTTGCCGCCCGCGCGAGGAAACTGCCAGCGCCTTGACTGCACCTCCATCGACCTGGCCGCGCGCCGTGGGCGTGATGTCGAAGAACAGGTCGACACGCCCGGCAATCAGGTCCTGATACGCCGCCTGGGCACCCTTGTACGGCACATGCGTCATCTTCACCCCTGCCAGATGCGCCACCACTGCAGAGGCAATGTGTTGTCCCGAACCATTTCCGCCCGAGGCATAGGTGACCTTGTCCGGATTTGCGCGGGCGAAATCGATCAGTTCCTTCAAGGTATTCTGCGGCAGATCCTTGCGCGCCACCAGGGTGTAGGAGTAGCTGACCGGCAAGGCTACCGGCACGAAATCCTTGAGCGGGTCATAAGGCAACTTTTGATAGAGCCCGGGATTGAGCGCGATATTCGACAAACCACCCAGCAGCAGCGTGTAGCCATCGGCTGGCGCTTTGGCCGCTGCCTCGGTGCCGACCAGGGTTCCGGCTCCGGGCCGATTCTCGACAACCACCGTTTGCCCCAGCAGTGGCCCCAGCTTTTCTGCCAGCACCCGCGCCGTGGTATCAAAGCCGCCCCCGGGAGGCTGGGGGACGATGATGCGCACCGGCTTGACCGGAAATTCCTGGGCGCGAGCCATGCCTGGTGCCCACGCTGCCAACAACGTGCTCAAGAGCAACTTTCTGCGATTCATCCTTTTTGTCTCCTGCTGAAGAGTGTTCCAGTCAAGCCTGCCGAAGCGCTATCTTCGCATGCCGCAGGCCAGGCGCAGGTTGCGTATACTCTGCGACCGCATTCCACTACGTATTCGAGGTTCGAACAATGATGGACATCACGCTCCTGGACCGGCTCGCCATTTCCGAGACCGTGCAGAACTGGGCCGTATGGCGCGACGCCGGTGACTGGGAACGCTTCAGGACCGTCTGGCACGACGACGGCTGGATGTCTGCCACCTGGTTTCAGGGGCCCGCCAACGCGTTCATCGACGTCAGCAAGGCCGGCTTCGACAAGGGCGTGTCAATCCTGCACTTTCTCGGCGGCACCAGTATCGACATCCAGGGCAATCGCGCAATTGCCCAGACCAAGATGACGATCAACCAGCGCGCCACCGTCGACAACGTGGAAGTGGACGTGGTCTGTACCGGCCGCTTTTACGATTTTTTCGAGAAGCGCTCGCGCGGCTGGAAGATCGTGCGCCGCCAGCCGATCTACGAGAAGGACCGGATGGACGTGGTCGACCCTTCCGTTACGCTCAAGCTCGATGTCGACCTGTTGGGGCAGTTTCCGGAAGGCTACCGCCACTTGGCCTATCTGCAAAGCAAGGTGGGCTTCAAGATCAAGCGCGACATGCCCGGACTGAAGGGTGAAGTCGTGCAAGCGCTCTACGCGCGTGGCGCCAAATGGCTGGCCGGTGAACCGGCATGGGATGCGCCACCGGTGCAAAGCGGGATCTAGGCGATGGCGGCGCCCACTCCACACTCCCCACTGTACGGGGACTGCAAAGAAAAAGCCCGGCTTCGAGCCGGGCTTTTTCTCACGTTTGAGGCGCTGATACTTAGAACGAGTAGGTCAGACCCACTGACAAAAGGGTAGGTTTGCTGTCACTGGTTTTGCCGGCGATGCGGAAGCCACCGTTGCTCTCACCTGCCTTGCCGAAATCTTCGTACTCGACGCGAACCGCCACCTGCTTGTTGATGGCGTAGCTTGCGCCGATGCCATAGGCAAACGAGGTCTTGTTGCTTGAGCCACTATCGCTCGCATTGAACGCCACACCATTGCTGGTGAAGCTCATTTTGGAGGTGTTACGCGAGATACCAAGCTTGCCGAACGCCGAAAAGCCGTTGGCAATCGGCAACGTTCCCGTGCCAAACAGGCTCCAGGAATTGACTTTCACAGTCGCGGTACCCGCATTCGCAGCTACGGCCGGGGTCACCGTGGCTTCGTAGCGACGCAGATCCGTGTAACCACCCTCGATACCCCACACCGGAGTGAATTTGTATCCACCAAAGATCTTGTAGCCGGTAGCCGTGTCCTTGTAGGTGCTGTTCGAACCACCTTGCGCCCAGTCGCTGCGGTTCATCTTGTGATCGGCCTGGCCAACTGAACCACCCAAATAGAACTGCGCCATGGCCGGTGCTGAAGCGATGGCAAGCACCGCGGCAAGAACCTTCAAAGAGGTTTTCATTCTTTTCCTTTTTTGTTTATGAAACAACGGTTTGGATTGTGGCACAAGGACTTCACTTAAAACAGCAAAGTTTGTCGTCTGTGGTTATTTGGGCACACTCTGCCCGGCAACGTAATAGCGCGTCGCCTTCAACTCGGGTTCCGCATGGCGCTGCAGGATCTCATACAGACGGTCCTGATCCATCAAGAACAGGTCGCGCGCCAATGCCTGACCCAGGCGCGTGGCACCCACCCCGAGCCCGGGAATGTCACCCGCCAGCTGGCCGTGGCTCATGGCGCATCCCCAGTTAAAGATGTGCACATTGCGGGCGGCGGGCAACGTACCCGCTTCCCGCTCCAGCAACTCGAACCCCGCACCCAGATAAGGGAAGCGCGATTCCTCCGGAAACCTGTGCGCCTCCTCTGCACTCACCTGATCGGACCACAGGCGCACGTTCTGGCGAAACGCCCCCAGCTCTTCACGCGCCATCAGATCCACATCAAACCCGGTGGCCAGGATGACGGCATCGAACGTATGGCGGCCCTTTGGGGTGTGGGCCACCGGCAGGCCGTTTTCCAGCGCAAGACTGTTCCAGCCTTCACCCAGATGCAGCGTGAACGCCGTGTGCCTGTCGCAGCGCAAAACCGATTCAAACGGCGGTGGGATCTGCTCGGAAAAGATGTAGGTCAGAAACTTCCAGCGTGCGGCATCATCCAGCGCGTAAAAGCCGTGAAAGAAGCCCGGAAATGCGCTCCACTTGGACTTGTTGACCTGTGGCAGGAATGACCGGCGTGCAAACATGCGCACTTCGGCCGCCCCGGCTTCAAGCGCTGCCCCGGCGTTGTCGAACGCCGACGACCCGACACCCAGCACGCCCACACGTTTACCGGCCAGCGAGGCAAAATCGATCTCGTCGGCGGAATGAAACAGGCAACGGCCCCAGGCTGATTTCGCCTCGCCCTCGACCGCAAAGCGTGGCAGGCGATGCGCACCACTGCCTTCACGCCCCAGCGCGAGCACCACTTTGCGTGCGAGGATGACTTCCTTGCCTTGCGGCGAGATGATCTCCGCGCGCAGGCAAGCGCCTTCGGGTGTGAGCGAGGTCAACGCGGTGTCGTTTTCGATCGGCAACCCGGCGACGCGGCGTACCCAGAGCAGGTATTCGAGCCACTGGCGGGTCGGAATCTTGTAGAGCGCCTCCCAGCCGGCGGCGCCATACTGGGCTTCGTACCATGCGCGGAAAGTCAGCGACGGTACCCCAAGATCAGGGCTGGTCAGATGCTTCGGGCTGCGCAGGGTTTCCATGCGCGCAAACGTGCCCCATGGACCTTCCTTGCCATAGGGCGCCTTGTCGATCACACGCAGATTGCGGATGCCCTCCTTGAGCAGGGCAAAAGCCGCAGTTTGGCCACACATGCCCCCGCCCACCACCAACACGTCCAGCAGCGGTTTACCGTCCGCGCCCATGCTTGCCGGTACCCAATTGGGCGCTGGGTAGTTCAGGCGGACCAGGTCATGGCGTGCCTGTGCCTCAAGTATGGCGAGCAGATTGGGGGCAGAATGGTCTGCCGATTGGGCAACGTTCATAATGGCGAATTATCGCGTGTTCAACGATTCCAGCGCCGCCGTGCAACCATCATGACCATCGAATTGCCGTGTTACTACAGCCTCTCTTCGCCCTGGGCCTACCTGGGCGGCCCGAAATTGCAGGATATCGTGCGCCGGCACCATGTCAAGCTGGTGCTGAAGCCCTACGATTTCCAGGCGATCGCTGCGGTGACCGGGAGTGTTCCCCTGCGTACGCGCCCGGAACCGCGGCGCACTTACCATGCCGAGGAACTCGATCGCTGGCGCAAGTATCTGGGCATGCCGCTGGTGCTGCAGCCGAAGTTCTACCCGTGGGTGGTGACGGATCCGGACTGGAACAAGCGGCCAGGGTGGATGGTGATCGCCGCGCAGATGCAGGGGCTGGACGCATTTCGCCTCTCGCATGCGCTGTTGCGGGCGCTTTGGGCCGAGGAACGCAACACCGCGGATGCCGAAGTCCGCAAACAGATCGCCGCCGAAAACGAGATGGATGGTGCCGCCCTGGTCGCAGCCGAAACCTCGGCCGAGGTACAGGCGCTGTACCAGCGTTACACCGATGATGCGGTTGCCGCCGGCGTTTTTGGGGCGCCGACCTTCATTCTCAACGGTGAACGGTTCTGGGGTCAGGACCGTCTGGACTTTCTGGACCGCGCACTGGACGCCCTGCGCACCTCTTGATCAGCCAAGAATGGCTCCTGGAGCCATTCTCCGGCCGGGTGCCTCTACGGTTCGTTGCGATGCAGCTTGACCGGTGCACCACGTTTGCCGCGCATGCGGATATTCAGCGCCTCCACCGCCAGCGAAAAGGCCATCGCAAAGTAAATCGCGCCTTTGGGAATCTTGACTTCGAAACCCTCCGCCAGCAACACCGCGCCGATCATTACCAGGAACGCCAGTGCGAGCATCTTGATGGTCGGATGGCGGTCCACAAATTCGCCAATCGGCTTGGCGGCAAACAACATGACGATGACCGAAGTAATGATGGCGATCACCATGATCGAGACTTCATCTACCAAACCGACTGCCGTGATCACGGAATCGAGCGAAAAGACAATGTCGATCAGGGCAATCTGAAGCAGTACGCCGCCAAAGGTCGCTCCCGCCACTTCGCCCGTGGTGGCATGGTGGTCCTCGCCTTCGAGCGAATTGTGGATCTCGTGCACGCTTTTCCAGAGAAGGAACAGCCCACCGAAGATCAGGATCAGATCACGCCCCGAAATACCCTGACCGAATACCTGGAAAAGAGGATCCTTCAGTCCCATGACCCACGCCAAGGAGAACAGCAGCGCCAGACGGGCGCCGAGCGCAAGACCCAGGCCAAGGCGACGCGCCAGGTCGCGCCTCTCCGCCGGCAAGCGCCCGACCAGAATCGAAATGAAGATGATGTTGTCGATCCCCAGCACGATCTCCAGTGCGATCAACGTGGCCAGCGCGACCCAGCCTGCCGGGTTACCCATCCATTCCATATTCTGACCTCTCTAGCAGACAGCCGCGGTGTCGAGAATTCGCACCATGGGCTGGCCAACACGCAACCTTGCCACAACAAGTGCCGGGGCACACTGCTGCGATGTATCGCTCCGGCGGTTAGACGTCAATGTTGCCGGCCCTAAGGGCGTTCGATTCGATGAAGGCCCGCCGTGGCTCCACTTCATCGCCCATCAGCGTCGTGAAGATGCCGTCGGCGGCAATCGCATCATCGATCTGCACACGCAAGAGGCGCCGTACCTTGGGATCCATGGTGGTCTCCCACAATTGCTCCGGATTCATTTCACCCAGGCCCTTGTAGCGCTGGCGCGCCAGATTGCGCTCGGCATCGGCCAGGAGCCAGTGCACGGCACCCCGAAAATCGGTCACGGACTGTGAACGTGCCTTGTCGCCTTCACCGCGCCTGATGACGGCGCCGGTGCGCACCAGGTCCTTGACCTTGACTGCCGTGGCCCTGAGCTGGGCGTAGTCGGCACCGGAGACGAAATCCGGGTCGATCACGGAATTCTTCTGGTTGCCATGCTTGCTGCGCGTGACGCGCAACACCCAGGATTCGATCTTGTCGTCATAGCCCGGGGTGACGGTCACCGAACGATCGGTCAGGGCACCCAGCAGAGACTGCGCCGAACGCTGCGCTGCTTCTTCACTGGACAAATCGACCTCGGCACCATCCAGAATCGCCTTGAGCGCCGCCTCGTCCAGCAGGTGGCTGATTCGCTGCACCACCGCCTCGGAGAGCAGGTAATCACGCGCCAGCGCCTCGAGGGCATCACCGGCAATCGGTGCTGCCACCACGCCACTGACCGGATTGGGTGTCAATTCGGCCCCTTGCAACGCCGAGCGCAGCAGGTACTGGTTCAGTTCGTGGTCATCTTTCAGATAGCGCTCATCCTTGCCGGACTTGATTTTGTATAACGGGGGTTGGGCAATATAGATGTGGCCGCGCTCGACCAGCTCTGGCATTTGGCGATAGAAGAAGGTCAGCAGCAAGGTGCGGATGTGGGCGCCGTCGACGTCGGCGTCGGTCATGATGATGATGCGGTGATAGCGCAGCTTGGCAATGTCGTAATCATCCTTGCCCATGCCCGCGCCAATGCCGGTCCCCAGCGCCGTGATCAGGGTGGTGATCTCGGCAGAGGCGAGCAACTTGTCGAAGCGTGCCTTCTCTACATTCAGGATCTTGCCGCGCAGGGGCAGGATGGCCTGGAACTTCCGGTCGCGGCCCTGTTTTGCCGAACCGCCTGCGGAATCACCCTCGACAAGGTACAGCTCGCACAATGCCGGATCCTTTTCCTGGCAATCCGCCAACTTGCCGGGCAGACCCATACCGTCGAGCACCCCCTTGCGCCGCGTCATCTCGCGCGCCTTGCGGGCGGCTTCCCGGGCTCTGGCGGCTTCGACAATCTTGCCGCAGATGATCTTGGCGTCGTTCGGCTTTTCCAGAAGGTAGTCCGCCAGCGCCTTGGCCAATACCTCCTCGACCGGCATGCGGACTTCCGACGAAACCAGCTTGTCCTTGGTTTGCGAACTGAACTTCGGTTCCGGAACCTTGACCGACAACACGCAGGTAAGACCTTCCCGCATGTCGTCTCCGGTGGTTTCCACCTTCTGCTTCTTGGCGATTTCGTGTTCTTCGATGTATTTGTTGATCACCCTGGTCATCGCGGCACGCAGGCCGGTCAGATGCGTCCCGCCGTCACGCTGGGGGATGTTGTTGGTGAAACACAGCACCTGCTCGTTGTAGCCATCGTTCCACTGCATCGACACTTCGACGCCGATGGTGAGGCCGTTTTCCGCCTGCCTTTCGCCGGTCACGTGAAAGATGTTCGGATGCAGTACGGACTTGGTGCGATTGATGTATTCGACAAAGCCTCTCACGCCACCGTCGAAAGCGAAGCTCTCTTCCTTGCCGGTGCGCTGGTCGGTCAGCTTGATATGGACGCCGTTGTTAAGGAAGGAAAGTTCGCGGATGCGCTTGGCGAGGATGTCGTAGTGATACTCGATGTTGTTGAAGATCTCGTCGTCAGCCAGGAAGTGCACCTCGGTGCCACGCTTTTCGGTGGTTCCGGTCACCTTGATCGGCGACGTCATGACTTTGGTACCCGGTGCGTGACCATTCGCAATGCCTTCCGGCATGATTGCTTCTTCGATTTCCCGGTGTTGCGGCACGCCCCGCACAAATTCCATGTAGTGCGCCTTGCCGTCGCGTCGCACTACCAGGCGCAACCACTTGGACAAGCCGTTGACGCAGGACACCCCTACGCCATGCAACCCGCCGGAAACCTTGTAGCTGTTCTGATCAAACTTGCCACCAGCGTGCAGTTCCGTCATCACAATTTCGGCGGCACTGCGCTTCGGATCATGCTTGTCATCCCATTTGATGCCCGTCGGGATACCACGACCGTTGTCGGTCACCGAGATGGAATTGTCGGTATGGATGGTGACGTGAATCTCGGTGCAGTGTCCGGCAAGCGATTCATCAATCGAATTGTCGAGCACTTCAAACACCAGATGGTGCAGACCGGTGCCATCACTGGTGTCGCCGATGTACATGCCGGGACGCTTGCGTACGGCTTCCAGACCTTCCAGAATCTGGATACTGGAAGCACCATATTGGCCGTCACCAGTGGGGGCTGTGGCGGGCTGGGGAGTGGGGCTGGTAGTTTCTGACATGCTCTTTTCTTTGGTGACGCCTTGCAGCTTCTGATTTCATCGTACGGCGGCCGCACAAGGGCGGCTCGGGAACATCAATCGTGATCCGATGTGGCACTAGATTCGCATCGGCATCACGACGTACTTGAAGTCGGCATTCTCGCCACCGGTAATCAGGGCACTCGAGTTGGCATCACCCAGGGCGATCTTGATCTTTTCGGTACGCAGGTGGTTGAGGACATCCAGGAGATAGGTGACGTTGAAACCAATATCAATGACATCGCCCGTGTAGGCGATTTCGGTCTCCTCCTGGGCCTCTTCCTGATCGGTATTGGTACAACTGATCTTCAAGCTGTTGTCACCTACGATGCAGCGCACACCTTTGAACTTCTCGTTGGTCAGGATGGCAGCGCGGGTCAGGCAACCGATCAATTCTTCGCGATCGATTTCAAACGCATTCTTGTATCCGCTCGGGATGACGCGGTTGTAATCGGGAAACTTGCCCTCTACCAGTTTTGATACCAATTCCACGTTGCCAAACTGGAACCGTACCTGGTTGGACGCAATATCCAGACGAATCGGATCATCGTTGTCTTCCAGCAGGCGCTCCAGTTCAATCACGGTCTTGCGCGGGATGATCACTTCCTGTTTGTCGACCTGTGCATCCACCGCCAGTGCAGCGAAGGCCAGGCGATGACCATCCGTGGCAACGACCTTGAGGCTGCCTTTTTCCACAATGAGGAGAAGCCCGTTGAGGTAATAGCGGATGTCTTGTTGTGCCATGGCGTACTGCACCAGCGCCAGCAGCGATTTGAGCGCCTTTTGCGAAACCGATAGGCCGGCCTTGAAATCTGTCGCCTGTGCCACCGTCGGAAAATCCTCAGCGGCCAGAGTCTGCAGGGCAAAGCGCGACTTGCCTGACTTGATATTCAATTTCTTGTTGTTCAATTCCAAGGCAACCTGGCCAGCAGGCAGGGCGCGCAGAATGTCGAGCAGCTTGCGGGCAGCAACCGTGGTTGCCGCATCCTGGCCAGGGCCCCCGTCAGCCTTGGTCGATATCTGAACTTCGATGTCGGTAGCCAGGAATGACAACTCGCTGCCGACTTTGCGGATCAGCAGGTTCGAGAGGATGGGCAATGTGTGTCTGCGTTCGACGATACCGCTAACGGTCTGGATGGGCTTCAGAAGCGCATCGCGTTCAGCAGAGACTAATTGCATGTTGTATTCCTTTTAATTAGTAATAACTAACAGGAGCCTGTGTACAAGGGGATAACTTGCCAGGTACCTTCCAGATCAGGGAGTTAGGTGATTGTTGAGTATTGGCAACCCTGTGGGCAACGTTGATGTGGGTTGGGGACAAGTTTTTGGCGATGTATCAAAAAGTAAGGTTGTCCACAATTCATCCACAGGCTGTGCACAGGCAAATGAGGCGAAAGCCGGCTTCAGCCCTTGATGATCTGATCGAGTACATGCAGTTCGTGGTTGAGCTGGGTATCGGTTTTGCGATTTTCGGAGATCTTGCGTACCGAGTGCAGAACGGTGGTGTGGTCGCGACCGCCGAAGGCCTCGCCAATTTCCGGCAATGACAGTGAGGTCAATTCCTTTGCGAAATACATCGCGATCTGGCGCGGCTTGACGAGGTCAGCGGTGCGCTTTTTGGAAAACAGCTCGGGTACCTTGATCCGATAAAAATCTGCGACTGTTTTCTGGATGCTGTCGATCGAGATGGCGCGGGTTTGGACACGCAGCAGATCGCGCAGCGCGTCGCGCGCCACTTCGAGGGTGATGCTGCGCGCATGAAACTGCGAGTAGGCAATCAGCTTGCGCAGGGCACCTTCCAGTTCGCGCACATTGGAACGCAGGTGTTTGGCAATGAAGAATGCGACGGTCTCGTGCAGATCAATGCCTTGGCTTTCCGCCTTCTTGAGCAGAATGGCAACCCGCATCTCCAGTTCCGGCGGTTCGATCGCTACCGTCAGGCCCCAACCAAACCGGGATACCAGACGGTCCTCTATGCCGGGTATCTCGCGTGGATAGGTATCGCAGGTAATGATGACCTGCTTGTGGTTTTCGATCAGCGCATTGAACGCGTAGAAGAATTCTTCCTGGGTCCGATTCTTGCCATTGAAGAACTGGATGTCATCGATGATCAACAGATCCAGTGAATGGTAGTAGCGCTTGAATTCGTCAAATGCCTTCTTCTGATAGGCACGTACGACATCGGTCACATATTGCTCGGCATGGATATAGCGGATCCTGGCATCAGGGCGAACGCTGAAAACATGATTTCCGACAGCTTGAACCAGATGTGTCTTGCCCAGCCCGACGCCACCATAAAGGAAGAGCGGGTTGTAGGAGCTGCCCGGATTTTCGGCGACCTGGATGGCAGCAGCTCGTGCCAGTTGGTTGGCTTTTCCCGTCACGAAGCTGGTGAACGTATGGTCGCGGTTCAGGCGGGTGCGTTCAAAGTGCCCGGCCGAAGGGGATAACGCAGGTGGTGCGGAATGCTCCCGGACATCAGCGGGATGCGGGGTAGGCGGGGTAGGGATGGTACCTGCGGTCTTGCGGGCGGGTGCCGTGTAGCTAATCGTGATCTGGATGGATTGGCCGCAGAACTGGTTTGCCATCGAGGTCAATCGTTCTGCGAAGCGGTCCTTGACCCACTGCTGCACGAAGCGATTGGGTGCTACCAGCTCGATACCGTCGAGCAATGCCCGGCCATCATTGCGCACCGCCAGCGGCTTGATCCAGGTTTCGTACTGTTGCTTGGGAAGTTCCTTGACGAAGATGTCGGAACAGACCTTCCAAAATGCCTCCGCGGTCAAGGTTTCGTCAGGCACGAGCGGCAGCGTGGTGTGCGTCTTGGATGCGGGCATCAGGCAGGCTTTGCGGAGGGTGAATGCAATGACACGGAAATGGGGACGGCAAGTGTGCAGCAGGATCGTAGAAGGCAGGGAAGCCTGCTTGCAGTGCCCAGATGATCTTGCGATTCCAGTTCACCAAAGCGTTGCCCGAGGCGTTTGTGCACCCCTCGACCCCAACCCGCAACAAGGGGCGAATTTTACCTGCTTATCCACGGCGAGCGACCTGCATCACCGAGCCAGAAACCGGCGGATTCGTTGACGCGAAAGTCAAATTTGGTGTCTAATAACGGGTTTCGCCCAAAACTTAATCACTTCTTGGTGAGATGGGTGGCCCAAAGGGCCGAAGCGTGCCTGGCTACCTGGCCGGCGCGATGAGGTCGAACTCTTGTGCCGAAAATGGGCGATTGGCCAATGTCGAGGTTGGGCCAAGATTGAACCTGAAAAGACACTTCGGGATCGGTATTCGGTATTTTTCATATTTTTCTTAGGGCTTCCCCATGAAACGCACTTATCAACCTTCCGTCGTTCGCCGCAAGCGTACGCACGGCTTTCTGGTCCGCATGAAGACCAAAGGTGGCCGCGCCGTTATCGCCGCGCGCCGCGCCAAGGGCCGCAAGCGTCTGGCTGTCTGACGTTCGTTCGTCAGATCATGTTGTCCGGCGACGATTTCGGCGCCGTGTTGCAGAGCCGCGAACGGCGTCGTTCCGCGCATTTCTCCCTGCATTGGCGCGGCAGCAGCCTGCCTTCAGCCCGCTTGGGCCTGGTGGTTTCAAAGAAGCATGCCCGCACTTCGGTTCGGCGCAATCTTGTCAAGCGTCAGGTCCGGGCCCTGTTTGACCATTGGTCGCGGCATGAGACGGCGGTCTGTCTCGATATCGTGCTGCGCCTGAATGCCAACGTGGCAAAACTGGACCGACGTGCGCAGTATGTGGAGTTGAAGGCATTGTGGCAGGGCTTGCCGCGATGATGCACAAGGGCCTGGTCATGCTGGTGAAGGGCTACCGGTACACCATCAGCCCGTTGCTGGGTCGCAATTGCCGTTTCGAGCCGTCCTGTTCCGAATATGCGATTGAGGCGCTGCAGTCCCATGGTTCGTTGAGAGGGGGCTGGTTGTCAATGAAGCGAGTTTGTTCCTGCCATCCCTGGCACCCGGGTGGATATGATCCGGTGCCGCTCAAGGGCGATGCACGCCCGCTGACAAACCGGCCTTGACTGGTCCTTTTCACGCTTTCAGAACGTTCCGTCCGCATCTCTTTCGAAAAGTTACCCATGGACACCCGTAGACTGATCCTGTTTTTCATCTTCAGCTTTTCGCTGGTGATGTTGTGGGATGCCTGG
This sequence comes from uncultured Burkholderiales bacterium, assembly GCA_964443245.1. GTDB lineage: Bacteria > Pseudomonadota > Gammaproteobacteria > Burkholderiales > JAEUOS01 > CANJDH01. The sequence continues at coordinate 12,524 of CAYUEG010000035.1, read as the reverse complement.
CAGAAGCAGCAGACCAAACTCAAAGCGCCCGAAGCCGCCGCCGCAAAGGCTGGCGTGGCAGGTGGGTCAACGGTACCCGCGGCCGGGGTACCCGTACCCAGTGCGCCATTGGCGATTCCTTCAGCTGGCGCTCCGGCAAGCGCTGCACCCGGCGTTCCGGCGGTACCCACCCCGCCTGCTGCTCCGGCAGCGGCCAGCAAGGTCACCGTGAAGACGGATGTTTTGGTAGCTGAAATCGTCAGCGAGGGAGGTGACCTGCGCTATCTGGAATTCCTCCAGCACAAAAGCACGCTCGACAAGACCAAGAATTTCATCATGCTCGGGCCCCAGCACAGCTATTTCGCACAGACGGGGTTGCTGGCAGCGGGTGTTGAACTGCCGACCCACAAGACGATGTTCAGTTTGCCAGCCGGTGCCCTGGAACTCAAATCCGGCGAGAACAAGGTTGTGGTGCGCATGGAAGCGCAGGCAGGTGCGGTCAAGGTAGCCAAAATCTACACCTTTACCCGCGGCAGCTATGTCATTGACGTGGGTTACGAGCTCGTCAATGCGGGCACGACGCCCATCGCCCCATCGGTGTATCTGCAGCTGGTGCGCAATGGCAAGGCACCGGATGGCGACTCGCAGTTCCTGCAAACCTACACCGGCTCGGCGTTCTTCAGCGACAAGGAAAAGTTCATCAAGCAGGATTACGGGGATATCGAAAAAGCCAAACCGGTACCGATCAAGCCGGCTCCGGATGGCTGGGCCGGCATGATTCAGCACTACTTTGCCGTGGCCTGGGTGCCGCCAAAAGAAGGGCCTGGCGCCAACTGGAACAATGTGGTGCGCGAGTTCTATACCAAGAAGGTGGCGGAGAATTTGTACTCTGCGGGGATGATCGTGCCGGCCGGGACGGCGGCACCCGGCGCCACGCTCAAGTTTGATGCGCGGCTGTTTGCCGGCCCGCAGGACCAGGACTATCTGGAAAAGGTGCAGCCAGGCCTGAACCTGGTGGTCGATTACGGCTGGCTCACCATTCTTGCGCAGCCGATGTTTGAACTCCTCAAGTGGCTGCACAGCGTGCTGGGCAACTGGGGCCTGGCGATCATTGCCCTGACGGTGATCATCAAGGCTGCCTTCTTCCCGCTGTCGGCCGCCTCCTACAAGTCGATGGCGCGGATGAAAAAGGTGACGCCGCGCCTGACCGCCATTCGCGAGCGCTACGGCAACGACCGCATGAAGATGAACCAGGCGATGATGGAGCTGTACAAGGAAGAAAAGATCAACCCCTTGGGCGGCTGTCTGCCGATCCTGATCCAGATCCCCGTGTTCATTGCGCTTTACTGGACGCTCCTGGCCTCGGTGGAAATGCGCCATGCGCCGTTCTATGGCTGGATCACCGATTTGTCTGCGCCGGATACGCTTTTTGGCACCGTTCCGTGGCTCAATATGCCGGTGGGGCTGTTGCCCATCATCATGGCGGTATCAATGTTCATCCAGACCAAGATGAACCCCACGCCTCCGGATCCGATCCAGGCCAAGATGATGACCATCATGCCGATCGTGTTCTCGATCTTCTTTTTCTTCTTTCCAGCCGGTCTGGTGTTGTATTGGGTGATCAACAATATCCTGTCGATCGCCCAGCAGTGGCAGATCAACCGGATGATCGAGTCGGGCTTGGATCCGGACAAGAAAAAGAAGGGGTGAAAAACAGTAGGTCCCCTCGAAAGGCCGCCGGAATGGCGGCTTTTTCGCTTCTGGCGTTGGCATTCCTTTTCAGCCTTGATGGATTCACAATAGCGACATGCGCCCGACCGAACTGACGACCGATCTGATCGCGGCGATTGCAACCGCACCGGGCCGCGGGGGCATCGGAGTGGTGCGGATTTCCGGTGCCGATCTGGCGGCGGTGGTAGAGGGGCTGATCGGCAGGTACCCGGCACCCCGCCAGGCCACCTTGGCGGCATTTCGGGACGCCGCCGGCTCGGTGATGGATTCAGGATTGGTGCTTTACTTTCCGGCACCCCATTCCTATACCGGCGAACATGTGCTCGAACTGCATGGCCACGGCGGACCGGTGGTATTGAACCTCGTGTTGGCGCGTTGCATCGAACTGGGGTGTCGATTGGCCGAGCCGGGTGAGTTTACCCGTCGCGCCTACCTGAACGACAAGATTGACCTGGCGCAAGCGGAAAGCGTGGCCGATTTGATTGAGGCGGCGTCGGCGCAGGCGGCGCGGGCGGCTGTGCGCTCTCTCGAAGGCGCTTTTTCGCGCGAGATCCACCAGCTTCGGGACGATCTGGTCACGCTGCGCATGCTGGTGGAGGCGACCCTCGATTTCCCCGAGGAGGAACTTGATTTCCTCCAGCGGGAGCAAGCCTGGGAACGGCTGAAGGGGCTGAAAGTGGCTCTGGGAGCCATTCTTCATCGAGCGACCCAGGGTGCGCGGCTGCGCGCCGGGTTGAATGTGGTGCTGGTGGGTCGGCCCAACGTGGGCAAATCCTCACTGTTAAACGCTCTGGCTGGGGAAGAGGTGGCAATCGTGACGGCCATTCCGGGGACGACCCGGGACCGGATTGAGCGCGCGATCACGATCCAGGGCATGCCGCTCAACCTGATCGATACAGCCGGCTTGCGCGACAGTGCAGATGTGGTGGAGCAGGCCGGCATGCAGCGCACGCGCGACGCCGCGTCCAGGGCGGATCTGGTGCTGCGGATGGTGGTGGCGGGTGAAGATATGCGTGATGCCCATGTGGATGCGGCGTTGCTGACCGACGTTCCGCAGCTGACGGTCATCAACAAGATTGATGCCACTGGCGTCAGCCCGGGGGTGCGGGAAGGAGATGTCTACATTTCGGCCAAAACCGGGGCCGGGCTGGACGCGCTGCGGGCGGAATTGGTGCGGCGAGCCGGCCTGGAAGGGGCGGGTGAAGACGTGATTCTGGCGCGCACGCGGCATCTGGATGCACTGCGCGAGGCACTGGGTCGCGTCGAAGCTGCCGTGCAGCACCTTCAGCCGGAATGCCTGGCGCTCGAGCTGTTTGCCGAGGAATTGCGTCTGGCGCAGGAGGCGCTCAATCGCATCACCGGTGCGTTTTCTGCCGACGATCTGCTGGGCGAGATCTTCGGGCGGTTTTGCATCGGCAAGTAACGCACGCTTCTCGTGCGGTTGGAGCGAAGGATGCGGCGGCTCATTGCTTGACGACACGCAGGCTGGATCGGACTGCTTTCACCCCGTCGAGACCCTTGATGGTGCTGACCGCAAGCTTGGCTTCCGCATCACTTTGCGCCACCCCGGTCAGGAACACATCAGCGCCGTAGACCTTCCAGCGCATGTTGACGGAGCTTACGCCTTTGGTGGCGGTCAGGGAAAGGTCGATCTTCTTGTCGAGCACCAGGTTGCCGGCAAAACTGCCAGCCGCCTTGCTGACAACGATCTGGTTCTGCAGCGAACGGATGCGTTTGTCGCCCTTGAGGAGCTCAGCAGCCTGACGCTTGACCTCCTCGCTCCTGGCGTACCCCACCAGCACGGCATGGCGGGCGAACACCAGGAGCGAGACGTCCTTGAAGTCGTCACCTTTGTGTTCGAGCAGCTTTTTGGTACCGGCGGTGTCGATTTCAACGTCCGCCTGTACCTCCGCCTTGGTGCGGACGTCCATTGCGGTGCTGATGCCCTTGCCGATCAGGCTGGTGAGGGGGTCGAATGCCAGGGCAGCAGGCAACATGGGCAGCACCAACAGAGAGGTCGCAAGACCGGTTCGGATAGCTGAGCAGATGTTCATTGACGCTCCCTGGATGAGCCGGGTAATTGAAAGTGTTGCCATGTGTCTGTCGCGCGCGCGGTCAGGCGTGTGCCTGCGGTGCAAGATGGGGTCCGACAGGTGCATCAGAGTGTAATGGTTGCCGCAGGTGGCTATGCGAGAATCCGTCTTTGCGCCATGCCGGTATTTGCCTTGGGAGGAACCATGCTTCAGGTCCGTTTTCAGACCGTGTTGACAAGAGTATTGCTAGGTTGGCTCGCTGGATTCGGGTTCGGGCATGTGGCAGCACAGACGCAAGAGTATCCGGCCAAGAACATTACCTTCATTGTGCCGTATGCCGCAGGTGGTAATGGCGACATTCGCGGCAGGCAGATTGCACAGAAGCTGGCGACGATACTGGGCAAACCGGTGATTGTCGAGAACAAGGCGGGCGCGGGGGGCAACATTGGCACCGACTTCATCGCCAAGGCGCCGCCCGATGGCTACACCATCGGTATGGGGAATTTCGCGCCGCTCGCCGTCAATGCGGCCATGTTCAAGAATCTGCCGTTCAACCCCAAAACCGACGTGTTGCCAGTGGCCCTGATCGAGCGCGGGCCCCTGGTATTGATGGTCAATCCGAAATCGCCGTACAAGAGCGTACAGGATGTGGTGGCGGCGGCGAAAGCCAAACCAGGTGTACTGACGGCTGCCAACGGGGGGATCGGTGGTTCACATCATCTGTCCGCCGAGCTGTTCAAGCAGGCGGCCGGTGTGGACATCATCAGTGTGGCCTACAAGGGCGGGGCGCCCGGGGCCACCGATTTGATGGCGGGAAACGTCGACATGATGTTCGAGCAGATGTATGCCGCAGCACCTGCGATGGCCAGCGGGAAGCTGCGGCCGCTGGCCATGACGGGCGCCAGACGGCTTCCCCAGTTTCCCGATATCCCGACTTTTGCCGAATTGGGTTTTCCGAAGGTCGAGGTCCTGAACTGGCAGGGTGTGATCGTGCCGAAAGGCACGCCGGCGGCGATCATCGCCAAACTCAACGATGCCGTGAATCGGGCGCTGAAGGAGCCGGACATGCGCGAGCGCATTACGTCTCAGGGCAATGAAGTGGCTGGGGGCTCGGCCCAGGAGTTTGCCGCCCTGATTGCCAGCGAGTCGGAAAAGTGGGGCAGGGTCGTGCGCGAAGCGAAGATCAGGCCGGAGTGAGATTCTGAGCGTTTCCAGGTGGTGGTCGACGTGGAGGCAATTGGTAGGGCGGCCGGAATGGACTGCGGTGGGGTTATGCGCTACGGCTGGTGCACTGTGCGCCTGGGCGCGGACGCCGATCCCGTGGATGATTGGCCCACTTCTGGTGATGGCCCTGGCCAAGTGGCGCGGGGTGGCGGTGAACGCGCCGCCGGGTTTCCGTGGCGGCGGGCAGCTGGTGATCGGCACCGCGCTGGGGCTGTATTTCACTGCGGAGATGCTGCGCATCGTGGGTCGCTATCTGCCCTGGATGGCGTTGGCCGGGGTGTTTGCCTTGCTGATTGGCTGGCTGAGTGGCCGCGTGCTGGCATATCTGAGCCGGCCGATGGCGCTGGATCGGGCCACGGCCTTTTTCGCCTGTGTGCCGGGAGGGGCGTCCGAGATGGCCAATCTGGCCGGGCGTCATCACGGGCGCCAGGATCTGGTGGCGGTGTCGCAAAGCATGCGCATTCTGATCATCGTGCTGACCATTCCCTTCATTTATACCTATACCGGCATTCACGGTGCCGACGTGTACACGCCCGGCCCCAAGGTGGTCGATTACGCCGGTTTGGCCAAATTGCTCGGCGTGGCACTGGCGGCCGCGTGGGTGGCCCAGCGCATTGGCGTGCCGAACGGCTTTGTGCTCGGACCCTTGTTTGCGACCATCGTGTTGACTGGCTCCGGGGTGAACTGGTCGGCCACGCCCGGCTGGCTGAGCAACTTTGGCCAGCTGATGATTGGTTGCGCGCTTGGTTCACGCTTCGAGCAGGATTTCTTCCGCAGTGCGCCGCGCTTTTTGATGGCGGCAAGTGTGGCAACCCTGGTGGCGTTGCTAATGGCAACCGTCTTTGCTGTCGGCATGGGATGGTTTACCGGAATCCACTGGACCACGGCGATTCTGGCACTTGCGCCCGGCGGTATGCCAGAGATGAGCATCACGGCGAAGGTGCTGCAACTGGGTGTGCCATTGGTGGTGGCGTTTCACGTCACGCGCATGGCAATATTGGTGACGGTGAGCGGGTGGGTGTACCGCCGATTCATCAAGGGGGCTGAATGAGTTGGGATCCCACGCAGTATCTGAAGTTTGGTCACCAGCGGCTGCGTCCAGCACTCGATCTGCTGGCCCAGGTGCCTTTGCAGACGCCGGCGAGCGTGGTGGATCTGGGTTGCGGAGCGGGTAACGTGACGCGGTTCCTGGCAGAACGCTGGCCCCATGCGCAGGTGACCGGCGTGGACGGGTCGGCCGAGATGCTCGACAAGGCGCGCGCTGCTGTTCCCGGTTTGCGCTGGGTGAAAGCGGACATGGGTGCATGGCAGGCGGACGCAGCGGTGGATCTGATTTACTCGAATGCAGCCCTGCATTGGCTGCCTGATCATGGCGCGCTGTTTCCGCGCCTGGTAGGGCAACTACGGGTCGGCGGGGTGCTGGCGGTACAGATGCCGCGCAATTTTGCCGCTCCTTCTCACGTGGCGATGGATCAGGCGCTGGACGCCCTGGGGTTGGCCGCAGCGGATCGTGCCCGGATCGACGCGGTGAAGCTGCACTCGCCGGTGGCCTCACCGGAACAGTACTACGACTGGATTCGCCCGCTCAGCAGCCACCTGGATGTATGGGAATCGATTTACCAGCATGTGTTGAGTGGGGAGAACGCCGTGGCCGAGTGGACCAAAGGGACGGCTTTGATTCCCGTGATGGAAGGCCTCAAGGTGCTCTCCCGCGATGCGGGGCTCGACGAGGAGAATGGCTTGCACCAACGGTTCTGGCGCGAATACTGTGCGCGGACCAACGCGGCTTACCCGCAGCGGGCAGACGGCTCCACGTTGTTCCCGTTCAGGCGCCTGTTTCTCGTGGCGACACGCTAAGTGCCTGTTGTCAGGGTGTTTCCTGTTTCGTTTGCAAGGAAGTGACGCATGACACTACTCGAAGGCCAGACCATTCTGGACCAGATGTTTGCACCGTGGGTACAGGCGCTGCGGTTGCGCGTGACTGCCTGCGATGCCACCAGCGCTACGTTGGTATTGCCATTTGACCCCTCGCTGGTCCGGGTTGGCGGGATCGTCTGTGGGCAGGCCCTGATGAGTGCGGCCGATTCGGCCATGGTCATCGCGATTTCGTCTGCCCTGGGGGGCTTGAAACCTATGGCAACGACGTCGCTCAACTGCAGCTTCATGCGCCCGGTGGCCAACGCCGACGTCGAGGTGGTGGCGCGGGTGCTGAAGTTGGGCAAGAGCCTGGTGTTTGGCGAGATCGAGATGCGCGTCGTGGGTGACGAACGCCTGGCCGCCCATGCGACGACCACCTATGCGTTGGCTCCCGCATGAAGGGATTTCGACCGATAATCATTCCTGAAGTATGTAAGGGAGTGGACCTGACATGAGCCAGCCGGACCGTCTTTTGTATGAGTTGGTAGCGCGCGATGATCGTCGCATGTCGCCCTACTGCTGGCGGATCCGCATGGCGTTGGCGCACAAGGGGCTGGAGTATGAGACGGTTCCCGTGAAATTCACCGACAAGGAGAAGATTTCCTTCGCCAACACCAAGCTGGTACCGGTGCTGGTGGATTTCGGCGAAGTGGTGACCGACTCTTGGGCGATTGCGAAGTATCTGGATGAGAACTATTACCAGGAACGCCCCTTGCTGCTGGGCGGCGGGACGCGTTTCGTGAACCAGTGGTGCGACATGCAATTGCATCCGGCGCTGGTGCGGGTGCTGGTCAAGGACATTTACGACCACGTGCATCCGGATGACCGCGACTACTTCCGAAGTTCGCGTGAGCAGCGTTTCGGCAAGACACTAGAGCAAATCCACGGTGAGCGCGACAAGCACGAACAGGAGTTGAAGCGCGTGTTGACGGTATTGCGGGAGTTGCTGCGTGGCCAACCCTTTGTGTGTGGCAAGGCTCCTGCCTACGCGGATTACATCGTGTTTGGCGCGTTTCAGTGGGCGCGCTGTATCAGCCCGTTCGTGTTTCTGGATGAAGCCGACCCGATTGCGGGTTGGCGCCAGCGCATGTGCAAGCTGTACGGCAGCCTGGCCGACTCGGTGCCACATTACGCGTGAACTGGCAGCCGAATGGATCCTGGGGCACGGCCCAGTTTGACCGTTTCATAATGCGGTAAAGCGTTTCATTTTCGCGTTACACGGCCAAAGCGTTGTGGTACAGTCGCGCACCTTTTCAACGTGGGGTCTCCCTGAATCGGAAAGAGACTGCGAAGTAGGGCATCCTCCCGGGCGATTGCCCCGGACGGGAACCGTCGGGCCAGAAGCCTGCCGTGGGATGCCTGAAGCCGGCTGAACCAACCCGCCGTTCCGCCCCAGTCATTTTCCCTCGGACCCAATCCATCCTTCTCTTTGAGGAACGCGGATGAGCGCACAACTGAATAACCTCGGTCAGGCTCCGGCCTTTGTCAAACACGCCAAGCTCAAGGACTGGGTCAATTCCATGGCGGCGCTGACCAAGCCCGACCGCATTTACTGGTGCGACGGCTCGGAGGAGGAGTACAACCGGCTGATGGCTGAAATGTGCGCCACGGGCATGCTGAAAAAGCTCAATCCGGTCAAGCGGCCCAATTCCTACCTGGCGCTGTCCGATCCACAGGATGTGGCGCGCGTGGAAGAACGCACTTTTGTCTGCTCGGAAACGCGCGATGCGGCAGGGCCGATGAACAACTGGGTAGCACCGGCAGAGATGCGCGCCACCATGGGCAAGCTGTTTGACGGCTGCATGCGCGGCCGGACCATGTATGTGGTGCCGTTCTCGATGGGCCCTTTGGGTTCGCACATTGCGCAGATCGGCATCGAGCTTTCCGACAGTCCCTATGTCGCCGTCAACATGAAGCTGATGACACGCATGGGCCGTGCCGTCTATGACGTGTTGGGAAATGATGGCTACTTCGTGCCGTGCATGCATTCGGTCGGAGCACCGCTTGCCCCCGGTCAGGCCGATGTGCGCTGGCCTTGCAACAATGAACAGAAGTGGATCGTCCACTATCCGGAAACGCGGGAAATCTGGAGCTATGGTTCCGGCTATGGCGGCAATGCCCTCCTGGGCAAGAAGTGCCTGGCTTTGCGTATTGCCTCGGTGATGGCGCGCGACGAGGGCTGGCTGGCCGAGCACATGCTGATCCTGGGCGTCACCAATCCGCAGGGCGAAAAGACCTATGTGACCGGTGCGTTCCCCTCGGCTTGCGGCAAGACCAACTTTGCCATGCTGCAGCCACCAGCAGGTTTTGAAGGCTGGCAGGTCACGACGATTGGTGAAGACATTGCCTGGCTCAAGCCCGGCAAGGACGGCCGCCTGTACGCGATCAATCCCGAGGCGGGCTATTTCGGGGTCGCTCCGGGTACCAACTACCAGTCCAATCCGAACTGCATGAAGGCGATCGAGGCCGATACCATCTTTACCAACGTGGCCGAAACGCCTGATGGTGACGTCTGGTGGGAAGGCATGACCGACGAAGCACCGGCGAAACTGACGGATTGGCAGGGCAAGGAATGGACGCCTGGTTGTGGGCGTCTGGCAGCGCACCCGAATTCCCGCTTTACGGTGCCCGCGACCCGCTGTCCGTCCCTCGATGCCAAGTGGGATGATCCGAACGGGGTACCGATCTCGGCTTTTCTGTTTGGCGGGCGGCGCTCTGACACGGCACCCCTGATTGTGGAGTCGCGCGACTGGGTCGACGGTGTCTACAAGGCGGCGACCCTTGGTTCGGAAACCACTGCGGCCATCGCTGGAAAGCAGGGTGTGGTGAGGCGTGACCCGATGGCGATGATTGCCTTTGTGGGCTACAACATGGGCGAATACTTCCGCCACTGGCTCAAGATTGGCAAGACCATCAGCCAGCCGCCCCGAATCTATCAGGTCAACTGGTTCCGCAAGAATGCCGAGGGCAAGTTTGTCTGGCCTGGATTCGGCGAGAACATGCGGGTCCTCAAATGGGTCGTCGAGCGTTGCCAGGGCAAAGCGACGGCCGAGGAGACCGCCTTGGGTTTCACCCCGGCATTTGCAGACATGCACTGGCAGGGCCTGACCTTTGGTGCTGAAAAGTATGCCGCGGTAACCTCGTTGGACAAGGCGCAATGGCAGGCTGAACTGGGCATGCACGACGAGTTGTTCAAGAAGCTGGAGGGCTTTGTGCCCGAGGAACTGATTCAGAAGAGGAAGGTGCTGGAGACAAGACTGGCGGCGTAAGACTGCCGGCAACGCGATTGGAGCGTGTAAAAATGGAAAGGCCACTCGCAAGGGTGGCCTTTCTGTTTTGGTCAGGGCATACTGCGCGGCGGCACGGGTGCAGGGGGCGCTTCACGGCTTTGCTCCGGTGTCTGCCACGACTTCGAACAATCAGGGGGGAGAACATGAAAAGGACCACCATTTGCGCTGCCGTGCTCGCACTGGCAGCACCGTTTGCAATCCAGCCGGCGTTAAGCCAGATCGCCGTTTCTGCCAATGACGGCAAGGTGCGGATGGAAAACGGCGTTGTCAGGACGGTGCCGAACAATCCGGATACCGTTGCCATCATCGACCTGAAGGCCAGGCCACCGAAACTCCTGCACGAGATCGAAGCGCCGACCTCCATCGTCGGCCCGCCCACTTCCGCGGCGGTGACGCCCGACGGCAGCATCGCGCTGGTGACGGCCAACATGAAGCTGGACAATTCCGACCCACCCAAGCAGGTGCCGGATAACCGCATGTCGGTGATCGACCTTACTGCCAAGCCGCCGGTGGTGATCACCACGGTCGAAACCGGCAAGGGCCCGGCTGGCGTGGCAATTTCGCCGAAGGGCAATCTGGCGCTGGTGGCGAACCGGGAAGAAGGCACGGTGTCGGTGTATGCCATTGAAGGCAAAACGCTGACGCCGCTCGGGAAGGTGGATTTCGGCAACGAGAAATCGGGCCCCTCCGGCGTTTCGATCAGCCCCGGCGGCCGCTTTGCCCTGGTGACGCGGGATGGTGACAACCGCACTTCGATGCTGGCGATTGACCAGACTGGCGTGACCTATACCAAGCGCGACATCTTCTCCGGATTGCGCCCCTACGGCGTGCAGATTTCCAGCAAGGGGAATCTGGCGGTGGTGGCCAACATCGGCATGGGTCAGGGCGATTCCGATACGGTCAGCGTGATCGATCTCTCGCTCAATCCACCGCGCGTGGTCGATACCGTCAGTGTCGGCCAGACGCCGGAGGGCATCACCATGAGCCCGGATGGCAACTGGGTGGCCGTCACGGTGATGAACGGCAGCAATAAACCCATCGCCTCGCCGTTCTACAACGCGTTCGGTGTGCTCAAGCTTTACAAGGTGGTGGGCAAGAAACTGGTGTACAGCTCGGAAGTATCGACTGGCGTCTGGACGCAGGGGATTGCGTTCAGCCCGGACAGCAAGACCATGCTGGTCCAGAACAAGGAGCAGAAGGAATTGCAGGTGCTGGAAATCCGCAATGGCAAGGTGGTCGATACCAAACAGCGTATCGCCATGAAGAACGGCGGGGCCGGCATCGGAACCCGTTGAACCGCTTTCGCCCTTGGCTAACGGGAGGAGGGCGTTTCACGTGAAACGCTCCCATTGAGCCTGACGGGTATATCAAGCCCAATTGAGCGGGTCGTGACTTTAAGGCGTCCGTCGGCCTGCAGTGACCCGCAGCTCGCGGGGTCTGCCCAGTCATGCCCGACCCGCTGAATGGCAGCTGTTTCACGTGAAACGGCGCGTCCGGGCTCTGCAAGAAGGGTCGCGCGAGTATAATCCGCGCTCTTTTCCAATCTCCAGCTAACCCGATCCCGGACCGTTTGCACCCGGTTTGAACGAACCTGCATTTTCATCGATCATGGCTGCCGCAATCTCCTACACCCATCCCGACGAGTTTGATGTCATCGTCGTCGGAGGCGGGCACGCCGGTACCGAAGCCGCGTTGGTTGCTGCACGCATGGGGTGCAAAACGTTGCTGCTGACGCACAACCTGGAAACCCTCGGGGCGATGAGCTGCAACCCGTCGATCGGCGGCATCGGCAAGGGCCACCTGGTGAAGGAGGTGGATGCCCTGGGTGGCGCGATGGCGCTGGCCACCGACGAAGCCGGCATCCAGTTTCGCATCCTCAATTCGAGCAAAGGGCCGGCGGTGCGTGCTACCCGTGCCCAGGCAGACCGGGTGCTGTACAAGCAGGCGATTCGGACGCGACTGGAAAACCAGCCCAACCTGACCTTGTTCCAGCAGGCCTGCGACGACCTTCTGGTCGAAACGGTGGGCGGCGAAGAGCGTGTCACTGGCGCGGTGACCCAGCTGGGCATCGCCTTCAAGGGCCGTTCAGTGGTGCTGACCGCTGGGACCTTCCTTTCCGGCCTGATCCATGTCGGGTTGAACCACTACGAAGCCGGGCGCGCAGGCGATCCCCCGGCAAAATCGCTGGGGGCCCGCCTCAAAGAGCTGAAGTTGCCCCAAGGGCGTCTCAAAACCGGCACCCCGCCGCGTCTGGATGGCAAAACCATCGATCTGGCTTCCCTGGCGCAGCAACCCGGGGATGATCCGGTGCCGGTGTTTTCCTATCTGGGGCGTGCGGACATGCACCCGC
>CAYUEG010000034.1:0-29336 GCA_964443245.1 uncultured Burkholderiales bacterium | reverse complement strand
TGCAGTCGCGTCGGGTTGGACGGTGTTTCCCAGTTAGCCGGGTCCCATCGATCGGTCCAGGCGAAGTAACGCGGCGGATCGTCATCCGGCGTTGGCTTGGCCGGATCCGGCTTCACGCCGCCTCTTTCAACAGCTTGTCGATCAGGCCATGCAGTTCGGCGAAATTGGGTTCGCCAAGAAAGCTCTTGACGATGTTGCCGCGCTTGTCGACGATGAACGTGGTGGGGGTCAGGCGAATGTCGCCGAAGCTCTTGGCAATCTCGCCGCGCGCATCCAGTGCCACCTTGAACGGCAGCTTGTTGCGCTCGGCATAATTCTTGACGTAATTGGGCGGGTCGTACTCCATGGCCACGGCAATCGTCTCGTAACCCCGCGCCTTGAACTTTTCATGGGTGGCGCTGATCTGCGGCATTTCCTTCACGCAGGTGACGCACGAGGTTGCCCAGAAATTGATCAACGTGACCTTGCCCTTCAGGTCGGCGGTGTTGACCACTTCGCCCGAGAGCATGGAGAACTTGACGGCCGGCGCGGGCTGGGGCTTGCCGGCCAGGAAAAAAGTTAACAATCCGGCTATTGCGAGCGCCGCCAGAGTCAGGCCTAATGTTTTGGTGCGCATGAGTACGTTGGTCGATGTTGGGGCCGGGGCGATAACCACTTCTGGGAGGGACCATGAAACAGACAAGAACGAATGATTTTACGCCTGCATTTACCCACGAAGGCCATGCACACGGCGGTCCGGCGCCAGATCACCGCAACCGTCGCGTCGGGCACCGGCTGGCAGGGGTCTTGGCGGCCGGCATGGTTTGGGCAGCGCTGGCGCTGGGTGGTTCCCCACTGTTTACCCCCGCATATGCGGTTTCCTGGGCCGACATCTCCAATCAGGACGCCGTGGCCGGGCTGAAATCGGCGTTGAACTCGTCCACCGTCAAGGCGGTGCAGAAGCTGGCGGCAGAGAACGGCTTCTGGGGCAACGACAAGGTGAAGATCCCGCTCCCGGGCTACCTGGAAGATGCACGCGGCATGATGAACGCCCTCGGCATGCGCAAGCAGGCGGAAGAGCTGCAATTGGCGATGAACCGCGCTGCTGAGAGCGCGGTCAAGGAAGCGCAGCCGATCTTCGTCAACGCCATCAAGTCCATGAGCGTGCAGGACGCCAAGGGCATCATTTCCGGCGGGCAGGATTCAGGCACCCAGTACTTCAAGGGCAAGACGGCGGAGCAGCTGCGCGCCAAGTTCCTGCCGATCGTCAAGAAGGCGACCGAACGGGTGGGCCTGGCGCAGAAGTACAACGACATCGCCGCCAAAGGCGCTTCACTGGGCGTCGTCAAGGGCGATCAGAAGACGGTGGAAACCTTTGTCACCCAGAAAGCGCTCGACGGCCTGTTCCTGATGATGGCCGATGAGGAAAAGGCGATCCGTGCCGACCCGGTCGGCAAGGGGTCGGACATCGTCAAGAAAGTATTTGGCGCCTTCGGCAAGTAGCCGTCTACCGGCCGGCGGCGTTTTGCGCCATCTGCCTTAATCGAAAGCGCTGCAGCTTGCCGGTTTCGGTGCGCGGCAGGGCGTCCACGAATTCGACTTCCCGCGGGTATTTGTAAGGCGCAATCGCGTTCTTCGCAAAGTCCTGCAGCGTCTTGGCCAATACCGATGGGCCACCGGCAGCCTCCACCGCTCCCGGTTTGGCCACCACATAGGCCTTGACGATCTGCCCGCGTTCGGCGTCAGGCTTGGCCACCACGCCACATTCGGCGACCGCCGGGTGCGTGAGCAGGGCGGACTCCACTTCCGGCCCGGCGATGTTGTAGCCGGCCGAGATGATCATGTCGTCGTTGCGCGCCTGGTAGAAGAAGTAGCCATCGGCGTCCATCGTGTAGGTGTCGCCGGTGACGTTCCAGCCCTTCATCGGGCCTTCCTGCAGCACGTACTGCTTCTGGCGCTCGTCCGCCAGATAGCGGCAGCCGGTCGGCCCCTTCACGGCCAATCGGCCCGAAACCGTTGGGGGACAAGGGTTTCCGGCATCATCAATGACGCAGGCCTGGTAGCCCGGGATCGGATAGCCGGTCGCGCCGCGGCGCACCGCCTCCGGCGTATGCGAAATGAAGATGTGGATCATCTCGGTAGCGCCAATGCCGTCAATGATCTCGATGCCGGTCGCGTTCTTCCACAGCTGGCGCGTGGCATCCGGCAGCGCTTCCCCGGCCGAGACACATTTCTTCAGGCTTTTGAGGCTGAACCCTGCCTGCTTTTTCCCCGCTCCGGCACCCAGGGCGGCCGCCATCTGCCGGTAAAAGGTCGGTGCGGTGAAGCAGACGGTCGCCTTGAAGTCATCGATGGTCTTGAGCAGCACCTCGGGGGAGAGCTTCTCGTGCAGCACCGTGGAGGCGCCGACGCGCATCGGAAAGGCCAGCATGCCGCCCAGACCGAAGGTGAACGCCAGGGGTGGTGTGCCGCAGAAAATGTCGTCCTGGGAGGGCTTCAGGATCGAGCGCGGAAAGCAATCGCACATCGCGATCACATCGCGGTGGAAATGCATCGTGCCCTTCGGTTCCCCGGTGGTGCCCGAGGTGAAGGCGATCAGCGCAACGTCCTCGGCGGCGGTGTCACACGCCTTGAAGGTGGCGGGTTTGCGTTCCATCATTTCCTCAAGCCCGCCGTCGTCGGGTTCGTTGAAATAGGCGGCTCGCAAGAGGCTTGGTGCGTAATGCTCCCCGTTCGGGTTGGTGACGTTGCCGATTTCCTGCCACAGCGATACGTCGCACAGGGCATGGCTGATCTGGGCCTTGTCGATGATCTGTTTCAGCTCCTTGGCCCGCAGCAGTGGCATGGTGCCCACCGCCACCATGCCGGCTTTCAGCACGGCCAGCCAGCAGGCCGCCATCATCGGGTTGTTGGGCCCGCGCAGCAGCACGCGGCTGCCCGGCACCAGGTCAAAATCCTCCACCAGCACGTGGGCGATCTTGTTCACGCGCGTTTGCAGCTGGGCATAGGTGGCGTATACGGGCTTGCCCTCCACCGGCATCCAGATCGCCGGACGCTCGCCCCAGCCCCTGGCAACGGCCTTGTCGAGCAATTCGACGGCGGCGTTCATCCGGGCCGGATACTGCAATTCCGGCAGATCGAATGTGAGATCTGGCCACATGGCGCGCGGTGGCAGGTTGTCGCGCGCAAAGGTGTCGAGGTGCCCGGAGGTGTTGCTGGCACTGGTCTGGGTTTTGGGTGAGGAGCGGGTCATGGGGTTGATTCCTTACGCATTCTTCAGCAATTCTCGGGCAATGATGATCTTCTGCACTTCGGTGGCACCCTCGTAAATGCGCAGGGCGCGGATTTCACGGTACAGCTTTTCGACCATCACACCCGATTGCACGCCCATGCCGCCAAAGAGCTGCACGGCACGGTCGATCACCATCTGGGCATTTTCGGTGGCGGTCATTTTCGCCATCGCCGCTTCTTTGGTGGTGCGTTCCTGTGGTGTACCCCAATTGGCGTCACGCTGCCAGGCGGCGCGATAGGTGAGCAGGGCGGCGGCATCGATCAGCGTGGCCATCTCGCCCAGTGCGGCCTGGGTCAGTTGCAGATCGGCCAGCTTGCCGCCAAACATCGGCCGGGCGCGGCTGCGCGCCACTGCCTCATCGAGCGCGCGTCGGGCGAAGCCCAATGCGGCGGCGGCCACCGAGGCACGAAAAATGTCCAGCGTCTGCATCGCCAGCTTGAAACCTGCACCCTCTTCGCCCAGGCGCTGGCCGGCCGGGATGCGGCAGTTGTCAAACTTCAGGGTTGCCAGGGGGTGCGGTGCAATCACGTCAATCCGTTCGGCGATGGTGAGGCCCGGGGTATTGGCATCGACCACAAAGGCTGATATGCCGCGTGCGCCTTTGGCGCTTGCGTCGCTGCGGGCAAACACGCAGTAAAAATCGGCAATGCCGCCGTTGGAAATCCAGGTCTTGGTACCGTTGAGGACATAGCTGCCGCCTTCGGTTGCGCCATCGCTGGCCGGGCCCGCTTCGAAACGGGCCGTGGTGGTCATCGCGCCGACATCCGAGCCGGCTTCCGGTTCGGACAGGGCAAATGCTGCGATGGCTTCTCCGCGCGCCACCCTTGGCAGGTAGGCTTGTTGCAACGCGGCGGAACCGCCCAGGCTGATGGCACCGCTGCCCAAGCCTTGCATCGCGAAGGAAAAATCGGCCAGCCCTTCGTGATACGCCAGCGTCTCGCGGATCAGGCACAGGGCGCGCGAATCGAGTTGCGGCAGGGCGCCGCCATGGGCTGCGGGCACGGCATAGCGGCAAAAGCCTGCGCCACCCAAGCGCTTGACGAGGGTGCGGCAATTGGCATCGACCACGTTGCGTGCTTCACCGTGGTCGAGGTTGCCGGTGAGTGCCGGGGCTGCTGCCGCCAGCGCGCGCGCCAGTTCGCGGTGGGTGGCATCGAAAAACGGCCACGCAAGATGGCTCGTGGGCATGGTTGCTGCCGCGGGAGCGGACGTGGTGGTGGGGCCGTTGGCGGAGTTCATGGCATCGTCAGTTGTGTGCATCAAGGCAGGCCGTGTGAGCGGGGCTCGCGTTGATCCGGGTGGGCGTTGCGCTGCCTTCGCGTTAGTGGGAGGCCGGCAACGTGGATTTGAGCCGCCCCAACAGGTCGAACAGGGTTCTGCGCTCGCTGTCGCTCAACCCCCCCATCAGCCCGGCGACCCATTCTTCGTGCCGGGCGGCCATGCGCGCGAAGGCACGACGGCCCGCAGCAGTGAGGGAAATGACCAGCGAGCGGCGGTCCTCGCTGTGCGGCGTACGCGCCACAAGGCCTTCGGTTTCGAGCTGATCCGAAATGCCGGTGACGTTTCCACCGGTTACCATCAGGCGGCGCGATAACTCACCCATTTTCAGCCCTTCCGGATGACGAAACAGCTGTGCCATCAGGTCAAAGCGCGGCAGGGTCACCTCGAACTCGGCCCGCAGGTCGGCGCGGATCGCCGATTCGATCAGGTTGGTGCAGGTAAGCAACCTCAACCAGAGGCGCAGGGCCTCGTGATCGTCGGCGTCGACCCGGGTTTCGTGGTCAAGCGGTTGGTCAAGGGCGTGCATGGAATTACTTTAGGTCTAAAGTAAATGACTGTCAACGGTTGACTATAATCGTCGCGAGAGCATGACGCAGGGTGCCACGCGTTGCCAAGCAGGCCGCACAATCCACAAGGGGATGCCAGGTGAATCAGGAACAAGCGCTGAAATACATGCAGGACCTGCTCAAGCTGATGGTGAGCAAGAAGGCATCGGACCTGTTCATTGCCGATGATTTTCCGCCGTCGATGAAAATCGACGGCAAGCTGACTCCGGTGGCCAACCAGAAGCTCGCCGGTGCCCACACCCGCCTGTTTGCCGAGGCGCTGATGAGCGACAAGCAGCGCAGCGAGTTCGAGCACGAGAAGGAGGCCAACTTCGCCATCAGCCCGGATGGTGTGGGCCGGTTTCGTGTCAATGTCTTCCTGCAGCAGGGGCAGGTCAGCATGGTGATCAGAACCATTGCCACCGACATTCCTAGTGCCGACCAGATCGGCCTGCCGGCGATCCTCAAGGACGTGGCGATGGAAAAGCGCGGCCTGGTACTGATGGTCGGCGGCACCGGCTCGGGCAAATCCACCTCGCTGGCTGCGATGATCCATCACCGCAACGCCAATGCCGAAGACCACATCATCACGATCGAAGACCCGGTCGAGTTCGTCCACAAGAACATCAAGTCGCTGGTGAGCCACCGCGAGATCGGTCGGGACACCCACAGCTGGTTCAACGCGCTCAAGAACACCCTGCGTCAGGCACCGGACGTGATCTTCATCGGCGAGGTGCGGGAACGTGAAACCATGGAGTACGCCATTGCCTTCGCTGAAACCGGGCACCTGGCCATGGCGACCCTGCACGCCAACAACGCCAATCAGGCGATCGACCGCATCCTCAACTTTTTTCCCGAAGAGAAGCGCCCGCAGCTGCTGATGGACCTGTCGCTCAACCTGCGCGCCATCGTTTCCCAGCGCCTGATCCGCCGAGCCGATGGCAAGGGGCGTGTGGCAGCCATCGAGATCATGCTGGTCACACCGTTGATCGCTGACATGATCTTCAAGGGCGAAGTGCACGAACTCAAGGAGGCGATGGTCAAATCGAAGGAGAACGGTTGCCAGACCTTCGACATGGCGCTGTTCGACCTGGCCGAGAAGGGCATCATTACGCGCGACGAAGCCATGCGCAACGCCGATTCGGTGAACGATTTGCGCGTCAAGTTCCGCCTTGAATCGAAGTCGGCCGGTTCTGCTGCGGAGTTCAAGGGCGCGGCGGGCCTGTCGCTCGACAGTGACCTTACCAAAAAGCTCGGACTGGACAAGAAGTCGTAGGCGTTTGAAGACGTCTTTCGGCGCCACCGTCCGGCGCGGGTTTGGGGAGTGGTTCGGGCGAAGTGTGCGGGCAGTCAAAGCCCATGTCGTCATCAGGTGTTTTATGGGCAGTCCCCCCGCAGGAAGGCATGCCCGGCACTAGTGCCATGCACCAAAGCGAAATGTGGCCAAAAAACCACAAAACGCACTGATTCGGGGCGGCAAAAGCCGGAAACAGTTGCCCCGCCCGGCAAGCCTTTGTGACAATTGCGCCAAGCTTCTCAATTCACGGGGAAGTGGCCCTTAGGGTGATTGGGTAAACGCGACGGAATTCCC
The DNA here is from genome assembly GCA_964443245.1 of uncultured Burkholderiales bacterium. Taxonomy (GTDB): domain Bacteria; phylum Pseudomonadota; class Gammaproteobacteria; order Burkholderiales; family JAEUOS01; genus CANJDH01. The sequence continues at coordinate 22,648 of CAYUEG010000034.1, read as the reverse complement.
GTGTGCCTAATCGTCCAAGTTCAATCACAGAGGAGAAATACATGCAAAAGAAACTTCTCGCAGTTGCAGTGCTGTCCGCCTTCTCCGGCGTGGCCGCAGCGCAATCCGCGAACGTAACCCTGTACGGCACGATCGTTCAGAACGTTGAGCAAGTGTCCGCAACCGGCGGTGACGGCTCGACCGTAGCCGGCAACAGCTCGGCCCGTACCGGTCTTGGCGGTGCCCGTGTTGGCGCAGCAGCAGGTGCTGCTGGTGTTGCTGACCAGGAAAACCGTTTCCGCTTCAACCCGGCCGGTTCGAACTTCGGCCTGCGCGGCACGGAAGATCTGGGCAACGGCCTGTCGGCCTGGTTCCAGATTGAGTTGTCCGCCAACTTCGGTGCCAACCCGCCCCTGGGTGGCAGCAACGAAGGCCGTGCGCCGACCATGCGTAACACCGCTGTTGGCCTGCGTTCGAATACCTGGGGTACCGCGCTCTTCGGCGTGTGGGACACCCCGTTCAACACGATGGTCAATGCCCTGAACGCCAATTCTCGCGTGAGCGGCGCTTCGACCAACCACTCGGCCAACCTGCTCGGCGGCAACATGTTTGCCCAAGGCGCGGTTTCCGGCCAGGCTACGCAATCGTGGTGCTCGCCGATCCCGAGCGTCGCGCTTCCGGCCAACCCCTCGGCTGCCGCTTCGACCGTCGCCGTTACGCAAGCCGGCCTTGCAACCACTGCTGCAGGCTGCGCCAACTTCGGCATGAACTTCGACCGCCGCGAGCGTTCGTCGATTCAGTGGTGGTCGCCGAACTGGAACGGTTTTGAGGCACGCGTTGCTTACAACGTGACCCAGGACAACGGTGGCGTCACCGTGAGCAACCAGAACTTTGGCCGCAACACCCTCAAACAGTCGATTTGGGATCTGTCCGCCAGCTACACCAACGGCGGCCTGTTTGTCGGCTACGCCTACGAGCGTCAGAACGACACCCTCGCTGCTGCTGCACGCACCTTCATCGGCGCTGGTGGCGGTATGGGTGCAGGTGAAGGCACGGGTGCCTGGACCATGGGCACCGCTGCTGCCGCTGCCGCTGGCAACTCCTACATGAGCGGTTCTACCGGTACCGGCCATCGCCTGGGCGCCCGTTACACGATTCCTGGCAGCGGCTTTACGGTTGGTGCCATGTGGGAAAGCCTGAAGTGGGATATGCGCTACTCGCAGGATACCGGTGCTGCCGCAGCTGCTGCACAACTGCTGACCGGCCTGAAGAAGAACGCATACCGTCTGCAGGGTAACTACGTGACCGGCAAGCACTTCATCGGCCTGGACTACGTTCGTGCCAATGCAATGACCGGTTCGATCCAGTCGGCGACTGCTGCTGCTGCCAACAGCTTTGACGGCAGCAACACCGGCGCTCGCGCATGGATGTTGAACTACAACTACATGCTGTCGAAGCGTACCTCGATCGGCGCGTATTACAACTCGATCCGCAACGAAACCAATGCCACCTACTCCGGTATTGTGTTCGGCGGTATCGCTACCGCTCCTGGCGCTTCGCCGAAGTACCTGGGCATGCAAGTGCGTCACTCGTTCTAATCTGGTTTAGACCAGCTTTGAACTTGAAAACGGGGGCTTCGGCCCCCGTTTTTTATTGGTGTTTGGGTCATCGGGCGCAGTCCCGTTTTGCTATGCTTCACCCTGGACCATGGAACTCTCTCCACAACTGCGCCAATTGCGCGACTTCTATTACAAGACGGCGCTCAAGTTGCCACTTGAGCAATCGATGGCGCACGCGCCGGGCCTGATCGACAAGCCTACCTTTTTCACCCTGGAGCATCTGAAACAGCAGCTCAACAACCCGCTGCTCATGCCGGGCTGGTTCACGCTGTTCTGGCAGGGCAAGCAGGTCGATTGCAAGCCGGCGCTTGCGCACAAGGTGATCCAGACCGCCGAAGTACAGTTTCTCAACAAGGCGATTATCGAGGAGTATCTGGCGCATGGCGCGTCACTGGTCCTGGAAGGTCTGGATATTCTCGACGCTGGCATCAACGCCATGTGTGGCGCCATCGATACGCCCCACGAATGTGTCTTTTCCAATGCGGTGGCTTTTTTCTCGCAAAAGGCCAACGAGGCCTATCGCGGCCACTTTGATACCGACGATGTGCTGGTCATTCAACTGGCTGGCAGCAAGAAGTGGCGCATTCACGAGCGCCAGGCACCGCGCCGCGTGGGCGGCAGCGAAATGACGTCGGCCCAAATGGGGCCGCTGCAGGCGGAATTGACCCTGCGGGCAGGGGATGCTCTGTACCTGCGCAGCGGCACTCCGCATGCCGTCGAGACGCCGGGCGACTATTCGCTGCACATCGCCTTCGACATCTGCGACCGCAACGTGAATGCGGAGACGGCCCTGCATCTTCTGATCCAGGAGTACGACAAGGACGCCACCTGGGCCTATACCCCGACTACGGGTGTAGTGGACAAGCTGGTCAGCCTTGCGCGCACCCCGTCATATCATGCCCGCCTGGCCGAGTTGCAAGCGCAGCAGCAGGCCAACTACAAGCGTGCGCGCACCGCGATTGGTACCAACCGGATCAGTGCGCTGGACCGCCTGATCGCGCTTGATCGCAAACAGGGGGGCGCATGACGCAGCCCGACCGCCTCATTGCCGCTTTTGATCAGGCCTTGCGTGCCGCGCTGTCTTCCGTGCCACTCAACGCCGCCGCAGCCTTGCCGCCGCTAGCCCAGGACAGCAGCCTGACCCCGGATGAGCGCGCCCATGCGGCGGCGCTGATGCGCGTCAACCATGTCGGTGAAGTCTGTGCCCAGGCCTTGTACCATGGGCAGGGCTTGGCGGCGTCGACGCCGGCCCTTCGCACCCATATGGAACGGGCGGCTGCCGATGAAGGCCGACACCTCGAATGGACTGCCGCACGCATCGCCGAGCTGGGAGGGCGCACCAGCCTGCTCAATCCGTTCTGGTATGCCGGCGCATTTGCGCTCGGTGTAGTGGCCGCTCGTGCCGGTGATGCCGTGAGTCTGGGGTTTGTGGCGGAAACCGAGCGGCAGGTGGAGTCTCACCTGGAAAGCCACCTTGCAGGCCAGGCAGGGGGGTTACCGGTGGCCGACACGCGCTCCCGCGAGATTGTCGTGCAAATGCGTGACGATGAAGCACGCCATCGCCATGACGCGGTGGCAGCCGGCGGCGCTGCCCTCCCGCTACCCGCCCGCCTGGCCATGAAGGCGATGGCGAAAGTGATGACCACGCTGGCCTACCGGATCTGATTCAGATCCGCCGGCGGTCCGGCACCGACACGGCATGGACGCTTACCCCGCCTTCGTTATCTGAACTTCGGCCCCAGTGCCCAGAATACGAGGCTGCGTCGTGTGCCGGTGTGCACCGGCGCGACGCGGTGCACGATGAACGCCGGGAAAAACACGAAACGCCCGCGTTTGTGCGGCACCGTGATCGGCTTTTCCATGGATTGCGAATCGATGATCATCTGGAATTCCCCACCGGTGAATTCCGATTGGTCGTTGAGCATGATCGACAGCGACAGCTTGCGCCCGATGATGAAGCGGTCGTTGACGCTGGCGAACGACACATCCATGTGGTACTCGTAGTGGGCACCCTTGTCGTTGTATTCGGAATACTGGAATACGTTGAATCCGTCGAGATCGAAGTTGTAGGCATCACGATTGGCGGTTTCGAATGCACCGACCACGCGGTCGAAGATCCAGCGATTTTCCTGGTTAGCCTTGTGCATCATGATGTCGGCGATGCGCAGCTTGTCATCTGTAACGATCGTGCCGCGCGATTGCATCACCTGGGCTTTGTGGGTGCCACTTTCGATGCAGTACTTGGTAATGGCGTCCAGCTCTTCACTCGTGAAGACATCATCGAGGATGAAAAATGGTGCCATGTTGTCGCGGCGATAAACCGGATTAATGATCGACATTGGGTTCATGGTGCAATCATGCCTTTCGGATTGAGGGGGAGCATTCGAAGGAGTTCTCGGCGTGCGGGGGAGGCGGCTTGTGTCCGATTATTTTCCGGGCCCGCCGTACAGTTCGCGCAGCTTGGCGTATTTCATCATGCTGTTCTGACAGCCAATCAGAATGTGCACCAGCCCGGGAATGCCGTCAAGAAAGCCCAGCCGCACCACATAAAACTTGATGAAGCGCACCAGCGGGGCCAGCGCAATGCGCGCCCATCCGGCCGGCTTGCCCGCGGCAAAGAGTTGGGCCGCCTGCAGGTCGGTGTAACGATTCTGCTTGGCAAGATAGGTGGCGAGTGTTTCCGAGGATTCGTGCAGCAGGTCGCCCGTCAACGTGCCGACCGCGCTGTCAGAGGCGGTGGCGCTTGCCCCCGGCATTGCCGCCGCTCCGGCAGGTACCACATGTTCATGCACCGGATCGTTGCTCCAGCGCGCGTGGCGGCGGTCAAATAGACGCAGATTCCAGTCCGGATAGCCCTCGCCATGGCGCAGGATGCGCCCCATGAACACGTTGGCACGCGCCATACGCCACCTGGGACGATACTGCCCATCGGCTGGGGAGCGTTGTGCGACAAGGGTTTCCTCAATGCTGACGCGCAGCGCCGGGGTGACGCGCTCGTCAGCGTCCAGGCACAGGACCCAGTCATGGTTGGCCTGCTCGACGGCGAACTGTTTCTGGGGGCCGAAGCCCAGCCATGCCTGTTCAATGATGCGGGCCCCGTATCTGGCGGCGATCGCGCGCGTGTCGTCGGTGGAGCCGGAATCGACGATGAGGATTTCGTCCACGAACGCCAGGCTGGCCAGGCAAGCTTCCAGCTGGCTTGCGGCATTGAGCGTGATCAGCACCGCCGAAAGCGGGAGGCGCGCAGCGGATTCAGGGCTGGATTCCCGCATTGACTCCGTATAATCGGACGCTTTCACCGCGGCGATTTTAGCGCGTCATGGCGCGAGCCCCAGCCCCCCCGTGCAGCCGTTGAACCTGACGCCGACGCATGCCGATACACCGGTGGCGGCACCCGCGGTGCTGCTGGTGCGCATGTCGTCGCTGGGTGACATCGTCCACACCTTCCCGGCCGTTACCGATTTCAGGCGCGCCCGCCCGCACTGGTTGCTGCATTGGGTGGTCGAAGAACAGTATCTGGACCTGGCGCGCCTGCATCCTGGTGTGGATCGCCTGATCCCAGTGGCCATCCGGCGCTGGCGCCACGCGCTGTGGTCTGCCCGGTCCGAAGTGGCTGCTGCAAGAAGGACGCTGGGCGAGACCCGCTATGAGGCGGTTGCCGATTCGCAGGGGTTGATCAAGAGCGCCCTGGTGGCTTCACAAGCGCACGGCGTGCGCACCGGCTTCGCACGCGATACGGCGCGCGAACCCTTGGCCACCTTGTTCTACCAGCAGAAGGTCAGCTGCCCCGCTGCGGAGCACAAGATCGAGCGTTATCGCAAGGTGCTGGCGCGTGCCGCCGGTTACGAGCCAGAGGGCGCGCCGGACTACGGGTTGGCGGTGCCTGCGGCACCGGTCTGGGTGCCGCAGGCACCGTATTGCGTCCTGATGCACTCGACCGCGCGAGCTGCCAAACTCTGGAGTGAGGCGGCCTGGGTCGAAGTCGGTCGTGCGCTTGCCGAACGTGGCCAGCTGGCGGTGCTGCCCTATGGCGGACCGGATGAGGAGGCACGTGCGCGGCGCCTCGCGGCTGCGATTCCGCAAGCCGTGCTGGCCCCGGCGATGGGCTATGCTGAAGCCGCGGGTCTGCTCGGCCACGCGCGGGTGGTGGTGGGGCTGGACACCGGCTTTACCCATCTGGCGGCGGCGCTTGGGACGCCGGTCGTGGGCATCTTCTGCGATTCGGAACCGGTCGATGCCCATCCGTTAGGGCAGGGGCCGACAGCGTGGTGCGGTGGCATTGGCACGCCGCCGGGCGCCGCAGAAGTCCTGGCGGCAGTGTCGGGCGTGGTTGCGGATTCCGCCTGATGCGCTGGATCTATAACCTGGTACTGCATCTGTCCTTGCCGCTGGTGCTGCTGCGGCTTTGGTGGCGCGGACGTCGCGAGCCCGGTTATCGGGAGCAGTGGGCGCAGCGCTTTGGGCGGAGCCTGGGTCATCCGGAAGGGGCGGTGAGCGCAACAATATCGGCAAGCGCATCCGGTGCCCCCAGCGCGGCCACACCTCCTGTGGCTGACGCTGCAGCACCGCTGATCTGGCTGCATGCGGTGTCGCTGGGCGAGACGCGGGCTGCGCAGCCTCTGGTGGCGGCCCTTCGCACGCGCTATCCGCAGCACCGCTGGCTGATCACCCACATGACGGCGACAGGTCGCGCTGCTGCCCGTGAGCTTTATGGCGCATTTGCCGAATGCGCCTGGCTGCCTTACGATCTGCCGTGGGCGATGAGGGCATTCTTTCGTCGCCACCACCCGGCGATCGGCATTGTGATGGAAACCGAGGTGTGGCCCAACCTGGTGCGGATGGCCGAAGCGCAGCGTGTGCCGATACTGCTGGTCAACGCGCGCCTCTCGGAACGCTCGGCTGCAGGATATCGGCGCTTTGCCGCCCTCACCAGACCAGCGTTCGCCGCGCTGCAGGTAGCGGCACAAACCGATGCAGATGCGGCACGGCTGATCAATGTCGGCGTGCAGCGGATCAGGGTGACCGGCAACCTCAAGTTTGATTTTGAGGCACCGCCTGATACTGCCGAACGGGCAACCGCATTGCGCCGGCTCTTTGGCGGCCGCAAGGTGCTCTTGGCCAGCAGCACGCGCGAGGGCGAGGAGACGCAGTTGCTGACAGCGTGGAAGGTGTTGCCGGCCGCATGGCGCGCCGGCTTGCTGCTGGTGATCGTGCCGCGTCACCCGCAACGCTTTGACGAAGTGGCGCGGCTCCTGGATGAGCAGGGCGTGGGGTGCGTGCGGCGCAGTCAAGGCCGCCCCGTACCGGCAGAGCGCAGCGTCATGCTGGGCGACAGCATGGGTGAACTATCGGCCTATTACGCGGCAAGCGAGGTCGCCTTCGTCGGTGGCAGTCTGGTCGAACTCGGTGGGCAGAACCTGATCGAGGCCTGCGCCCAGGGGGTGCCGGTGCTGTTAGGGCCGCACACGTTCAATTTTGCCCAAGCCGCAGCTGATGCGGTGGCGGCTGGTGCGGCATTGCGCGTGTCAGATGCGGCAGAGCTGATGGCTGTGGCTCAAGCCTTGCTGGCTGACCCTGCGCGATGCCGGCACATGGGCGATGCCGGGCGCGCCTTTTGCGCGGCGCATCGCGGCGCGACGGCACGCACGGTGAGTGCCGTACAGGAGACCCTTGAGGGGCGCCAAGGCTGACGCAGCGGGCTGATGGGAGCCCGGCGTGCAGTGGGGTCATGGGCCGAAGAACGGCTCCCACCAATGGTTTCCGGTTCATGGGCCAGCACCGGCGAGCTCCCGCGAACGGGAGTCAGCCAAGGGTATCAGAAGAACCTAACGCGCCAGCAGCGCATTGATGGCCGCGATGTCTTCCTCGCGCAGACTGCCTGCCGCTGCTTTGAGCCGAATGCCATTGACGATGGTGTCGTACCGCGCCTTGGCGAGATCACGCTGGGTGGAAAACAGTTGCTGCTGTGCGTTCAGTACATCGATATTGATCCGTACGCCGACTTCGTAGCCCAGCTTGTTGGAATCCAGGGAACTGCGGGACGACACCTGCGCGGCCTCGAAGGCGCGTACCTGTGCCAGCCCGTTCGTCACGGCAAGAAAAAACTGGCGCGAGTTCTGGGCCGCCGTGCGTTTCAGGTTTTCCAGATCGGCGCGCGCCTTGTCCTGATTGGCAAGCGCCTCGCGCACGCGCGAGTTGACCGAATTGCCGGCGTAGATCGGGATCGCCAGAGTGAGGCCGATGGCGTGCACCGTGTTGTCGGTGCCGACGGCCGCGATGGTGCTGGCGGTTTGACTGTTCAGTGAGCGCGACGCCGTCAGATCAAGTGTCGGGTAATGGCCGGATCGCTGGATTTCTACGGTGCGCTTGGCGACCTCGACTGCGAAGTCCTGTGCCTTGACGGAGTAATTCCCGGCTTCGGCTGCCTCGACCCACTTGTCGATCTGGGCCGGCTGCGGGGGCGGCAGCGTGATGTCAGCACGCAACCCTTTGAGATCGCCGACCGATTTGCCGATGATCTGCTGCAGGGCTGTGCGTTTGGTTTCCAGGTCGTTGCGGGCAGCGATTTCCTGCGCGGTGGCGAGGTCGAAGCGCGATTGCGCCTCGTGGGTATCGACGATGGTGGCGGTGCCGACCTCGAAATTGCGCTTGGCCTGCGCCAGTTGCTCCGAAATCGCGGTTTTGGCGGCTCCGGCCACAGCCACATTGTCGGCGGCGGCCAATACATCGAAATAGGCCTGCACCGTGCGCACGATCAGATCCTGTCCGGCCTGGGCGAACGCGGCCTCGGCCTGTGCCACCTGCAATTTGCCCTGCTCGTAGGTTTGCCAGTTCTGCCAGCGGAACAGAGGCTGTGAAAGCGTGAGGGTGTAGCCGTTGGTATTGAAGAAGCGGTCTACGGGCGCCACGCCCGCAGCGCGCGAGGCAATGTTGGCGTAGTTGGCCTGTGTGGTGAGGGTGGCCCCGATGGTGGGCAGCAAGGTCGCCAGGCCCTGCGGATACTTCTCCTGACCGGCAGCAAGCGAGTAGCGCGCCGAGGCATACACCGCATCGCTGGCCAGTGCCTCCTTGTAGACCGTCATCAGGTCATTTGCGCTGGCGGGCGCCGAAACGGCCGCTGAAAACACAATGCCAGACGCGAACAGCAAGACCGACCGGAAGGCGCGGCGGGGAAGGGTGCCTGATGGGGGCAACGAACGCGGTTTCATTGCGGATTCCTTAACGAGCTTGACCGATAAACAGGGCTCTCACCTGTATCCGGCAATTAAATGACTGCCGGTCATTTTGCCACAAAGCAGCCGATGCGGGAAGTCCTGGTTGTTACAAATCAATACCGCGGAACCGTTGGATCTACCTGCAGCGACCAGGCGTTGATGCCGCCCGCAAGGTTGTGTACCGGCCCCAATCCGTGGTGTTCCAAGAACATGGCAACCTGCATGCTGCGGCCGCCGTGATGGCAAATGGCCACGATGTCGCGCTCGCCGGCAAGCGACTTGACCTCGTCCAGACGTGCCGGGATCTGATTCATCGGGATGTGAGTGATGGCGGGCATGCTGGCGGTTTGTACTTCCCATGGTTCGCGCACGTCCAGCAGCAGGGGCGCCTTGCGGGTGGAATCGGCAAGCCAGGCGGAAAGTTCGGTAACGCTGAGCTGGTTCATGGGTGACAGGGGAAGGGAAGAACGGTAACGAGGGATCACTTCAACGGCCACGCAGCACCGGCTTGGCTGTCTGCGGCATCGCCTTGAGGGCGCGCCCCCTTTGATCGGCTGGCCTTCAGAAGCGAAAGCGCGACACCCGCTCTGCATTGGCGAGCGGGGCGATGACCGTTTCGAACAGATCTGCCTGCGTGATGCCCAGCGCATTCCGGGTATAGACACTGGCGACCATGGCGGGTGCATCGCCGGTGACGGCGAATAGTCGGCCACCCGGGGCGAGCTGTTCAAACAACGCAGCGGGTACTGCAGGTACCGAGCCGGAAAGGACAATCACGTCATAGCGCTCACTGCCAAACCCGCGTGCACCGTCCGCAGTACGTACTTTGGCGTTGGAGATACCGGCCTGGCGCAAGTTATGTTCAGCCATGGCGGCCAGCTGCGGCACGATCTCGAGTGTTGTGACTGCATGGCAACGGTGCGCCAGCAAGGCAGCAAAATAACCGCTGCCGGCGCCGATCTCGAGCGCCTTGTCATGGCCGCGCACCTGCAGTTCCTGAAGGACCCGGGCCTCCATTCTGGGGGCCCACATGCAGGCATTGCTGCCCGCACCACCTTCAGTACCACTGCCCAGCGGGATTTCGATGTCAGCAAAAGCATGCAGGCGGTGCGCCGGCGGCACAAACTCCTCGCGCCGTACCACGGAGAGCAAGTCCAGCACTTCCTGGTCGAGCACGTCCCACGGACGAATCTGCTGCTCGATCATGTTGAAACGGGCCCGGGCAATGTCAAGGGTGGGGTTCATGGCGCTGCGGCTCTGGCATGAAATGGGTGGCACACAAGGAGTCAGATTTTATCATCGGCCCTGGACTGTACCGGCAGGGCACCCTGGCCCATGGCCTTGCCGCCAGGCGTACGACGGCGCTGGAAAAAGGCGGTCAGGTCATCCAGGAAGGTATAAATCACCGGAACAACCACCAGTGTGAGGATGGAGGAAGTGATGACGCCGCCGATCACCGCCTGGCCCATCGGCGCGCGCTGTTCGGAGCCTTCCGACAAGGCCAGTGCCAGGGGCAGCATGCCGAATACCATCGCCAGCGTGGTCATCAGGATCGGGCGCAGGCGCACGTGTGCCGCCTCCAGGATCGCCGCCGTGCGTGCGGCGCCGGCACCGCGTGCATGATTGACGAAATCGATCAGCAAAATGGCGTTCTTGGTGACCAGGCCCATCAGCATGATCACGCCGATCACCGAGAACAGGTTGAGGGTGCTGCGAAACAGGAGAAGCGTGCCGAACACGCCGATCAATGTCAGCGGCAGCGAGGACATGATCGCGATCGGTTGCAGGAAGCTGGCGAACTGTGAGGCCAGAATCATGTAGATGAAAATCACGGCCAGAATCATCGCCGTGACCGCGAACGCACCCGATTCCTTCATGTCTTTGGTGGAGCCGCCCATCACATAACGGTAGCCCGGCTTCCATTCCATCCCGTCAAGTACTTTCTGGATGTCGCGGCTGACGTCTCCTGCCGAACGTCCGTAGACGTTGGCATCGAGCTGCACTTCGCGCGTCAGATCCTTGCGGTTGATCTGTGACGAACCACCAGTGGGCTTGAACTCCGCCACTTGCCGCAGTGCCACCATCTTGGGTGACCCATCTGTATTGAGCTGCGCGCTCTGGATCATGATGCGATCGAGGTCACCAGTGGTCTGGCGGTCCGCTGCGGCCAGGCGCACGCGTACATCGTAATTCTCGCCATCCGGGGCTTTCCAGGTACTGACGGCTTCCCCGGCGACCAGCGGGCGCAGGGCGGCGCCGATCTGCGCCACGCCGACGCCCAGGTCTGAAGCCAGTTCCCGCTTCACTTCCACCCCAATGGTTGGTTTGTCGGATTTGAGCGAGGAATCCAGATCCACCACGCCGGGCACGGTGCGCAGGCGTTTCAGGGCTTCTGCGGAATACCGCTCCAGTTCGGCCAGGTCCTGCCCTTGCAGGCTGACCACCAGGAGCTTGCTGCCAGCAACCGGATTGACCGTGCCAACGTGGGTAAGCGTGATGCCGGCGATCCGGGAGAGGCGCTCGCGCAGCGGCTGCGTCATCACGTGCTGCGAGCGGCTGCGCTCCTTGCGCGGTTTGAGTTTGACGTAAACGTTCGCGTAATTCTTGCCCTGCGTCGTGCCGGTATTGATGGTGGTGTAGGTGTACAGCACTTCGGGCAACTCGCGCAGCGCCGCATCGACCTGACGCGCCTTGGCTTCGGTCAACTCGAGCGATGAGCCGACCGGGGTCTGAAAGCTGACCAGGGTTTCCGAGTAGTCCGCCTGCGGCACAAACTCCGAACCGAGCAGCGGCACCAGTGCGAAGCTGCCGAAGAAGGCGCCGGCCGCTAGCGCCAGCGTGGCGATGCGGTGTGCCAGCGACCACGCCAACAGCTTCTGGTAGAAGCGCGACGTTGCCTCGATCAGCGCTTCGAACAATCCCATGAAGCGCTGGAACAGATTCTTGCGCCTGGACGGATCATGCGGCGGATCCGGCCACACCGATGACAGCATCGGGTCAAGCGTGAAGGATACGAACATCGACACCAGCACGGCAGCCACCACGGTGAGACCGAGCGAATAGAAGAAGCGGCCGATGATGCCCCCCATGAAGCCGACCGGCAAGAACACGGCAACGATCGACATGGTGGTGGCAAACACTGCCAGGCCGATCTCCTGCGTGCCTTCCAGCGCGGCCGTCTTGTGGTCCTTGCCCATGGCGGTGTGGCGCACGATGTTCTCGCGTACCACGATGGCATCGTCGATCAGGAGGCCCACCGCCAGCGAGAGCGCCATCAGGCTCATCATGTTGATGGTGACGCCGGCCAGATCCATGAAGAAGAAGGTGGCGACGATCGCGATTGGCAGCGTCAGCCCGGTAATGATGGTCGAACGCCACGAATTGAGGAACAGGAAGACAATCAGGATGGTCAGGGCTGCGCCTTCGAGCATGGTGCGGCGCACGTTGTCGACGCTGGTGCGGATCGGGATCGAGGAATCCTTGATGACCTCCACCTTGACGTCGGCCGGCAGTTCGCGGCGCATTGCCAGCACGGCTTCCTTGACGCCATCGGCCACCTCGATCGTGTTCTGGCCCTGCGCCTTGATGATGTCGAGCGCGAGGATGCGCGCGCCATCACGCAGTGCAAGGCTTTCCTGTTCTTCCTGGCCATCCACTACGGTGGCCACCTGACGCAGGGTGATCGCCTGGCCGCCGCGCCTGGCGACGATGATGCTGTTGAACTGGTCTACCGACTTGATCTTGCCCTTGATCTGCAAGACTTGCTCGCGCTCCAGCGAGCGAATGCTGCCGGCGGGCAACTCCTGGTTTTCGCCGCGGATCGCCGCGATCACCTGGTCTACACCGACGCCCAGGGCTTCCATCTCGACCGGCTTGAGCAACACCTGCACTTCGCGCTTGATCCCTCCCACCACCGTGACCGAGCCGACGCCACGCACATTCTCGATGCGCTTCTTGATCAGTTGGTCGGTCAGCGAGGTGAGGTCGCGCGCCGAGCGCTGGCTGCTGCCGGTACCGGTTGCCGCCACCCCGAGAGAAATGATCGGCCGGTCGGCTGGATCGAAGCGGGAGATCTTCGGTTCCTTGACCTCCTTGCGGAACCCGACCTTGACGATCGCCACCTTCTCGCGCACGTCCTGTGCGGCCTTCGCCGGGTCGATCGAGAGGTCGAACTCGACGATCACCACCGACTGTCCTTCATAGGAGCGAGAAGAGAGCGTCTTGATTCCGGAAACGGTATTGACCGCCTCTTCTACCGGGCGTGTGATGTCGGTCTCGACCGATTCGGGCGATGCACCGGGATACTCGGTGGTCACCACCACGATCGGGAAGTTGATGTCCGGGAACTGGTCGACCCGCAAGCGCTGGTAGGAAAACACCCCCAGCACCATCAGTGCGGCCATCATCATGGTGGCCAGCACCGGGTTCTGGATGCTGATGCGGGTAAAGAACATGAGGCTTACTTGGGCGTTGCCTGCAGGGCTGAGTGTGGCGCCGCAGCCGGCGCTGCAGCCGATGCGGATCGGGCTTCAACGATGCGCGCCTCGGCCCCGGGGCTCAGCGTGCCCAGGTTGGACTTGATCACGCGGACGCCGGGTGCCAGCCCCTGGGCAACTTCCACCCACGCCTGATCTTCATTGCGTGTGCCCGGCTTGACCGGGAGCCGGGCGATGCGGCCGTTCTCGATCGCGTAGACCACGGTTTCGCCGCGTTCCTCGCGCAGTGCGGCAATTGGGATGGCAATCACCGAGATGCGCTGGGTCAGTGTCAGGTTGCCCTTGGCGAACATGCCGCCTTTGAGCGCACCGTCCGGATTGGGAACGCCGATGTACACCATGATCGAACGCGAACCGCTTTGGGACTGCGGGCTGACCCGCGCAATCTTGCCCTGGAAGGCGCGGTTGCCGAAGCCTTCCACGGTGAAGTTGACATCCTGCCCGACGGACACACTGGGGATATCGCTGGCCGGTACCGCGGCCTCGATCTCCATTTGCGCAAGATTGACCAGGGTGAGGAGCCTGCTGTCGACGGCGGCCCGATCACCGGCCTGCGCTGTGCGCTCGGCGATGACGCCCGCCCAGGGCGCCCGCACCACGGTGTCATCGAGCGATTTTCTTGCGAGTGCCACGTTGGCCTCTGCGGCCTTGACCTGCGCCAGTGCCACCGTGGAGTTGGCCAGTGTGGCGTCATAGGCAGATTGGGAAATGAAGCCCTTGCGCAGCAGTTCTTCGTTGTTCTTGCGCGTACGCTCGTTGTTTTCCCACGTGGCCTGGGTCGCGGCCAGGGTAGCGAGCCGCTCGTCCAGACGGGCCTTGTACTCGGCGGTGTCGATACGCGCCAGTACTTGCCCGTTGCTGACAGCATCGCCTTCCTTGACGCGCATCTCCACGACCTCGCCCGCCACTTTGGCACGTACCAGCGCGGTGTGGATCGGGCGCAACTGGCCGGTCAAAGGCAATTCGCGCCGAATCTCGCGGGTTTCGCTCAGCGCCAGGTCACTGGGTGCCAGCTCCAGCACAGATGGTTGCACGGGGCGCGGTGCCGTGCCCGGAGTTGCTGGCTCAACGCCCCCGTTCGGTCTGGAAGCCTTGGTGGGAGCGGCCTCTGGCGCGGGGACACCGCTACGCTTGAAATAAAACGCACCTGTTGCCAGAGCAACCGCGCCGATCACGAGGGCCAAGAGTGCTTTATGCTGGGGCATCGGGGATTCATCCGGAAGGGCAGGCATACCTCGGTGCACGGTGGTTGGCACCGGCGGGTGCTCAATGCCCGCTCTTGAGACGATTATAGGTCTGACCCCGACCGACACCCCTTCTAGCGCATGGCGACGCGCTCTTCCAGGCTGTACCAGTCGAGCTTGCGGGTCGCCAGCATGACGCCTGCCAGTACGGCAAAGACCAGAAGGGCGCCCATCAAGAGCGCATGATCCTCCGAGCGGAGCAGCAGGTGCAGCACGCCGAACAGGCCGGCGCAGGCGGCGCCGACGGCAAGCCCACGTCTTGCGCCTCCCAGAATGCCGATGGCGTACCAGGTGAGCAAGCCGATGCATGCCAGTGCGGCCATGCCGTATGCTTGGGCAAAGCCGATGTGTTCGGCCATTGCGATCAACAGCAGAAAGAACACCGCCAGGGCCAGGCCCACCAGCCCATATTGCATCGGATGCACGCGCGCGCGGCCGCTCAGCTCGAAGCCCAGGACCAGCACAAATGTCAGGCCGACGAACAGGAAGCCGTACTCTGCCGCCCGATAGGATTGCAGGTAAACGTTGACCGGCTCGATCAGGTTAATGCTCATGGCGGGCGGTGCAAACGGAGGGCCTTGTTCCGGATTGGGTCGCGCCAGCCAGTCGCGCAACGCAGCCTCTCCGCCGGACGCAAATTCGTTGATGCGCCAGGAGGCGTTGAACCCGGCATCGGAAATGGTGCGTTCGTCCGGCAGGAACTTGCCGCCGAAACTTGGGGCGTGCCAGTTTGAGGCTAACTCGATCTGCGCGTTCCTCGCGAACGGTACCCAGGCAAAGCGTTCCATTCCCATCAAATCCAGATCAAACCGGAAGCTGGCTTCCTTGCCCAAGTCGCTGGCTGCGCCAAGATTTGCGGACAAGCCCTGGCCCAGGGCGGGGGTACGCGTACCCGGCTTGAAGGCGTGGGCCTTGCCGTTGAGCTGCAGGGCCGGTGTGTTCTTGACACCGCGTGCGTCGGTGATCGGTACCAGCAGGGTAGCCTGATCGAAACGGCGCGTGGTCGCCGGCTTCTGCTCGGGTGCGGCCGGTACGCGAAAATGGCCCGCCAGTGTCAGCGGGGCGCGATACAAGCGTACCCGATGAATGCCGCGGTAGCGCGGCTTGTCTTCCAGATCAATGCGGCCTTGCAGGGAAACCGCTTCCGGCGCGACGTAGGTGGCCGGGCATTCGCGCTCCTTCTCTTCGCGTACGAGGCGGCTGCGACCGCTCTCTTCGACGCTCCGTTCATGCCAGAAGGTCTCAACGCAGGTCAGGCGCAGGATTGGCGCCAACACGCGCTGCTCACCGGCAGAGGATTCTGCTATCGAGGCCCGTGCCTCCTGAGCCAGGCGCTGGCGCTCTTCGATCTTGCCGCGCGTCAGGGCCAGGGGGGCCAGCACCAACAGGGCGATGCCACCGATGCTGCTCAGTTTGGCCAGAAATGGAAAGCGCATGAAAGCTCCTCCGTGGAATGCGAAGCAGCCAGCATGCGGGCAGATCCGGGCGCCTTCCCTGGGCAGGTCAGGGCGCTCTACAGATCAATTGTGGCGGCAGGATGATGCACTCATCCCGCCTGCAGGGTGGAGGCGGTTTACTTCAGCGATTCAATCAGGTCGATGTATTCCTGCATCGCCTCATCCGCGCTCTTGCCCTTCAGTTCCGCCCAGGCATCAAACTTCATCCGTCCGACCATGTCGGTAAAACCGGGGCGCTTGCCGCCGTTGTCGCCTTCGGAGGCCTGCTTGTAGAGGCCGTAAATCTTAAGCAGGGTCTGGTTGTCGGGCTTTTCCGGCAGTTCCTTGGACTCCTTGACGGCTTTTTCGAATGCAGCTTTGAGGTCGGCCATGCGCTTGTCTCCTGTTGTGCGGATTGGGGTCGGAATGTGGTTGGCAAGGGCTGTCGGTTCGGGTGGCACACGGCGCTGACGACCGCAGGCCCCTGTCTGCAACAATTGTAGGGCCAACTGCTACCATGCCGGTTGAAGAAGGCTTGCGGCCCCGCGCCATGCGCCCGCAATGCGCACTGGCTGCAATGGCACACGGAGACCACCGATGACTGCGCTGGAACAACTGCTCAAGCTTGCCGGCAACCTGCCGCTGGACAAGCTCGCCCAATACATTCCGATGGACCGGCTGCCGCTGGACAAGCTGGCCGGCAATGCGATGGAAAAGCTCGATGAACTCAAGAGCCGGGAGCGCATGTCGAGCGTCGACACGGCCTGGCTGCGCATGGATTCCCCGACCAACCTGATGATGATTGTGGGCGTGCTGATGTTCGACGGCCCGGCCGACCTGCCGCGTCTGAAGCGAACGGTCGAGGCGAGGCTATCGCGCTACAAGCGGTTTCGCGAACGGGTGGTGCAGGATTCGGCCGGGGCGTGGTGGGTCGAGGATGAGCACTTCGATATCGACAATCACATCCACAGCGTGAATCTGCCTGCCGACGCGAATGGGAGCAATACCAGCAAGGCGGCGCTGGAACAGTATGTGGCAGGGCTCACCACGCAGTCCCTCGACTTCAACAAGCCGCTCTGGCACCTGACGGTGGTGGAGCACTACCGGGATGACGGTGTCGTGGGCCATGCGGTGATCGCCCGCTTTCACCACTGCATCGCGGATGGCATTGCCCTGATTGGCGTGATGTATTCGCTGTTCGATGAGAACCCGGATGCCCCGGAAGAAGGCACGGAGCCGGAGGCGCTGCGCCGCGCGCGCGAAAAGCGCGAGGCCCGGCGCGCCGCCGCGGCAGATCGCGACTTCATGGAATCCCTCTTCGCACCCCTGAGTGATGCCACCTCGAAGGCACTGGCGGTCTCCGGTGACTTTGCCTCGCGTTACATGGACATGATGTCCAACCCGGAAAAGTTCGCCGACTACGCCAAGCTGGCGGCGGCGGTCACCGCGGAAGTGGCGGAACTGGCGGTGATGCCGAATGATTCGCAAACCCGCTTCAAGGGCAAGCCTTCTGCGGTGAAACGGGTGGCCTGGAGTGCGCCGATGCCGCTCACCGAAATCAAGGCGGTGTGCAAGGTGCTGGGCGTGTCGGTCAATGACATTCTGCTTTCGAGCGTGGCGGGCGCACTGCGCGCCTACCTGGCCGCGCGGGGTGACGATACGAGCGGGATCGAAGTGCGTGGCTTTGTGCCGGTGAACTTGCGGCCCGCAGGTGCCGAGCACAAGCTGGGGAATCATTTCGGGCTGGTGGCGCTGACCCTGCCGGTTGGCATCGAAAACCCGTTCGAGCGGCTGTATGAAGTCAAACACCGCATGGACGAGCTCAAGGGCTCCTACCAGGCGGCCGTTTCGATGGGCATACTCGGCACGGTGGGGTTCCTGCCGCGCGTGATGCAAAAACAGGTGCTGGACATGTTCTCGGCCAAGGGCTCCGCCGTCATGACCAATGTACCGGGGCCGCAGATGCCGCTGCACCTGGCGGGAGCCCGCCTGGCGCAGCAGATGTTCTGGGTGCCACAGTCGGGCGACATTGGCCTGGGTGTCTCGATCCTTTCCTACAACGGGCAGGTACAGTTTGGCCTGGTCACCGACAAGAAGTTCGTGCCCGATCCGCAATCGATCGTCGATCGCTTCGCGCCGGAGTTCGAAAAGCTGGTGCTGTGGCTCCTGCTCGATGGCGTGGTGGGCGATTCCGCCGGAACTGCCACGAGAGAGCCACCGGATGCCGCCGTGCCGCAACCGGCGGCCGGACCGCCGAAAGCGAAAGGTCCGAAGAAGAAAGGCCTGCTGGCGCGTGCCCGCGGCTGACCTCCTGTTCGTCTACGGCACCTTGCGCCGGGGCGGCAGCAATGACATTGCGCGGATCGCGCCGGCGGCAACCTGGGCCGGCACGGCACGGATCCGAGGACGCCTGTTTGATGTGAATGGCCGCTGGCCGGCGCTGGTGCTCGACGCTGCCGCAGGCTGGGTGGTTGGCGAGCTGTATCAGGTGCCAAAAGCGGCCTGGCCGGCGCTGGACGCCCTCGAAGACCCCGTGCGGCCGGATCATCCCGATGGCGCCTATTTCAAGGTGGTGGCGCCGGTCGAGCACGCGGACCGCGTGCGCCAGGCCACGGTTTACACCGCCAATCCGGCCGTGACGCCGCTGATGACATGGATCGAATCGGGTGACTGGATGGCCTATGTGGCGGCGATGCCTTCTGCAAGGCGAAAGGCGGTCAAGGGCCCGCCCTGATCCAGGCCGGCCTGGACAGGTCAGTCTTCCAGTTCAGCCTTGGCTTGCTCGACATCGAGTCGTTCCATCGCATCCATGGGCTTGAACTTGGCCGCTTCGGCATAGAGCTTTTCGGCGTCTTTCACCTTGGACTTGCCAAACAGCATGATGAGGCCATTGGCCATCTCGATGCGGGCAATCGCCGAATCGGGATTGAGCTTGAGCGCCTTGACAAACATCTCTTCGCCGGTTTCCTTCTTGGCGCCGTAGGTGAGGCCGCCCAGCATGGCGCCGACCGAATCGATGATCTCCGCGTGGTAGGTGCCCAGGCCAATGTGCGCATCGGCGTGCTTGGGCGCCAGCTTGATGGCGGTGTCTAGGGAGTTCTTCACCTTGGTGCCGATGCCTTCCTTCAGCGCCTTGACGATGGAGATCCCCTGGGCATAGCGGCCCAGCGCATAGGCATGCAGGTAGTAGGCGTTGGCGTTCTTCGGGTCGGCTTTCTGCTGTTTCTCGCAGCGCGCTGCCACCTCCTCGAAGATGGCCAGCTTGGCCTTGTCATTTTCTTCCAGGTAATTGGCATAAATGCAGGCGGCCTTGTTGGCGGCGTTCAGCCCCTCGGCGCCTGCGGCCAGACCCAGTTGCGCTGCTTCCTCATAGCGGCCGGCGTGGTAGGCGATCCACGCCTCAAGCGCCTTGGCCTCCTTGGGCAGCGGCTCGCAATCGCCCCGGTGCAGGCGATCCCAGGATTTCTTGATGCTCGCGGCAGTGTATTCATAGGCCTTGTCTGCGTAGGGGAAGGCGGCCCAGGATGATTTTTTTGCCATGATGCGATTGTCTCCTTGTCAGTGGTATTCGGAAGCCAGTTTCTCGAACAGCGCGCGCGCATTGCCCTTCAGGTACGGCGCCACCATGCTCATCATCTGATAGGCGCCGCGCCCCATCGCGGCACTGTCGACCGGTTTGCGCGGGTTGCGCACGTACTCGAAGTTGAGCCAGTACGTGGCGATGACCACCATGTTGGTCGCAAGCGAGGCGACCTCGGCGTCGGACGCTTCCAGTTCGCCGGCATTGCGCATGCCGCTCGCGAGTGCCAGTGCTACCTTGCTGCTGTCGTCCAGGATGCGTTTGAAGTGGGTCTCGATGATGCGGTTGCGCGACAACAGATCGGTCAGGTCGCGGTAGATGAAGCGGTACTTCCAGATCAGTTCGAACACCAGGTGGAGAAACAGCCAGGTGTCTTCGACGGTGATGCCGATGCCGGCTTCCTGGCGCTTCATCGGCATGGCAAGCAGCGCATCCATCTCCTTTTCGAACTCGGCAAAGATCCTGTTGACGATCTCGTCCTTGTTCGAGAAGTGGTAATACAGGTTGCCAGGCGAGATGTTCATCTCGTCGGCGATGATGGTGGTCGTGACGTTCGGTTCGCCGAAGTCGTTGAAGAGCTTGAGCGAGAGTTCAAGGATGCGCTCGGGCGTGCGGCGCTTCGGCTTGCGTTCCGTCATGGCATCAGCATAGCACCGGTGCGGGCGGACTCGCGCCGGCAGTGCCGGCAGGTGCCAGGCATGGCCGCCGCGCGCTGCCCTGACGGCGCTAGCCTATTCCACCACCATCTGGCGTGCGGCGGCATGGCGCACAAAGCGCTCGAGATCGTCCAGGCAGTCTGCCAGGCGCAGGGTAGCCGCCTTGATCTTCAGGGGTGCCACCGGCGGGGCATGGCGGGCGGCGCTGCGTACCAGCGTCAGTGATTGGTCTTGCAACACGCCGAGGTTGAGGCGGATGCCGTGGCGTGCCAGGATCGGCTGCAACTCGTGGCGGCGCTCCAGCAATTCGGCGCGCGTGGTCTGGTAGGCATGTTCGCACAGCTTGCGCCGGCCGGAATACGAAAACATGTTGGTAAAGAACATGGCCGCATCGCGCTTGTTCGGTTCGAACAGCAGCACATCCGCGTTTGGAAAGTCGTCCGCGTACTGGCGCATGCCGATCTCCATGCGCGAGTGGATCACCGCACGGACGGTTTGTGCCAGCACCACCGGCAAACCCCCATCGATCAGGTGCCGACTGGAGGGCCCGACGGAGCGCGCGCTGCCGCCGGCAGCAGAGTCATCGTAGGGAACGATGGGGTTCAGGCACAACACCAGGTCCGCACCTGCCTTCAGGGCGACTGACGTGTGCAGGGTGCGCTTGAGCGCCCCGTCAACATAGTGACGCCCTTCGATTTCGACCGGCGGAAACAAGCCGGGCAGCGCCGAACTGGCTCCGGCTGCCAGCGAGATCGGCACATGCTCGTAGCCCGGGCTGCCAAACTGCACAGCGTGGCCGGAATCGAGGTCGGTTGCGATCAGGAGCAACCGGGCGCGCAACTGGCGAAAATCGTTGCTGCGGCCTGGCTGGCTGAACATGCCGGCCAGAAAGGCGATCAGGCGTTCGTTGGAGAAAATCCCGGTCGGAATGGCGCGCGACAGACGCTGAAAGGAGCGCAGGAACTCGCTGCCGCGCTTCTCGACGATGAACTGCCACAGCGAGCGGGCCATCAACGGGGGCAGGCGCTTGCCGCTGTTCCAGTACTCGCGGAACGCCGGCTGCAGCAGTGTGGCCGGATCGAAGGTGGCAAGCGGGCCGGAGTGGGGCGCCTCATCATCGTCCGATTCGATGAACATGGCGCACATCTGGCGTGGCGTGATGCCGTTGGCCAGCCCCGCTCCCAGAATGCCGCCGGCCGAGACGCCGACGTACAGGTCCAGCCGATTCAGATCCACACCTTCCAGTGCTTCCGAGAGTGCCGTGAGCGCGCCGATCTCGTAGATCGCCCCCAGCGGACCGCCGCCAGCCATCGCGAGGGCGATTCGGGAGGGAGATGAGGACGACTTGCGTGGAATGGCGGCGGTCCGCTGGTGGGACGTTTGCCGCGCAGCCGCGCGCGGCTGCGCTTGGCCGCCGCCAGCCATGGCGAGGGCGATTCTGGATCGGGGTGAGGATGCTTTGCGCGGGGCGCCAGGTTTGCGTATCGCTGACCGGCCAGACGTCATGTTCTTCATGTCTTAATGGCACAAAGCCGAAACGGGTTGAGCGCTTCGGCTTTGCTGAAAGGGTCCGCTCGCCGCAGGAAACACCCAATGCGGGAGGGAGCAGCATACGAGGATGCTTCCCACGGTTCGCGGATTGATCGTAGGTGCAGTGAACCTTTTCTGGCCGGGTTGGCGGACGAACGGTGCCAACCCGGATCGCATCGCGCAGGCCATCGCCTTGAGCGCGCGCTGCCAGAAAGCGGTTGGGTTGCCTTACTTTGCGGACTTGCGCACCGCCTTCTTGGCTGGTGCTTTCTTGGCCGGCGCCTTGGCGGCGGCAGCACGTGCGGGCTTGCCACCCAGGCCGTTGACGGCTGCAGTGAGTTCTTCGACGCGCTTGGTCAGGGCCTGCACTTCACGCTGGGTGGGTACCCCGAGGCGGTTCAGGGCGCGGGCCACGCGGTCTTCGAACACCTGCTCAAGTTTGTCCCAGGTTTCGGTGGCGGTGGACTGGGCCTTGCTGGTGATGTCGTTGGCGGCTTTGGAGAGGTCGCCGGTGGCCTTGCTGAAGTTCTTGCTCATCACGCCCGCCACGCCGGCAAGCTTGCCTTCGGCCAGTTCGCGTGTCTTCTGCTGCAGGCCGGAACCTTCCTTGACCAGCGCTTCGAACACCTTGCCGCCCTCGGCCTGTGCCTTGGAAAACGCACCCAGTCCGGCCAGCCAGATTTCCTGTGCGGAATCGCGCACGGTTTGCGCCAGATTGCCCTCGGCCTTGGACTTCAGATTCTTCAGTTTGCTTGCCATGCTCGTGCTCCTTCGGATTGTTGTCGGTTTCATCGCTTGCCGCGGTGCGGTACGTGATGACATGACGGCAGTGTAGGCATCTGCGCTAGAGCGGGCACACTAATAGTTGCAGATTTTCTAGAGCGGTGCTTCTAG
>CAYUEG010000033.1:19981-29767 GCA_964443245.1 uncultured Burkholderiales bacterium | reverse complement strand
GCGCCCAACCTGGCAGATCAGGTGGCATCGGCGTTGCGCGATCGTCTCGCCGCAGGGGCCTACGCCGAGACGGCGAAGCTTCCCTCCGAAGCCAAGATGGCAGTGCAGTTCGGGGTTTCGCGCACCGTCGTGCGTGAGGCCGTGTCGCGCCTGAAGTCGGAAGGGCTGCTCCTTTCGCGCCAGGGCGCCGGCGTGTTTGTGCGAGCCGATGCCGGCATTCGGCCTTTGCGGATCGAGTCGGCGGCGAGCCGCTCTGAACAGTCCGTGGTGCAGATTGTCGAGTTGCGCCGCGCCATCGAAGCCGAGTCCGCCGCGCTTGCCGCTGAACGCCATTCAAGGGCAG
Organism: uncultured Burkholderiales bacterium; assembly: GCA_964443245.1. GTDB lineage: Bacteria > Pseudomonadota > Gammaproteobacteria > Burkholderiales > JAEUOS01 > CANJDH01. The sequence continues at coordinate 29,424 of CAYUEG010000033.1, read as the reverse complement.
ATCTGGAGGCCATGCGCTCCGCCCTGCGCGAATTGGACCGCGCGGTTGCGCGTGGTGAGGATGGGGTGGCAGAGGACGTGCGCTTCCACCGCACCATCGCCGAGGCAAGCGGCAACCCCTACTTTCTGTCGGTACTTGAATTCCTCAGCCAGTTTCTTGCCAGCGCCACGCGCGTGACCCGCGCCAATGAGGCGCGTCGTTCCGACTTTGCCAGGGCGGTGAAGGAGGAGCACGCGGCGGTGCTGGCTGCCATCGAAGCTGGCGATGCGGCCGCGGCGCGCCGTGCGGCGGGCCGCCACATGGTCAACGCCATCCGGCGCATCCGTCTGGCGGGCAAGGATTTCTGGGTTGCCGAAGGCGATGCCCTGATGGAAACCCTCAAACCAAGGAGTGCATGAGCATGCGCGTCACCCATATTGACCACTACAACATTCGCCTCAAGCAATCGGACCTGAAGGCCGTTCGGGATTTCTACGTCAATGTGATTGGCCTGACCGAAGGCCCGCGGCCGAAATTCCATTTTCCCGGCTACTGGCTCTACGGCGGCTCGGAGGCGGCGATTCTGCACCTGGCCGCGACGCTGCCGGAATCGGCCGACGGCATCTCGCCCACCAAACCCACCGGGCAGTTTGACCACATTTCGCTCAAGGCTTCCGACCAGGTCAGCGCCCGCGCACGTCTCAAGGCGGCGGGCATCGCCTATGAGGAGCGCCCGGTACCCGGCTGGCGCATGAACCAGATCTTTCTGACCGACCCGGCGGGTCTCAAGATTGAACTGACGTTCGACATGGAACGCGAAGACCATATCGTTCGTTAGCGTTTTACTGCCTCTCTTCGCAGCTCCATTCATCCTGCATCACCCCGGCACCAACCTTCCGCAGCATTTCGTTCAAGGAGACAAACGATGAAACGACGCGAATTACTCAAAGCCGGCGGCACAGCCGGCATTCTGGGCGCAGCCCAGTTCCCGCTGATCAAGGGGGCCATGGCGCAGGACAGGTACGCCAAGTACAAGGGCCAGACCGTAGTCATCAACTTCCCGGCGCACCCGCACTATGACCAGGCCGAGAAGCTGTTTGCCGAGTTCACCAAGGAAACCGGCATCAAGGTCGAGCGCGACAAGATGCAATACCTGCGCATGAAGGACAAGCAGGTGCTGGAGATGGGCAAGCCGCAAGGCGACTACGACATCATTACCTACGTGGTGATGTGGAAAACCGAATACGTGGCCAAGAACCTGCTCGAACCCCTGGAACCCTACTTTGCCAACAAGGCGCTGGCCGATCCTGGCTACGACATGAAAGACCTGATCACCGCCTATTACGAGAATATTGGTCTGGTGGGCGGGCCGAAGATGTATCTGCCCGGCCCGGGTGCCAAGTTGTATGGCATCCCGTACGGTGCGGAGACGGGCATCCTGGCCTATCGCAAGGACATCCTGGAAAAGTACAACCTCAAGGTGCCACAGACCTATGACGACCTGCTTGGGCAGTGCCGCGTCATCAAGGCCAAGGAGGCGGGCATGGGTGGACTCACCTCACGCGGACAGACCGGCCATCAGGTCACCGCTGCATGGCTGCTGCATCTCACGCCGCACGGTGGCGAGGTCTATGACAAGAACTTCAAGGCTGCGCTGCACTTGCCGCCGGCAGTCAAGGCCGCAGAAGTACTCAAGGAGATTGTCGATACCGGCCCTCCGGGGATTCCGTCATTCGGCTTTGGTGAAATGCAGAACGCCTTCCTGCAGGGGCAGGCCGCGTTCTATCTGGATTCGGTGTCGGTCTTCGGGCCGGTGCAAGATCCGGCCAAATCCAGGATTGTCGGCAAGGTCGGCTATGCGATTCACCCCAAGGCCGTCAAGCATTCGGCGCAGACCGGTGGCTTCGGATTGGGCATTCCGAAAAATGCCAAGAACAAGGAAGCGGCGTTCCTTCTGATTCAGTGGCTGACCAACAAGCAGAACGACGTCAAGGTCGCCTTGCTCGGTGGTAGCGCCTCGCGCTGGTCCACGCTGGAGAACGCCGAGACCAAGAAGAAATATCCGATCGAGTTCCCGGCCCTGAAGGATGCCCTGAAGATCGCCAACCCGGATTGGCGGCCGCTGATCCCGGAATGGGATCACGTCAGCCAGCAGATCATCGGCCTGGCGCTGCCCGATGTCATCACCGGCAAGAAGCCTGCCAAGGATGCCCTGGCGGCCATCGTGCCGGCGGTGGAAGCCGAGGCACGCAAAGGTGGTTGGCTCAAAGGCTGATCTCACATCGGAAGCAATGCCGGAGACCCGCTCCCACCAAGGGTTTCCGGCTGGTTCTCCTTCATGATCCGTTCACGCCTCGCGCGCGCCACCCCTTACGTCTACATCGCCCCGGCGGTGATCGTCATGATTGCCGGGTTGTTCTGGCCAATCCTCAAGGCCGGTCAATTGTCATTTTTTGACTGGGGCATGGGGACGCCCTGGGGCAGCGCCAAATGGGTGGGTCTCGACGCCTTTGCTGCAATGCTGCAAAGCGCGCAGGTCTGGACCTCCATGGGCGTGACGTTGGCGTTCGTGCTTGTGGCGGTGACGGCGGAGATGTGTCTGGGGATTGCCCTGGCACTGTTCCTCGAGAAGCCGGTGCGCGGCATGCGCGCGTTTCGAACCGTGTTTGTGTTGCCGATGATGATTGCGCCGATCTGCGTTGGCCTGATCTGGCGCTACCTGTTCGATGCCTCGTACGGTCCGATCAACCACCTGACCAGCCTCTTTGGCATGGCGCCGCGCGCCTGGCTGGCTGCGCCTGAATCGGCTTTCTTCGCCATGGTGGTGACCGACATCTGGCAGTGGACACCGTTTGTGTTCATCATGGTGCTTGCCGCCTTGCAGGGCATGGATGCGTCGGTGATCGAGGCATCCAAGATCGACGGTGCCAACTGGTGGCAAACCATTTTTCTGGTGAAGTTGCCGGTGATCATGCCGATCCTGATCGTGACGCTGCTGATGCGCATGATCGACGGCTTTCGTGGCCTGGAGGTGATCTACGTCATGACCTTCGGCGGGCCTGGGCAATCCACCGAATTGTTCTCGCTGCACATTTACAAGGCGGCATTTGTCAGCCAGAAGCTGGGCTACGCTTCGGCGCTCTCGATCCTGCTGCTGGTGATCGTGACGATCCTGTCGCTGTGCGTGCTGATGATCGCCAACCCGCTCAAGGGACAACAGCGTGGGTAAGTCACCATGAGAAAGGCGGGTGACCTGCTGCACTACGCCATCCTGATCATGCTGTCGCTGATCTGCCTGATGCCGGTGATCATCCTGGCCATGACGGCGTTCAAGACCGAGCGACAGATCTTTGATACCTCATGGTCGTGGCTGTTCATGCCGACCATGGACAACTTCAAGGCGGTGATCGAAGACGGCCACATCGACCGCTACCTCAAGAACAGCCTGATCATCTCGATCGCGGCCACCATCATCACACTGTTGGTGGGCACCATGTGTGCGTATGCGCTGGCGCGGTTTCGCTTTCTGGGGCGCGACACCCTGTCGTACGGCACGCTGATCCTGCGCACCCTGCCGCCCGCCGTGCTGGCGGTACCGGTGTTTGTGGTGTGGGCTGCCTGGGGCATCAACGACACCCTGTCAGGTGTGGTCCTGATTTACGTCGCGCTTAATCTGCCGTTCACCATCTGGTTGCTGTACGGCTTCATCGAGCAGGTGCCGGAAGAACTGGAAGAGGCCGCGGCGATCGACGGTTGCGGGCCGTTTCGCGTGTTCTGGCTGGTGATCCTGCCCCTGCTCAAGCCGGGCATGGCGGCGGCCGCCATCTTCACGTTTCGGCTGGCGTGGAACGAGTTCATCCTCTCGTTCATCCTGACCAACCGCTATACGCGCACCTTGCCCGCCTCCATTTCCAACTACATCACCGATACCGGAGTCGAGTGGGGCAAGATCATGGCCGCCGGCGTATTGATTGCGCTGCCACCGCTGATCTTCACGTTTGTCGCTGCCAAGCAAATCATTACCGGCCTCACCGCCGGTGCTGTCAAGGGATAGGAGGGAAAAGCATGACCAGCACGCCGTTCACCAAAGAACAAGCCATGGACAATTGGGCGCAGCACGTTGCACCCTCTTCACCGTGTTCACCTGCGCAAATGCAAGCGCGCATTGCACGGTTTGGCGACATTCCGGCCAGTCCGCGCGCATTTGTCGATACCTGGGTCAAGGGCCACGAGCGCACCTTGCTGTCGGTGATCGGCTCGGGCGTCACCGACAACCCGGACTTCAAACCCAGGATCGCTGCGGCGGAGAACTTTCATGTCGATTTCATCGTCGCTCCGAAAGGCTGCGGCGCTGCCATGCACTGGCACACCACCGAAGAGGTGTTCATCATTCAGGCGGGCCGCTGGGAGATCGACTGGATTGATGGCGCCACGGGCACGACGCACACGGTGACGCTGGGTCCGCGTGACACCATCAGTGTGCCGCCGTATGTGCATCGCGCGTTTCGCAGCCTCGACGGCGACGACCTCGCCAACGGCGGCGGCATGATGATCTCGGTGCTGGGCGGCAAGGTACCCGACCGCGTCAAATGGGACGTGAGTCTGGAGCGCAAGGCGCGGGCAGTGGGAGCAGGGTTCGATGCGGACGGCAATGCCGTCAAGTTCGACTGATGGCCGAAGTGATTCAAGGCAGTCCCGACCGCATCCTCACCACCCACGTAGGCTCCCTGCCGCGCAGGCAGGCGGTGGTCGACCTGCTGGCCCGGAAGGAGGGTGGCGAACCTTATGACGCCACCGAGTTCGATCGCGTGATGGCCGAGGCGGTGCGGGAAGTGGTGGCGCGGCAACGCGCCTGCGGCATTGACATCGTCAGCGACGGCGAGCAAAGCAAACCAAGCTACGCCACTTACATCAAGGATCGCCTGACCGGGTTTTCCGGCAACAGCAAGCCGGTGCGTGGCGCCGACCTGGATGAATTCCCGGAATATCTTGCGCGGCTGATGTCGCGCCGCGCCGGGGCGGTGAAGCTGGCACGGCCCTGCTGTACCGGCCCGATTGCCGTGAAAGACCGCGCCCCGCTTGAGGCGGATCTGGCGCGCTTTGCAGCGGCGCTGGACCGGCCAGGGGCCGGCGGTGAGACGCCTGCCGGTTTCATGAACGCGGCTTCTCCGGGTGTGATCGCCGTGTTTCAGCCGGACGAGCACTACCACTCGCACGCGCTTTACCTAGAAGCCCTGTCCAACGCGATGCGCGATGAGTACCGGGCCATCATCGATGCCGGGTTCCTGCTGCAGATTGATTGCCCGGATCTGGCCATGGGCCGGCACATCACCTTCAAGCACGAGAGTGACGACGCGTTTCTGCGCCATGCTGAGGCCCAGGTGGAGGCCCTCAACGCTGCCCTCGAAGGCCTGCCGCCCGAGCGCCTGCGCCTGCACCTGTGCTGGGGCAACTACGAGGGGCCGCACCACCGTGACATGCCGTTCGAGAAGTTGTTCGACATCGTGATGCGCGCCAAACCGCAGGCCCTGCTGTTTGAGGCGGCCAATCCGCGCCACGCCCATGAGTGGGCCGTGTTCGCTGCGCGCAAGCGCGACATTCCCGACGACAAGGTACTGATTCCCGGCGTGATCAGCTCCACCTCGAACTATATCGAGCATCCGGAATTGATTGCACAACGGATTGAGACCTTCGCCCAGATCGTTGGGCGCGAACGCGTCATGGCCGGGTCGGATTGCGGCTTTTCCACCTTCGCCGGCGATGGCCTGGTCGATCCGGACATCTGTTTTGCGAAGTTGCAGTCCATGACCGAAGGCGCAGAGATCGCTTCGCGCCGCCTGTGGGGCCGCCACTGAGACCAACGCCTGACCATCCCGATCCCATCCGTCACCAACGTCATCAAGACATGCCGACCGTTCAGCTCACCGGAAAACGCATCCTCGTCACCCACGCCGACCAGTTCATGGGGCCAGCCCTGTGCGACACCCTGCGCGCCTGCGGTGCCGAGGTGATTGGCGACACCGACCCGCTTCTCGAACCTGACGCCCCGGCGCGCGTGGTCGCACAAGCCATCGCCAAGGCCGGTCAGATCGACGCCCTGGTGGCCAACCTGGCCTTCCCGGCGCCGACCTCGTTGGTGACGGATGCGACCGATGAAGAATGGCGTGCCACCTTCGCCGCCCTGGTTGATCCGCTGCCGCGCCTGGCGCGCGCGATGTTGCCATCGATGATGGAGCGGCGTGCCGGCAAGATCGTGGTGATGGGCAGCACTTCGGCGCTGCGCGGCATGCCACGCACCTCAACCTACAGCGCTGCACGCGGTGCGCAGATTGCGTGGGTGCAGGCCGCCGGTATCGAAGCGGCGCGGCACAACGTGCAGATCAATGCCGTCGCGCAGATTTTTGTGGAAAACCCGACCTACTTTCCGCCTGAAGTGGTGGCCACGCCGAAATTTCAGGAGCGTTTGCGTCGCGAGGTGCCGCTTGGCCGGCTGGTCACGGCCGATGAGGACGCGCAGTTTGTCGCCTACCTGTGCAGCGACGCCGCCAATTGCTTTGTCGCACAAATCTTCCCGGTCTGTGGCGGCTGGGTCCATCACTGAAGAAAGATTCCATGCAGACTGCAAAAACCTCCTTGCTTGAAGTCGGCTATCTCGAATCGGGGGCGCCAGGCGGCTTTCCGGTGATCCTGGTACACGGCTGGCCGGACGACGCGCTTACCTGGAACCGCGTCACGCCGGAACTCGTGGAAGCCGGCTTTCGCGTCATCACGCCCTATCTGCGGGGTTGCGGGCCGACCCGCTTTCTCGATGCGGCCACGCCGCGCTCCGGCCAGCTCGTCGCCCTGGGGCAGGACCTGGTCGAATTCGCCGCTGCGTTGAAGCTGTCACGTTACGCAGTGGTGGGTCATGACTGGGGCGCGCGCGCGGCCTATATCGCATCCAGCCTGGATGCCGAGCGCATCACACATTGCGTGGCCTTGTCGGTTGGCTACGGCACCAACAGCCCGAGCCAGAAGCTGGGCTATGTTCAGGTGCAGAACTACTGGTATCACTGGATGATGGCCACCGAGCGCGGCCGCGACATCGTGCGCAACGACCGCCATGCGTTCACGCGCCACATCTGGGACATCTGGCTGCCGTTCTGGAAACCAACGGACGACGAATTCAACGCCACCGCGCAGTCGTTCAACCACCCCGATTGGGCCGAGATCGTGCTGCACTCCTACACCGTGCGCTGGGGCAACGCGACGCCCTACCCGATGTATGCCGCACTCGAAGCGCAGTTCGACCCGGCCCCCAAGCTTGCCACCCCCACGCTGGTGCTGCACGGCGCTGACGACCCGGTCAACAGCCCGGCCATGTCGGCCGGCAAGGAAGGCTTTTTCACCGGCCGCTACCAGCGTGAACTGATCGCGCGTTGCGGGCACTTCCCGCAACGCGAACACCCGGAAGCAGTGGCCCGTCACATCGTGGCCTGGCTGCGTTCCTGATAAAGGACATCAACATGAGTCAACAAGTCGGATTGATCGGCCTCGGGGCCATGGGCATGGGCATGGCCAAATCGCTGCGGCGCGGCGGATACAGCGTGCATGTGTGCGATGTGCGGCGTGAAGCGGCCGATGCCTTTGCGAAGGACGGCGGCGTGGCCTGCGGCTCGCCCGCCGAAGTGGCGGCGGCCTGCGAGGTGGTGTTTTCGGTGGTGGTCAACGCCGAGCAGACCGAAGCCGTGCTGTTCGGCAAGGAGGGCGCCGCTGCCGCGATGAAACCGGGCAGCGTGTTTGCCATGTGCAGCACTGTGCCCCCGGCATTCGCGATGAGCCTCGAAGCGCGCCTCGAACAAATGGGCCTTTTGTTCCTCGATGCGCCGATCTCCGGTGGCGCCGCGCGTGCGGCCTCGGGCGAGATGACCATGATGTCGGCCGGCAAGCCGGCGGTGTATGCCAAATGCGAGGCGATGCTGAACGCCATGGCCGCCAAGGTCTACAAGCTCGGCGACCGCGCCGGCAACGGCTCCAAGGTCAAGATCATCAACCAGTTGCTGGCGGGCGTGCACATTGCCGCCGCGGCCGAGGCGATGGCGCTGGGGATCCGTGAGGGCGTGGCGCCCGAGGATCTCTACGAAGTCATCACCCATAGTGCCGGCAACTCGTGGATGTTCGAGAACCGCATGGCGCATGTGCTCTCGGGCGACTACACGCCGCTTTCGGCGGTCGACATTTTCGTCAAGGACCTGGGGCTGGTGCTCGATACGGCACGCGCCACCAAATTTCCACTGCCGCTCTCGGCCACCGCGCACCAGATGTTCATGCAGGCATCGACCGCCGGTTATGCGAAAGAGGACGACGCCGCCGTGATCAAGATATTCCCGGGCATTACCCTGCCGGAGGCCAAGAAATGAACAGATGCACCACGCCAGAATCCTTGGTGGGAGCGGTTTTCATGCGGCATAGGGCCTGTGAGGCGCATGCACCAACGTTTTCGGAGGCATCATGCTGCTAGGTTGTATCGCCGACGATTTCACCGGCGCCACCGATCTTGCCAACATGCTCGTCAAGGGCGGCATGCGCACGGTGCAGATGATTGATGTGCCGACGGCCAAGCTGGATGCCGATGTCGATGCGGTGGTGGTGGCGTTAAAAACCCGCACCATCGCCCCGGCTGATGCGGTGGCGCAATCGCTCGCGGCCCTCACCTGGCTCCATGCCAATGGTGCGCAGCAGATCTATTTCAAGTACTGCTCAACCTTCGACTCCACACCCAAGGGCAACATCGGCCCGGTGATGGATGCACTGATGAAAAAGCTCGGCACCGATTTCACCATCGCCTGCCCGGCCTTCCCCGAGAATGGCCGCACCATCTTTCGTGGCTATCTGTATGTGGGCGACATGCTGCTCTCCGAGTCCGGCATGAAGGACCACCCGCTCACACCGATGACCGATGCCAACCTGGTGCGCGTGCTGCAGCCACAAACCGCCCACAAGGTCGGGCTGGTGAAATACGACGTGGTGGCGCGCGGCCCGGCCGCCGTAAGCGAACGCATTACCGCTCTCAAGGCGGAAGGCATCGGCGCCGCCGTGGTCGACGCGGTGTCGGATGCCGACCTCAAGACCATCGGCACGGCGTGTGCCGACATGCCGCTGGTGACCGCCGGTTCCGGCGTCGGCCTCGGCATTGCGCTGCATCACCGCGAGGCCGGCCATCTGGGCCATGCCGCCACGGCCGCGCAGTTGCCGCGCATCGCGGGGCGCAGCGCCGTGGTGTCGGGCTCTTGTTCGGTTGCCACCAACGCGCAGGTCAAACACTGGATCGACGCCGGCAAACCCGCGATTCGCGTCGACACGCTCAAGCTCGCCGTGGATACGGGTGAAGTCACCCGTATCGTCGACGCCGCACTCACTGCCGTGGCCCAGGCGCCAGTGCTGGTCTACGCCACTGCCGCACCGGATGAGGTCAAGCGCGTGCA
>CAYUEG010000033.1:9914-19881 GCA_964443245.1 uncultured Burkholderiales bacterium | reverse complement strand
GGCACCACCGACTTTTTCAGCAAAGCCCTGCAGCAGATCGACAACCCCTGACCTTCGGAAATCCGCATGAAACCTCATCCTTCAAAGCATGTTGCCCTGAAAGCATTGGTGGGAGCGGCTCTTGGCCTGATCGCCTGGTCCGCTTTTGCCCAGTACCCCACCAAACAGGTGAAGATCATCGTGCCATCGGCCGCCGGCAGCGCGCCCGACATCATGGCGCGTGCCCTCGGGTCGGAGTTGCAGACCAGGCTGGGCCAGCCCTTCATTGCCGAGAACATCGCCGGTGCCGGCGGTTCGATCGGCAGCGACCGCGCCGCCAAGTCACCCGCAGACGGCTACACGCTGGTGATGGGCAATATCGGCTCGCACGCGATGAACGTCGCCACCTACAAGACCATGCCCTACAGCCCGGTCAAGGATTTCGCGCCGGTGGTTCTGGTCGCCAAGACCCCCAGTCTCCTGAGCGTCGCCAAGTCCCTGCCGGTATCGAACGTCAAGGAATTGATCGCCTACGCCAAGCAGAAAGGGGAAGCCGTGACGTTCGCTTCGGGCGGCATCGGCTCGTCGTCGCACCTGGCCGGCGAATACCTGAACCTGCTGGCCGGCCTGAAGATGCGCCACGTGCCCTACAAGGATGTGCAGCAGGCGCTTACCGATGTGGCAGGCGGGCAGGTCACGCTGATGATGTCGAACATGCCGCCAGCCATGCCGCACATTCGCAGCGGCCGCAACAAGCCGCTTGCCGTGACCACGCCCACGCGTGTGTCGGCCCTGCCCGATGTGCCCACCATGGCCGAAGCCGGCGTGGCCGGGTTCGAGCAAACCGTCTGGTTCGGCTTGTTCGCGCCGGCCGGCACGCCCGAAGCCGTGATCAGCAAACTCAATACCGAGATCAATGCCATCCTCAAGACGCCGGCATTTCGTGAGCGCCTTGCCGCCACCGGCGCAGAAGCGGGCGGCGGCACGGCAGCCGAGTTCGGCAGCTTCGTCGCCAGCGAAGTCACCAAGTGGGTTCGCGTCGGCAAGGACTCCGGCATCGTGCCGGAATAGAAATTGCGCATGAAATCGGAATCCGCCCAGCGCGAGGAGATCTGCCGCATCGCCCGGTCGATCTTTGATCGAGGCCTGACGCACGGCTCCACCGGCAACATCAGTGCCAGGCTCGATGACGGCTGGCTGCTCACGCCGACCGGCTCGTCGCTCGGCACCCTCGATCCGGCGCGGCTCTCCAAGCTGGATTGGCAGGGCAACCTGATCTCCGGCGACAAACCTTCGAAAGAGAACTTCCTGCATCTGGCGATGTACGAAGAGCGCGCCAAGGCGAATGCCGGCGTGGGCGCGGTGGTGCATCTGCACTCAACCCACTCGGTGGCGGTCTCGGTGCTGGATGATGTGAACCCCGACGACGTGCTGCCGCCGATCACGGCCTATTACGTCATGCGCATCGGTTCGTTGCCGCTGGTGCCGTACTTTGCTCCGGGAGACATGAAGCTCGCCGATGCGGTGCGCCGCTTTGCCGGCAAGCACCATGCGCTGCTGCTTGCCAACCATGGACCGGTGGTGGCCGGCTCGTCGCTCTCGGCAGCTGCGGACGCGACCGAAGAGCTTGAGGAGACTGCGAAGCTGTTCCTGCTGCTGCAGGGCAGGCGCATCCGGACCCTGACCGCCGCTGAGGTGGCCACGCTCAAGGCGAAACATCCGACATGAGGAGCGACAGACGCGTGAAACTGCAGCGGCCGACGCACGCTGAATTACGCTGCCGGACGCGCCGTCGCGCCCTTTGCGGGGACCAGCGGCACGTAGTCATACTCGCCGATCCCTTGCAGCACGAAGAAGCGCATGGGCGTCTTGCCGCCGTTGGTCACCAGATGCGGGCGACCGGCAGCCGCCGAATAGGTTTCGCCCGGCTTGAGGCGAACCTCCTGTTTGGGGTTTTGCAGAAAGAGTCGCATCTCGCCGCTGAGCACGTAGAACGTATCCTGCACATGGTGGTGGTAGTGCCACGGCACCTGCTGCTTTTCGGTCAGTTCAATCTCCGTCATGCGAAAGCCGGGCCGTTCGGCATGATAGGCAATGACGTCGAAGCCGTAGGTGCCGCTGGCGTCCTTGATCGCCGCCAGCGCTTGCAGGGGTTCGTGGTTGCTCATGGGAGGCTCGCTTTCGAGAAAATGGTCCGGCAGACATGAGGGTTAAGCTGACGGATGTCGGGGAACCCGCGCTGGCAGGGCAGGAATCGTCCGGTCCATGCTGGCGTGGCGGCGGTAACGGGAACCTTTCACGGTTGCCGAGGTTGTTGAAGTTCGTAGCGTAGTACACATTGTCGTATCAAACACTTGATCATGGAGGAGTCCAGCATGCAAAAAGCCATCAATGTCTCGCGCCGCAAGTTCGTTTTCACCGGCGCTGCCGGTGCATCCCTCACCATTCTGCCGGCCATGATGCCGGCGGCCTTCGGCAAGGCGCCGATGGCCGGCAGCCAGGCGATCAGCGTGCATCGCATGAAGCTGGGCAATTTTGAAGTCACCGCCATGCTCGATGGTTACATCGACATTCCGCCTACGGTGCTGATTGCCGACCCGGAACTGGTCAAGACCCTGCTTACCGCCGGCGGCTGGCCGGCGGCGCCGATGCGTCTGCCGGTCAACACCTTTCTGGTCAACACCGGTGACAAGCTGGTGTTGCTTGACGCAGGCGGCGCTCGGATGCTCGGGCCCACCGCCGGGCGTTTGCCACAGTGCCTGGCGGCAGCCGGGATCACCCCGGATCAAGTCGATGAGATCTACATCACGCACTGCCATGGCGACCACCTGCACGGTACTGTCACGCCTGATGGCGGCAAGATGTTCCCCAATGCCACGCTGCGCATCGCCAAGGCGGACCTGGACTACTGGGGCAGTGCTGCCGAGGAAGCCAAAGCGCCCGAGAACCAGCGCGGTCGCTGGATGCCGGCCAAGCGCGCAATCGCCGCCTACGGTGCCAACCTCAAGGCCTTCAACCTGGGTGAAGAGCTGACGCCTGGCATCAAGTCGGTGGACGCTGCCGGCCATACACCGGGCCACAGCTGCTTCCTGGTGCAGTCCGGATCCGCCAAGCTGCTTGCCATTGGTGACACCATGCACGTGGCGCCGGTGCAGTTTCCGCGCCCGGAAATCACCGTGGCATTTGACTGGGATCAGGGCAAGGCACGGGCGATGCGCAAGTCGATTTTCGATTCCGTCGCTGCCGAGGGCACGCCGATTGCCGCCGTGCACCTGCCGTTCCCGGGCATCGGACGTCTGCGCAAGAACGGTGAGGCGTTCGTGTTTGATCCGGCACCGTGGCAATTGTTCTGATGGTGCAATGAGTCGCGGGAGGCTCGCGCCTCCCGTTTCTGGTTCGTTCTCTTCCTGATTGTTCGCTGAAAGCGTTTGCCATGCCCAAGTTCGCCGCCAACCTCTCGATGATGTACACCGAACACGAATTCCTCGACCGCTTTGGCGCTGCCGCCAAAGACGGCTTCAAGGGCGTCGAGTTCCTGTTCCCCTACGACTTCTCGCCCGCCGACATCAAGGCGCGCCTCGATGAGCACAAGCTCACGCAGGTGCTGTTCAATTGCCCGCCCGGCGACTGGTCAAAAGGCGAACGCGGCATGGGTTCGCTGCCGGGGCGCGAAGAGGACTTCAAGGCCGCGTTCCACAAGGCGCTGTCTTATGTGGATGTGCTCGGCAACAAGCGCCTGCACGTGATGGCCGGCCTGATGCAGCCGGGGCGCTCGCGTGAAGAGCACCGCGCTACTTATGTCAGGAATCTCGCCTGGGCGGCGCAGCAGATCGGCAACCGCGATTTGCTGCTGGTGATCGAGCCGATCAACACGCGCGACATCCCTGGCTTTTTCCTCAATCGTCAGGATGAGGCCCACGCCATTTGCAAGGAAGTGGCGGACATCGTCGGCAGCGTCAAGGTGAAAGTGCAGATGGATTTCTACCACTGCCAGATTGTCGAAGGCGACCTCGCCATGAAGTTCAAGCAGTACTTCGCCGGCGTTGGCCACATCCAGATTGCCGGCGTGCCCGAGCGCCACGAGCCGGACATCGGCGAGATCAACCATCCATATCTGTTCAAGCTGATCGACGAGATGGGCTATGACGGCTGGGTCTCGGGCGAGTACCGCCCCAGGGGCAAGACCAGCGATGGCCTGGCCTGGACCCGGTTCGGTCAATGAGGTTGTGCCCATGAAGCGAGCTGTCGCGCTGATTGCGCACGACAAGCAAAAGGCAGCGATGCTTGCGTTCGCGCGCGAACACCGTGAGGTGCTCGCACAGTTTCCGCTGATTGCCACCGCTACCACCGGCAAGCTGCTGTCCGTTGAACTCGATCTCACGATCGAGTGCATGCTGTCCGGCCCGCTGGGGGGCGACCAGCAGATCGGCGCACGCATCGCTGAAGACCGCATCACCGCCGTGTTTTTCCTGCGTGACCCGCTCACCGCACAACCGCACGAGCCCGATGTCACGGCCCTGTTGCGCGTGTGCGACGTGCACAACGTGCCGCTCGCCACCAACCGCGGTTCGGCCGAGGCGCTGATCCGCTCCCTGGTGCAGCCGGCCTGATTCGCGCCCGCCCCGCGGGCTGCCCATTCTCAAAGTTGGCTACTGGCCCTGCGGGTTCGCTGCGGCCGGATTGCGTGGGCATGGTGTTTTGAGGCCCGGGGGTTGACTTGTGCGCACGTTAACGTATACATTAATGCATCCCTTGTTGCGGGCGAGAGCTTTCCGGCGTCCCCGCATGGCCTTGATCCAGGTGTCTGTTGAACATGTCGCTCGTGCTCGACCCCGCGGTGCCCGTAGTCGTCGCCTCCGATCTCTTCTGGAGCGGTAGCGGCCTGGTGCGCCCGGAGTGCGTGCTGGCGACGGCGGCGGGTGACCTCTACACGGCGGACTGGCGCGGTGGGGTGGCCCACCTGCGCCCCGATGGGACGCAGACCCTTTACACCGGCCGCTTGCCGCAACCCACGCAAGACGCGCGAGCTGACACGGCAGGCCAGCGCGAAACGCGTCCGAACGGCATTGCCCTGCGCCGGGACGGCAGCTTCCTGATGGCAGATCTGGGCGAGACACAAGGTGGCGTGTATGCCCTCAGGCGAGACGGCAGCGTGCGGGAAGTCCTCACGCGGGTGGATGGCGTGGATCTGCCGCCGTCCAATTTCGTGACGGAGGATGCGCAAGGCCGCATCTGGCTCACGGTTTCCACCCGCCTTGCGCCGCGCGCCCGGGCCTACAACAACCGGGTGGCAGACGGCTTCATCGTGCTGATCGATGGGGCAGGGGCGCGCATCGTTGCCGACGGCATCGGGTTCACCAATGAAGCGCTGGTTTCACCAGATGGCCAGTGGCTGTATGTGAACGAGACGTACCACAAGAAGATGTCGCGTTACCCGCTGCGCGCCGATGGCTCTTTAGGCCCCAAGGAAGTCTTCACCACCTTCGGGCACGGTGCGTTTCCGGATGGTTTTGCCTTCGATACCGCCGGCGGCATCTGGGTTGCCTGCGTGATCGGCAACCAGCTGATTCGCGTCGCGCCGGATGGCTCGCAGCAGCTGATCCTCGATGACGGCAACGCGGAGTACGTCGATTGGGTGGAGGCGGCCTATGCCCAGGCGGAACTCGGGCGTGCCCACATGGACAAGCCGCACACCACCCGGCTCAAGAACATTTCCAGCATTGCCTTTGGCGGTGCCGATCTCAGGACCGTTTATCTGGGTTGCCTGGTGGGGGATTCGATTGCCCACTTCCGGCTGCCGGATGATTTCAGGTTTGCCGGTCATCCGCCGGTGCACTGGACCTATTGAACCGTCACGCGCCACCATCACCCATGCCCACCAACATCACAGCTGCCAACACCCATCGCGCCAAGCCTCGTCCCCAGGCCCGCTCACAGCCTGCACCGGCGCCGAGCGCAGGCCGGAAATCGTTGGTGGACAAGGCTTACCGCGAGATTCGCCAGCGCATTCTGGACAACGTCTATCCCGCTGGCCATCGGGCCCTGGAGCAGGAGTTTGCTGACCAGCTGGGGTTGTCGCGCACGCCGGTGCGCGAGGCGCTGCTCAAGCTGCAATCCGAGGGGCTGGTGGAAGTGGTGCCCCGCCATGGGGCCCGTGTTCTGCCGGTATCACCGGACGACATGCGTGAAATCTACGAGATGTTGACCGCCATCGAACCGATGGCGGCCGAAATGGTGGCGCGCAAGAATCTGCCGCCGGCGGATCTCAAGCCCCTGGTCGATGCATCGCGCGACATGACGGCTGCGCTCAAGCAGGACGACCTCGATGCCTGGGCCATGGCAGACGAGCGCTATCACCGCTTGCTGATTGCCCTGGCGGGGAATCGCTTGCTGGCCGAGACCGTGCAGGGCCTGTGGGACCGGGCCCACAGGGCGCGCATGGTCACGTTGCGCCTGCGGCCACGCCCGGTCAATTCGACCCAGGAGCACAACGCCATTGTGGACGCCATTCGCGCCGGCGATCCGGCCGAAGCGGCGCGCCTCTACCGAGCCCACCGCGAGCGTGGCAGCAAGGAATTGCTGGCCCTGCTTGAAAAGGCACGCATCAGCTCGTTGTAGGCCCCGCATTGGCACACTCGATTTCCCAACCGACAGGACTGACATGAAGACCGATTGCAACATCGTGGTATTGCCTGGAGATGGCATTGGTGTGGAGGTGATTGACGCCACCCTTGCCGTGCTCGACCGTGCACAGGCGCGCCATGGATTCCAGCTCCACTACGACCGCCGTCCCGGCGGTGCGCATCACTACCAGGACACCGGGGAGGCGTTTCCTGTCAGTTCGATGCAGGCCAGCGAGAAGGCCGACGCGATCCTGTTCGGAGCGATGGGCTGGCCGGACATCCGCTATCCCGATGGCACCGAAATCGCCCCGCAACTCGATATTCGCGTGCATCTGGACCTGTATGCCGGCGTGCGGCCGATTCGCGCGATTCCAGGCTTGCCTTTGCCACTGGCCTCACCCCACGCCAAAGAAATCGACTTCGTGATCGTGCGCGAATCCACCGAGGGCTGGTTCCATGCACGTGGGCGCAGCGTGATGGGCAAGACGGCAGGCGGCGACGAGGCTGTTCATGACATGGGCGAGATCAGCCGCAAGGGTTGTGAACGCCTGTTTGATTTTTCCTTTCGCCTGGCCGAGGCACGCAAGAAGCGCAATCCGAAGAAGGGCAAGGTCACCTGTGTCGACAAATCGAATGTGTTTCTCGGCATGGCCTTCATGAACCAGATTTTTCACGAGCGTGCCAAGCTCTTTCCCGACATTACCGCCGACCACTGCTACATCGATGCCTTCAGCCTCAACATGATCCGCAAGCCGTGGGATTACGACGTGTGCCCGATGGAAAACCAGTTTGGCGACATCACCTCCGATCTGGGCGCCGGTCTGATCTGCGGCATGGGCTACGCACCTTCTGCCGACATCGGCGACAGGCACGGCCTGTTTCAACCCTCGCACGGCAGTGCCCCGGACATTGCCGGGAAGGGGATCGCCAATCCGACCGCAACCATTCTGTCCGGCGCGATGATGCTCGCATGGCTCGGTGAGCGCCACGGTGAAGCACGGCTTACGGAGGCCGCCCACGCCATCGAGGCAGCTGTCGATGCCGTCTTTGCCCAAGGCAAAGTCAAGCCTGCCGACATCGGCGGCAGAGACGGTACCGGCGCGGTGACGCGCGCCGTCATCGAGGCGCTGGGCTAAGGCATGGCGCAACGCCCACAAGAACTGCGCGTCGCCGTGATCGGCGCCGGCTACTTCAGCCAGTTCCATGTGGAGGCATGGACTGCGATGCAGGCCAGTGGCGCCGTCGCCGAGGTGGCGCTGTGCGACAGCGATGAGGCGCGGGCACGTGAACTGGGCAAGCGCTTTGGCGTGACACGCATCTACAGCGATGCTGCACGCATGCTGGCCGAAGTGGGCGCGGATCTGGTGGACATTGTCACCCCGCCGGCAACCCATCTGGAACTGGTTCGCCTGGCCTGCAATTTTGGTGTGCCAATGGTGTGCCAGAAAGCCCTGGCCCCGACGCTGGACGAGGCCGTGCAGATTGTCGAGACCGCCGAGCAGGCCAAGCTGCCCCTGATCGTGCACG
The DNA here is from genome assembly GCA_964443245.1 of uncultured Burkholderiales bacterium. GTDB lineage: Bacteria > Pseudomonadota > Gammaproteobacteria > Burkholderiales > JAEUOS01 > CANJDH01. The sequence continues at coordinate 11,752 of CAYUEG010000033.1, read as the reverse complement.
AGAACTTCCGCTTCTCGCCCTGGTACCGCGAAGCCAGACGCCTGCTCGATAGTGGCACCATCGGCACGCCGCACGCGATCAGCTTTCGTCTGCGCCCCGGCGATGGCCAGGGGGCAGATGCCTATCTGTCGCGCCAGCCCTACTTTCAGAAGATGCCGCGCTTCCTGGTGTTTGAGACCGCAATCCACTTCATCGACACCTTCCGTTATCTGATGGGCGAGGTTGAGGCGGTGACGGCCCGTCTGCGTCGTGTCAACCCGGCGATTCTGGGCGAGGATGCCGGTTACCTGATTTTCGAGTTTGCAGGTGGTACCACCGGCCTGTTTGACGGCAATCGACTCAACGACCACGAGAGCGACAACCCGCGCCGCACCATGGGCGAGATGTGGCTGGAAGGTTCGAAAGGCGTGTTGCGCCTGGACGGCATGGCGCGGCTGTGGTGGAAGCCGCACCATGGCACGGAAGTGGAGCATGCGTACGACAAGGGCCCGGACACGTTTGCCGGTGGGGCGGTGCGCAACCTGAACGAGCATGTTGCACGGTTTCTGCGTGGTGCCGGCCCTGCCGAGAACCTCGGGCGCGACTACTTGCAGAACATCCGGATTCAGGACGCCGCCTATCGCTCACACAGCACCGGGATGCGGTTCGAGATCGCTTCATCGGGGGCGGCCCCTGCTGCCGCCCCGGCACGCTTGGCATCAGCAGGTTAACCAGCAGTCGTTCCACTTTCCATCAGGAGACAACATGAAGACCGAGAAACGCCAGATCCTTCAAGCCGGCCTCGCCGGCACCATGCTCGCTCTTGCATTGGGCGCTTCCAGCGTCGCGGCGCAGACGGTGCTCAAGTTCAGCCACACCGACCAGCCCGGTGGCGCGCGCAATGCGGCCGCCTTGCTGTTCGCCAAGAGCGTGGAGAACTACACGCAGGGCCGCTACAAGGTCCAGGTGTATCCGGCAGGACAGCTCGCCAATGACCCGAAGGCAGTCGAGCAGCTGCAGCTGGGCGGCATTGACTTCACCGTGTCCGGAACGGGCACGTATGCAACCCACATTCCTACCTTGAACCTGACGGCGCTCCCTTACATGGTGGAAAGCTACGAGCAAGGCTGGAAACTTTACGACGAATCGAAATGGCTCAAGGCCCAGTTCGACAAGGGACCGGAAAAAGGATTTCGCTTTCTGGCGACCTGGGAAGCCGGCTTTCGCAGCATGACCACGCGCGACCCTCTGAACACGCCGGCCGATGCCAAGGGCAAGAAGCTGCGCACCTTTCCGAACGAAATGATGCGCTGGACGCTGGAAGCCATGGGCTTCGGCGTGCAGATCATGCCGCTGCCCGAGGTGTACCTGGCGATCCAGCAAGGCGCGGTTGCCGGTCAGGAGAACCCGATCGACACGATCTTTGCGAACAAATTCTATGAAGTGGCCAAGAACGTGACGCTGACGCAGCATGTCTACAGCCCGATCCCGTTGACGGTGTCCGAGAAGACCTGGCAGAAGTTTTCGCCGGCCGATCGCACCGCGATTACCAAGGCCGCGCAGGAGACGGCGCAGTGGATCCGCAAGGAAATTGCCGCCAATGATGATCGCCAGCTGGCCGAGATGAAGTCCAAGGGCGCCACGATTGCACGACCGCCAGTCGGGCCGTTCCGAGAAGCAGTGCAACCGGTATACGCCAAGGCCAAGGAGAAGTACGGTGCTGATACCGACGTCTTCCTTGCTGATGCGGCTGCCGTGCGCAAGGCCTTGCCCGCCAGGAAATAGCGGAAGCGACTGCAGCGGAGCAGCCCGACAATGATCCGGGCTGCCGCTGCGGCGACTGTCTCTTTCCTGCGCTC
>CAYUEG010000033.1:4142-9814 GCA_964443245.1 uncultured Burkholderiales bacterium | reverse complement strand
GCGCTCCTCTCGTTGCGTCGATCCCTGATCCCGGGCCTCACCATGTCCCTGCTCCCGCAAGTACCGAACTCGCCCCTGCCGATTCGTCTGATCGGCTCCGCTGTGGATTGGGCGATCGTTCTGCTCGGCAGCACGATGATCGTGCTGGTGTTCTTCAATGTGTTGACCCATCTGTTCGGCAAGGACATCGCCTGGACTACCGAGTTTTGCGAGCTGTCGATGGTCTGGGTCACCTTTCTGGGGGGCGCCGCTGCCGCACGGCGCGGAGCGCACATGTCGATCACGGAGTTTCTTGACAAGCTCGACGATGCGCAACGACGCGCTGCCGATGCCGCCATTCAACTGTTCGCCATTGGTGTCCTTGGCCTTCTGGTGATTTACGGCTGGAAGATCACCATGGCAGGGTGGAACAACGAACTCACCGTGCTCGGCTGGCCGATGTCCACACAGAACATCGCGCTACCCATTGCATCCGGTTTGACCATGTTGTTCGCAGCCTGGGATCTGGTCTTGATCTTCCAGGGTAAATCGCGCGTCGAGCGCTACGGCGAATAGCGCCACGCGATTCAACCAGCAACGGAACCCTCCCCCATGTTTGCCCTGCAACTGTTCGGCTCCTTCTTCGTGATTGCGCTGGCTGGCATCCCGCTGGTGTACGCGCTGCTGGCCACGACGGTCGGCATGATCTGGCTCAAGGGTCTCACGCACCCGCTGGAGACGATCTTTCTCTCTTACATCGGGGGAGTCGAGCCATTCATCCTGATCGCCGTGCCACTGTTCGTTTTTGCCGGCGAACTGCTGTCGCACGGTGGCGTCGGCAAGCGCATTGTCGAGTTCGCCAAGGTGCTGTTCGGGTTTCTGCCCGGCGGCCTGGGCATCGTGACAGTGATGTCCTGCCTGATGTTCGGCGGCGTGTCGGGTTCGGCCATCGCCGATACTGCCGCCATTGGTTCCCTGATCATCCCGGCGATGGTGCAGCGTGGCTATTCGCGCGCCTTTGCAGCGGCGCTGCTGGCTACCGCCGGTACCCTGGCGCTCCTGATGCCGCTGTCGATCCCGTTTCTGGTCTACGCCTTCGTGGCGGGCGTCTCGATGAAGGAGATGTCGGTAGCCGGCCTGATCCCGGCCGTCATCTCGGCACTGGCGCTGATCATCGTGTGCGTGTGGTACGGCAAGTCCTCCGGCTGCGACAATGGCAGCACGCGTTCTACCGGCCGCGAGATTTGGGTCAGTTTCCGGGCCGCCGGCCCGGCGCTGTTGATGCCGGTGATCATTGTCGGCGGCATCTGGACCGGCTACTTCACACCGACCGAGGCAGCTGCGGTCGCGGTGGTTTATGGTCTGGTGGTGTCGTTGTTCTATTACGGCGACTTGTCGTGGCGCGCGATTCCGGCGCTGCTGCTCAAGTCGTTCCAGACCAGCGCCACCGTCATGGTGGTGATTGGAGCCACCGGCTGCCTGGCGTGGCTGATCACGGTGGAGCAGGTACCGGCGCAAATGGGTGCCTGGGTCGAGAGCGTGGCGCACCAGCAATGGGTGTTCCTGTTGCTGGTCAACGTGGCACTGTTTCTGCTCGGCATCTTCATCGAGCCGCTACCGGCGATGATGCTGACGGTCCCGTTGTTCCTGCCGCTGGCCAAGATCTTCGGTGTGGATCTGGTGCACCTGGGCGTGGTCATGACGGCCAACCTCGCCATCGCGCTCTATACGCCGCCGGTGGGAGGCACCTTGTTTGTCGCTGCCAAACTCGCGGGTGCCGGCATCGGCGAAATTACCCGACAATTGATCCCGATGATGGCGGCGACTTTCCTGGTCGTGATCCTGATCACCTACATCCCGTCGCTGCCGATGGCGCTGGTCTGGCTGTTGCGCTAACCCAAAAGGAACCCTCCATGTACGTCGTGATTGTCGATTTCAAGCTCAAGCCGGAACACGCGGCCGCGTTCCATGCCTCCATCCTCACCAATGCCCGCGCTTCCGTTGCCGATGAGCCCGGTTGCAGTCAGTTCGATGTCTGTGTTGATCCGAAAGATGCCACCAGTGTCTTTCTGTATGAAATCTACGCTGACCGGGCTGCCTTCGAGGCCCATCTGAAGACACCGCACTTCGCGGTGTTCGACAAGGAGTCTGCCCCCTGGGTGGCGAGCAAGTCTGCGCGCATGCTCGATCGGATCTGCCCCTAGGCAGTCAACCCGGTGCAGTGGCGGCGGGGCCTGCCCGGTGGTTGAACCGCGCTCCGGCGCCGGCTTCATTTCCAGGTTGTGCGGCCGGGCGAGGCGCTTAGCGGCGCTGTTCGAAAAACGCCAGGATCTCGCGACCCAGGGTCTCTTCTGCCGTGTTGAAGTGCGCCACGATCGAGATGTGGTTGTGGCGGGGCAGGCGCATGTAGCGCGGGGCATGGCGCCGCACCAGGGCGATGCGATGCGCCAGTTCCAGGCCGTAGAGGTCCAGGAGCGGATTCTCGTATTCGGCGTTGACGATGAACACCGGCAACGTGCTTTGCGCTGCATGGTTGATCGGTGAACGGGCTTCGTAGGTGCTTTCATCCGGGCCGAAGTAGGCGCGCACGCCCGCCGCGTTGGGGTTCTCGGGCAGGACGTCGGCACGCAGACGAGCCGAGATCAGCACGATGCCGGCGACGTCATGCGCCATGTGGCCGGCTGCCGGATCGTAGGCGAAGGTCGCCACATGCGTGCCGCCGGCAGAATGGCCGATGACAAAGATGGTGCGCGGATCGCCGCCAAAGCGGGCAATGTTGTGCCTGACCCACGTCACGCTGGCGGACAGGTCATCGGCGCCAGAGGGATAGGGTGCCTCCGGAGCGAGGCGAAATTCAATGTTCACGCCAACATAACCCTGGCGCGCAAACCAGATCAGGACGTTGTCGTAAACCTCGGGGCTGGCCTGCTTGTCGCCGCGCACGAAGGCGCCACCGTGCATGAAGATGACGACCGGTGCGCCGCTGCGCCCGGCTGGCTGGTAGACATCGAGCACCTGACGCGGGTGGCTGCCCGCAGGATTTCCATAGGCATGATTGCGCGTGATGGTCACGCCGTCCTTCGGCGCCTTTGCCAGAATCGGGTCGTAGGCGGCCAGCACGATGTCGCGATGCTTCTGGATGTCACTGCCCCAGATCGGGCCGATGCGGTCCATTTCGGCCTGGGCTGCGGGCGGCAATTCGGACATGGGAAGGAACGGGTTCATGGTCAGGGCCGGAAACAGGTGATATGCAGGAGAATGGCTCCCACCAACGGTTTCAGCCATTCCATCGAGGGCAGGGAAAAACCGCGGCAGGGAAGGCAGCAGATGCCGCTTGCCGAGCGATGCGAGTTTAAGCCATCATACTGGCGGGAGCAGCAGGCACGCCACGTGCATTCCAGCCAATTCATGCAGTTCGCACAATCTGCACCATTCATCGGAGACAAACATGACCACCGGCTATTTCATTACCGGCGCATCCGGCTTCATCGGCAAACGGCTGGTGAGCAAGATTCTGGCGCGCGACAACACCGTTGTGTACTACCTTTCGCGGGCCAGCGGCCAGAAGGGCGAGAAGCAACGCGCTGCCCTGCTCGAGTACTGGGGTGTGGACGAGAAGCGTGCGATTGCCGTCAGCGGCGATCTGACGCAGCCGGAGCTGGGCGTATCGGCAGCTGACAGGAAGAAGCTGGCCGGCAAGATCGCGCATTTCGCCCACCTGGCCGCGGTGTATGACCTCAAGGCCTCTGCCGAGGAGCAGCAGGCCGGCAACATTGACGGTACCCGCAATGCCGTGCGCTTTGCCAACGCGATCAAGGCAGGCAAGTTTCACCATGTGTCGTCGATTGCGGCGGCCGGGCTGTATGAGGGCGTCTGGCGCGAGGACATGTTTGACGAGGCCGAGAACCTCGACCATCCGTACTTCGCGACCAAGCATGATTCCGAAGGCATCGCCCGCAAGGAATGCGAGATGCCCTGGCGGGTCTATCGTCCTGGCCTGGTGGTCGGTGATTCGAAAACCGGCGAAATGGACAAGGTCGACGGCCCGTACTATTTCTTCAAGCTGATCCAGAAAATGCGCCAGCTGCTGCCGCCGTGGATGCCGACTGTCGGTATCGAAGGCGGGCGTATCAATATCGTGCCTGTGGACTTTGTGGTCGATGCGATGGACCACATCATGCACATGGAGAAGGGGGACGGCAAGGCCTTCCACCTGACCGACCCGAACCCGCACCGCGTCGGGGACGTGCTCAACATCTTCTGCAAGGCAGCCCATGCACCGCGCATGGAAATGCGCATCAATGCCGCGTTGTTCGGCTTCATCCCGCGTGGCGTCAAGAAGTCCATCATGTCCCTGACGCCGGCGCGCCGCATCCGTAACGCGGTGATGAAGGATCTCGGGTTGCCGGAAGACATGATGCAGTTCGTCAACTATCCGACGCGCTTCGATTCGCGCGAGACCGACAAGGCCCTCAAGGGCACCGGGATCGCCTGCCCCGACCTCAGTTCCTACGCCTGGGTGATCTGGGACTACTGGGAGCGCCACCTGGATCCGGATCTGCTGATCGACCGGACCCTGAAAGGCAAGGTCAAGGGCAAGGTGGTGCTGGTGACCGGCGGCTCCTCCGGGATCGGACTGGCGGCGGCGTTCAAGCTGGCCGAGGCGGGCGCCACGGTGGTGATCGTCGCGCGCGACCAGGAAAAGCTGGATGCGGCCCAAAAGGAGATCGAGGCCCACTGCAAGAACGGCGGCCGCGTATTCACCTATTCGGCCGATGTCGGCGACGAGGCGCAGTGCGCCAAGTTTGCCGCCATGGTCAACGAGAAGCATGGCGGCGTGGATATTCTGGTCAACAACGCCGGCCGCTCGATCCGTCGTGCGATCGAGAACAGCTACGAGCGCTTCCACGATTTCGAGCGCACCATGAGTGTCAACTATTTCGGGGCCTTGCGCGTCACCATGTCGTTCCTGCCGGGCATGCAGAAGAAGCGCCGCGGCCACATCATCAACATCTCCTCGATCGGTGTCCTCACCAACGCGCCGCGCTTTTCGGCCTACGTTGCCTCAAAGGCTGCGCTGGATGCCTTCACCCGCTGCGCGGCGTCCGAGTTTGCCGATACCGGCATCAAGTTCACCACCATCAACATGCCGCTGGTGCGCACCCCGATGATCGCGCCGACCAAGATCTACAACAATGTGCCGACCCTCTCCCCGGAGCAGGCCGCGGACATGATCTGCGAGGCGATTGTCTACGAACCTGTGCGCATTGCCACCCGGCTTGGCACGTTTGGCGAGGTGCTGCATGCCCTGTTGCCACGCATTGCCCAGATCGTGATGAATACCACCTTCCGCATGTTCCCGGATTCGGATGCCGCCAAGAGCCGGGATCCGAACGCCAAGCCGGCCGAACCGACGGCAGATCAGGTAGCATTCCAGCAATTGCTCAAAGGCATCCATTTCTGATGATGCCGTGTTCAGGGCGCGCATCTTGGGAGGGCGGCATGATCAGAAAGTTGCTTGCGGTGGGCTGGTGTGTGGTGTTGGGCGCAGCGGGCAGTACGTGGGCCCAAGGTGGGGCCACGTCGGCCGCGAAGCCTGCTGCGCAAGGCGGGCAGGTTTACCGCTGCGGCAATCAGTATGTGGATCGCCCATGCAACGAGAAGGGTGGCCGGGAGGTCAAGATCACCGCCAA
>CAYUEG010000033.1:0-4042 GCA_964443245.1 uncultured Burkholderiales bacterium | reverse complement strand
GCCGGCAATGACGGCAAGGCTGTCAAGACGAACGATGGAAGCGTGACTGCAAAATCCGCAGCCGCAGACACGGGTGGCAAATCCGGAAGCCCCTCGGGCGGAAATGCCGCCAGCGGCGGCAAGGGAGGCGAGACCGCCAAGCCGCAGATGTCGGAAGAGGAGAAAAAGGCGGCGGCCGCCAAGGCGGCGGAGGCAGACGCCGAGAAGAAGAAGGCTGCTGCGCTGGCGGAAAAAAAGGGCAAGTGCGACAAGCTCAAGAATGACCTCAACTACAACACGGCCCAGTTGCGTGCCGGCGGATCCAGCGTGACGCAGGACCGTTTGAACGCCGAGCGCCGCCAGATCAACGACAGCCTGGGCCGCGAAGGCTGCCAAACCTGATTCCGGTACATCATGATTCTTGAACTTGCTGACATCCGCATCCAGCCTGGCAAGCAGGCCGAATTCGACGCCGCCATCCGCAAAGGGGTGGAGACGGTCATTGCCAGGGCCAGGGGCTTCAAGGGCTACAAGGTCAACAAGGGTGTCGAATCGCCTGAGCGCTACCTGCTGATGATCTTCTGGGAAACACTGGAGAATCACACAGTGGATTTTCGTGGTTCCCCCGCATTCGCCGAGTGGCGTGCCATCGTCGGCCCGTATTTCGCATCCCCACCCGCCGTCGAGCATTTCTCCTTGCTGGCCAAATCCGCGTGAGCTACACTCCGGCCTGAAGTTCAGGAGAGTGCGTGCCGGTTCAAGAAGCAGATGGCCAACCGCATGCCGCCGAAGGCGCAACCTTCCATAACCGCTCAGGCCCCGTACTGAATTTCTGACAGCCGATGCTGGAGAGCGATGCCGCGTGTCGTGACGCGATGCATCCGCCGAAGGAGCAAAGGTCGAGCGTATCGAAGCGTACGCGCCGGCCTGAATCTCTCAGGCACCAGGGACAGCGGAAGCGGCGCGAGAGGCACCGCGCATTCATCTCGATGAGTGTGCACGCGGTTTCTCTCGTCCTTCCAGCCATGTTCCTGTCGAGAGGTAATGCATGAAAATCATCGTATTGGGTGCCGGGGTTACCGGCGTCGCTGCTGCGTGGTATCTGCGGCAATCCGGCCATGAGGTCACCGTGCTGGAGCGCCAGCCTGCAGCCGGCCTGGAAACGTCGTTTGCCAATGGGGGGCAGATCTCCGTTTCCCACGCGGAACCCTGGGCCAATCCCCATGCACCGGCGAAGGTGCTGCAATGGCTGGGGCGCGAGGATGCGCCGCTGCTGTTCCGCCTGCGGGCGGATTGGCGCCAGTGGTTCTGGGGGCTGTCATTCCTGCGCGAGTGCTCGCCAGCCCGGACGCGTCACAACATTGCCCAATTGGTCAACCTGGGCTTGTACAGCCGCAGCGCCCTGCAGGCCTTGCGTGCGGAGACCGGGATCGAGTATGACGCGCTGACACGGGGCATCCTCCATTTCTATACCAGCGCACGCGAATTTGACAACGCCCAGGAGCCGGCGCGGGTGATGCGCGAGTTCGGCTGCGAACTGGAAATGAAGACGCCGGATGAATGCGTGGCGATCGAACCGGCCCTGGCCGCCAGCCGTCACCTGATTGTCGGCGCCAGCATGACGCAGGCCGACGAATCGGGCGATGCCCATCGTTTCACGCAGGGCCTGGCCGCGCTGTCGGCCGCGCGTGGTGTCCAGTTTCGCTATGGCGTGCAGATTCGCGCCCTGCAGGCCGCCGGGGGCAAGGTGCACGGGGTGCGCGTCCGCAATGAACGGGGCGAAGACGAGACCTTGACGGCAGACGCCTACCTGCTGTCAGCCGGTTCGTACAGCCCGCAACTGGCGCGCAGCGCCGGCGTCTGGCTCAACATCTACCCGGCCAAGGGCTATTCGGTCACCATGCCGGTGGCCGACCCGGGGCGCGCCTACTCGGTCTCGCTGACCGACGATGAATACAAGCTGGTCTTTTCACGCCTGGGAGATCGGTTGAGGGTCGCGGGTACCGCAGAGCTGAACGGTTACAACACTGCGCTGAACCAGATCCGCTGCGAGGCGATCATGCAGCGTGCGCAGCAACTCTTTCCCGGTGCGGGTGACGCTTCAAGAGCCACGTTCTGGACCGGTTTGCGCCCGGCCACGCCGTCGAACGTTCCGTACATTGGCCGCTCGAAGCTGGCCAACCTGTTTCTCAATACCGGCCACGGCACACTGGGCTGGACCCACGGCTGCGGTTCGGGCATGGCGATTGCCGACATCATCTCGGGTCGACGGCCCGAGGTCGATTTCGCTTTCTGCGGGCTGGACTGACTGCCTCGCCCCAGGCTGTTCAGGGTGCTGCAGCAGCCCGGGCGTCAAGTGGCGGTGCCACTTCGGCGAGGACCAGGTCGATCACGCGACGGGCCAGGGGCAGGCTGATGTGTCCGATGCCTGCCAGGGGAATGTTGCGTGCACCGGCCAGCTCCGCACTGGTGGGCGGCGCCACCACGTTGTCGTCGATCGAGTAGATCGAAACCAGCGGGCAGGGCCAGGCCCCGCGCTCGTGGTCAGCCAGGGCCCGCAGCCAAGGGCTGTCCGGGTGCATCTGCCGGCCATTGCGGCTGCGTTCGATCCTGGCGAACACGGTGCCATGATGGGGTGTGCCCAGGGTGACGACCTTGGCGACGCCATGGGCCCGCCCGGTCGTCTGGCAGTGCCTGAGGTAAGCGCGCGCCGCCAGGCCACCCATGCTGTGGCACACCAGCGTGACCGCCCCGGCGCCGGTCTGTGCGCGAATGGCGTCGATCCGGGCGGCGAGCCGGGGGGCGTAGGCGTCGATATCGGCGTAGACCGGCTCCAGATTGATTGTATGAACCCGCAACCCGGCGGCACGCAGTTGTTGCCAGAGGCGCCACAGCGCACCGGCGTTATTGACGTACCCGTGGATCAGCAGCACCGGGGCGGCATCACTGCGCGGGCCGAGGTGGTTGCGCGGCATCATCCAGCGCTCGGCAGGCAGCCAGAACAGGAACAGTGAGAGCGCTGCCGCCACCTCTCCGAGGAACCACATCAGGCGCCCGGTGAAGTCGAGTTCCAGGCCGGCGGGGCGCGTACCCGCATAGCGGGTCGAGATCACCATGGTGATGCTGGTCAGGATGGCAATGGTGAGGACAAGGCCTCCCCACCCGGCGAACCAAAGCACCAGGAGGTCGAGAACCGTGACGCCGATGGCAAGCATCGGCGTATCATAGTCGAGCCAGTTCGCACGCCTTTAAAGCGTGGAAGTCCTTTGCTATGCAGCGTGCGGCACGGCTGAACTGAAATCGGGGGTGAAACGTGTCGAAATTGATCATGTTGGCAGCCGTCGTGCTGGGCTTGACCGGATGCGCGTCCTATAGCGGGAACTCCTTGGTAGGGGCAAACGCCAGCCGTGAAGAGGTGCGTGCGCTGATGGGCGAGCCGAGCGCAATTCATCGACACTCAACGGACGACGGAATTTCCGAGTCGTGGGAGTATCCGCGGGGACCGGTTGGGCGCCACACCTTCATGGTGAGGATGGACCAGCAAGGAAAGGTCCGGCGGGTGGATCAAGTTCTGACGGTCGGATCGACTGCTTCCATCGCTTACGGGGTAGCGAAGAAGGAGGACGTACGGAGGGTGCTGGGCCGGCCAGGGGCGATATTCCCCAGCGGCAAAGGCGGCGAGACATGGGACTACGCTGCCATCAGCCAGGAAGGTTACCCAAGAAAGATTCGTCTGATGGTGACCTTCGACGAAAAAGGAATTGCGGTCAACGGCGGGGAATCCTATGACCCGGAGGAATTCAGTCCCAACGAGGGCGGTGGAGGTAGCACGTTGTAACTTGGCCGCGCATTGGAGTCCTTGCATGCGTCTCCACAGGCTGCTCAAGCAAGGTAAACAGTTGCATTCGTGACATCCCGGCACTTGGAAGCAGAGTCGAAAGCGAGCGCAGGTAGCCGACTGGCGCGCAATCTGGGGGCGGTCAAGCGCTGGCGTGCGGCCACGCACACCGACGCGTTGACCAAGGAGGCGATCCTGCGCCTGAAGGCGTGGCAGTCGGATCGC
>CAYUEG010000032.1:26227-30935 GCA_964443245.1 uncultured Burkholderiales bacterium | reverse complement strand
CGTTCTTCATGTACTGGTCGATGTCGCCCTGCACGAAGCGGCTCCAGCGCAGCACACGCAGCTTGGCACCTTTCTCGGGGGTATTGTTCCATTGCGCATGGGCGTCCTTCACCCAGATCAACGGTCCGGCTGCGGATGTGCCTGCAGCGGCAGAAGTGCCTTGCAGAAACTTGCGTCTTGTGAAATGCGGCATCTGTCTCTCCTTTAAGTGGAACTACCAAAAAACTCGCGCTGGGCGCGATCTACAACAATCGGACTTACGCAGCCAGCCGAACACCGGTGGCGGCATCAAACAAATGGGCGCGCGTGGCATCCGGCTTTAAGCGGATCATCGCGCCGGGCCGGAAATCGTGGCGCTCGCGGAACACGCTGGTCACCTCGACGCCGGCAATCTTGGTAAACACCTGGGTATCGGCACCGGTGGGTTCGACCACGATCACTTCGGTCGGCACGCCGTCGTTGCCGGCGGCCATGTCGATATGCTCGGGCCGCGTGCCGTACACCACCTTCTGCCCTTCGGCAGCCCTGGCACTGGTGGGCATCGGCAGCAGCGCACCGCCCTCGAGTTCGACCTGGTTGCCCTTGACCACGCCCGGCAGGAAGTTCATCGCCGGTGAGCCGATGAAGCCGGCGACAAACTGGTTCGCCGGGTTGTCATACAGATCCAGCGGCGTGCCGGTCTGCTCGACGATGCCATCGCGCATCACGACGATCTTGTCGGCCATGGTCATGGCTTCGATCTGGTCGTGCGTCACGTAGATCGAGGTGGTCTTCAAGCGCTGGTGCAATTCCTTGATCTCGGTGCGCATGGCCACGCGCAGCTTGGCGTCGAGGTTGGACAAGGGTTCGTCGAACAGGAACACCTGCGGGTTGCGCACGATCGCGCGGCCCATTGCCACGCGCTGGCGCTGGCCGCCGGAAAGCTGGCGCGGATAGCGCTCCAGCAGGGGCCGCAGGCCGAGAATGTCGGCCGCCTTGCCCACGGCTGCCTCGATGGTGGCCTTGTCCTTCTTGGCCAGCATCAGCGAAAAGGCCATGTTGTCGCGCACCGTCATGTGCGGATACAGGGCGTAGTTCTGGAACACCATGGCGATGTCCCGCTCCTTGGGCGGCATGTCGTTGACCACCTTGCTGCCGATGCTGATCTGGCCGCCGGAGATTTCCTCCAGCCCGGCGATCATGCGCAACAGGGTGGACTTGCCGCAACCGGACGGACCGACGAGCACGCAGAACTCGCCGTCCTCGATGTCGATCGATACGCCCTTGATGATGTGGGTCTGGCCAAAGTACTTCTGCACCTGGCCAATGGTGACGGATGCCATGCAAACTCCTGAGAGATGACGCTACAAGCCCGGAACGGGTTGTCGCCAGTTGTTGTTATACAGATGAAGCACCGGGCATTTTCGCTGCAATGCGGAAACCGGACAAGCTGCACCGCACCATTTGGACGAATGAACCCGAACGAGTGCCGAACGAGCGTGGATGGTAGCCGAATCTCTCCACCGCGCCGCCCAAGCTGGCGCCCCGCTCGCCCCATTTCTCTGCTATACGGCAGCGCTGAATCCGGCCAGGGCCGACCTGCCGGCGTAGGGTGCCTGTGACACTTCCTCGATGCGGATCGCTTCGTTCCACTTGGCCATGCGCTCCGACCGCGCGAACGAGCCGACCTTCAGTTGCCCGGCGTTCCAGCCGATCGCCAGGTGGGTAATGGTGACATCTTCGGTCTCGCCGGAACGGGCCGAGACCAGAGCCGTCATGCCGTTGGCTTTGGCGGCGTCGAGGGCGGCGCGTGTCTCGGTGACCGTGCCGGCCTGGTTGAGCTTGATCAGCGCACTGTTGACGGCCCCGATGCCGGCCGCATGACGCACCCGCCCCGCATTGGTGACCAGATAGTCATCCCCGATGATCTGGACGCGCTGGCCGTAGCGCCGGGTGAATTCGATCAGCCCGGCCTCGTCGTCTTCGGCCAGCGGATCCTCGATCGAGACAATCGGGTAGGCATCCAGCCACGTGCCCAGCATGTCGATCATGCCGGCCGAATCGAGTTCGCGCTTTTCCAGCCCCAGCGTGTAACGCCCCACGCCGTCCTTGACGCCACCGAATTCGGACGCGGCAATGTCGAGCGAAATCGCCACATCACGGTGGCGAAAGCCCGCGGTGTCGATGGCCCGGGTGAGCATGCCGAGGGCTTCTTCGTTGGCATCAAACAGCGGCCACCAGCCACCCTCGTCCGCCACGCCGGCCAGTTTGCCGGCCGCCTTCATCAGACTGCCGGCGGCCAGGTACACCTCCGCCGTCATTTCCATCGCCTCGGCAAAGGTCCTGGCACCCAGGGGCATGACCATGAAGTCCTGAATGTCGACACGCCGGCCGGCATGCGCACCGCCACCAAAGATCTGGATTTCCGGCAACGGCATGGACACCGGCTGCCCGGCTGAAAGGTGCTGCCAGAGCGGCTTTCCGGCCGATGCGGCAGCCGCGTGCAGCACCGCCAGGCTGGTGGCCACCAGTGCGTTGCCACCCAGGCGTGCCTTGTTCTGCGTGCCGTCGAGCGCGATCAGGGCAGCGTCGATGCCGGCCTGATCCTGCGCATCGCGGCCCTTCAGCAGTGCGGCGATCTCGCCGTTCACATGGGCGATGGCACCCTGCACATCCAGCCCGCCCAGCTTGCCGCCACCGTCACGCAAATCGATCGCCTCGCGGGTGCCGCGTGACGCGCCAGCCGGCGCCATGCCGCGCCCGCTGCGGCCATCGGCCAGCCTGACCTCCACTTCCACCGTGGGCCGGCCGCGCGAATCCCACACCCGGCGTGCCTTCACTTCTGCAATTTGTGATGTCACTCTTCCTCCTTGGCACCCATCCGTTGTCCCCATGCCGCACGCACCTCGGCCAGCGCATGCGGCGGCCTGGTCAGCAAGGGTAGGGCGAATGCGCGCACGCTGTTTTTTTGCGCTTCGTCCGTGACGTACTCCACCGGCGATTTGCCGTCGATGCGCGCCAGCAGCAGGCCGATCAGCAGCGCGGCGGCCCGGGCCTCCATTGCCTCCCTCGCCTCCCAGGTCACCTGCCCGAGATAAGCCTCCTCAAGCGCGTCGAAGCAGGCCAGATAGCGCGCCGCGTGCTGCGGCCGCCACAGGCATTTGAGCAGAAGATGGTTGAGCACGAACGCCAGATCGAAAGCCGGATCGCCATACCAGGCGCATTCGGCATCGAGGAACACCGGCTGCGCCGTGCTGGTGGTTTGCCGGCACAGGATGTTCTTCGGGCTGACATCACCGTGCACCAGCGCCAGCCGGTTGGATTGGGTGGTCCGGACCAATTGATGCAGGGCCGCTGCCACGTCAGGGTGCTTGTCTGCCGTCGCTACCAGATAGGCTTCGAGGCGAATCGGATAGAAGATGTGGTCGGTGGCAAACCGTTGCGCAAGGTCGGCACGGCCGGCCGTGGCGGCATGGATGCGGCCGATGCCGCGCCCGACTTCGGCGGCAAACCCGGCATCGATGATGCCATCGCGCAGTTGCGCCTTCCACACCGGGTGCGTGGCCGGGTCCAGGTAGGCCATGGCGAACCAGCCTTCGGCCGAGCGATCGGCCAGCACGTCGGGCACGCAATCGGCCTTGACCGTCGCGGCCACCGTGAGCCAAGCGACCTCGCTGCGATTGCGCTCGACCGGCGCGCGCCAGTCGGCCGCCACCTTGAGCTTGGCCAGCGCGCGCTTGATGCAGAAGCGCCGCGCGCCGACGCTCACCAGCGCAATGTCGGACGACACGCCACCGGTCAGCGGTTCGATCACCGCGACCTCACCGGCCTTGAGCAAGCCGGCCGCGCGCAGGTCTTGCTGCAGATCGCGCTCCGGCGCCGTCATGCCGCCGCCCTTCCCGACTTGAATTTGCGCCAGCGGTTCTGCACCCCCAGCGCCACCAGCACGGCGGCGAGACTCGAAAGCACACCGGCGACGAAGGCCGGCCATGGGCCCAGCGGCACGATGAGCGAAGCAAAGGCAAAGAAGTAGGCGACAAAACCGATCAGCCCGGTAACGAAACCGGACAGGAGGCGAATCGTCGCATCCGCGCCATACAGGTACAGCGTGAACAAGGGCAGCACCGATGCGGTGATCGGAAAGCCCAGCAGGATGCCGGAGATGCGCGGCCCGAAGGTTTCCGCGCCCAGCATGATGACGCCCGCGATCAGCACCGCCACGACCATGCGCACGGCAATCTCCGAGGCCGGAATCGCCGGCACGACGGCCAGCGTGCGCGGGCGCGGCATCAGCGCCAGGGCCGCCAGCATCTGGCCGATGGCGATCAGCGCCCCCAGCGGCCCTTTGATCACCATGCCGGAGAGCACCCACTCGGTGCTGATGCAGGCGGTCCAGGCGCCGAGGATGCACAGCACCCAGTGCCAGCGCTGCACCGAATCGCGCGGGAACCAGCGCACCAGCGGAATGCGCGCCAGCCAGGCATAGACCAGGCAGTGCACGCCCACCGCCGGCGCCACCGTCATGGTGATCCACGCGGTTTCTTCAATGAAGGCACGCGGCGCGCTGTACGCGAGGAACAACACGATAGGCGCGGAAATCAGCGGAAACCCGCTGATCAGCCCGGAGACGCGATGCCCCCAGCGGCGCCCGGCATAGCTGGCGAGCCAGATCACCACCGGTACCGCGACCAGCTTGACCAGGATCATGCGTGGTCAGCCCTGATGGTGT
>CAYUEG010000032.1:0-26127 GCA_964443245.1 uncultured Burkholderiales bacterium | reverse complement strand
CACCGGTACCGCGACCAGCTTGACCAGGATCATGCGTGGTCAGCCCTGATGGTGTGTCCCCTGATGGTGCGCCGCCGTATTGCCCATTCCCGCTCCTTCAGGGCGCACGTTTGGTACCCGGCGTGACGATGTAATCAGGCCGTCCGCCGCGCATCCAGCTCACCACGTTCTGCGCCGCCTTGCGCCGCAACTCGGTCTCCGCTTCCAGCGAGAAGTAGGCCGCATGCGGCGAAAGAATCACGTTGGGCGCGTTGAGCAGCGGCGAATCGCGCGGTACCGGTTCGACCGGCAGCACATCCAGGCCGACGCCGTCAAACTTGGGCAGGCGCGCAATCAGGTCGTCAATGTTCACCACCGCGCCGCGCGAGGTGTTGACCAGGGTCGAGCCGGGCTTCATCAGGTCCAGCAGGCGGCCATTGACGATGCCGCGCGTCTCGTCGCTCAGCGGCGTATGCAGGGAGATGGCATCGGCCTGGGAGAACAGCTCCTCCAGCGAGACGCGCTCGACATAGGGCGCGAAATCGCCATCGATGCGATAGGGATCACAGACGATCACGCGCTTGAACATGGAATGGGCAAAGAAGGCGAAGCGGCTGCCGATGCGTCCGTAGCCGAGCACGCCGAGCGTCGTGCCGGCCATGCGCGGCACCGGGCCGGCGGCGTGGGTGGCCCACACGCCCTTGCGGATGTTGGCATCGTGCTGGGGCAGATGGCGCCGCAAGGACATGATCATCGCCAGGGCGTGCAGCGCCACTTCGGACGAACCGTAATCGGGGGAGTTGGCCACCCAGACGCCGTGCTTGCGCGCATCGGCCGTGTTGATCGAGTCGTAGCCCACACCCATGCGGCTGCACAGCCCGATTTCCGGGCGCGCCGAAAAGACCTTGTCGTTGACCGGCGCATAGGTAATGAGGAGGGCCGAGCAGCCGGCCGATTCCCGAATCACCTCTTCCTCGGTGGTGCATTGGGAGACCTTGAGCTCGATGCCGGCATCGGCAAGGATCTTTCGCTCCAGCTCCACATCGGGAAACCGGTAATCGGTGAACAGCACTTTCATCGCCTTGCCCCTTCCATTCGCAAAAAGCGGCAAGGGTACCCGATTTACACCTTGTTTCAAATCGCACCGGTCTGAAACACCGGTGCAACGCGTTGAACCAGCCGGAACGCTACACTTGTTACAAATGGCCAAACGCCTCTACCGAAGGACCTGACATGACCCACCAGAAGCGCAAAATCCTGATCGTTGACGACGATGCGCGCCTGCGCGACCTTTTGCTGCGCTACCTCGATGAACAGGGGTTTGCCGTCCAGGCGGCGCCGAACGGGCAGTTCATGGACAAGCTGATCAACCGCGAACTGTTCGACCTGATCGTGCTGGACCTGATGATGCCGCAGGAAGACGGCCTGTCGATCTGCCGCCGCCTGCGCGCAGCCGGCAACACCACGCCGATCGTGATGCTGACGGCCAAGGGCGAGGAAGTGGACCGCATCGTCGGCCTGGAAATGGGGGCCGATGACTACCTGCCGAAGCCGTTCAACCCGCGCGAGCTGGTGGCCCGCATCAACGCCGTGCTGCGGCGCGTGGCCGAGGCCGGCCCGCCGGCGGCCCCGGCCAGCGACAATGAAACCGTGACCTTCGGCCCCTATGCCCTCAATCTGGGCACGCGCAGCATGACCAAGGACGGCCAGCCGATGACCCTGACCTCGGGCGAGTTCTCGGTGCTCAAGGTGCTGGTGAAGAACGCGCGCAAGCCGCTCTCGCGTGACAAGCTGATGGAACTGGCGCGCGGCCGCGAATACGATGTGTTCGACCGCGCCATCGATGTGCAGATTTCGCGCCTGCGCAAGCTGATCGAACCGGACCCATCCACGCCGCGCTACATCCAGACGGTGTGGGGCTTCGGCTACGTGTTTGTGCCGGATTGAGATTGCCAGCCGCCTGCGCCCATCCCACGTGAAGTCCATTCATGGCATCAATGGCATAAATGGGGTCTGACCCCATTTATTCGCCTGCCGTCTTCCTTGCCGCCCGCCCGTTGACGCTCTTCCCCCGCTCCCTGCTCTGGCGCACCTTCGCCGTCATCGTGGCCTTGCTGCTGGTGTCGGTCGTGGTCTGGGTGACCTTGTTTCGCTTCTACGAGCGCGAGCCCAGGGCGCGCCAGATTTCCCAGCAGATCATCGCCATCGTCAACCTGACGCGGGCGGCACTGGTCAGCTCGCGCGTGGAAGCGCGCATCAGCCTGATGCGCGAGATCTCGGCGACGGAGCGGGTGGAGATCTACCCGGTTGAGGCCAACGAACAACTGGTGCCCTCACCGGATGTGCCGTTTGCGCGCCTGCTGGAAAGGCTGGTGCGCGAAAAGACCGGCGCCGACACCCGCTTTGCCATGCGCCGCAACGGCGAAGAAGGCCTGTGGGTAAGCTTTCGCATCGAGGACGACGAATACTGGGTGCGCCTGCGGCGCGAACGCCTCGAACCTCCCCCGCCGTGGGAATGGCTCGGCTGGGGTGCACTCGCCCTGCTGATGGCCCTGGGCGGTGCCTACGTGCTGGTGTTGCGCATCACCCAGCCCCTGCGCAGCCTCAGTGCCGCCGCGCGCGCGGTCGGCCGCGGCGAGCCGCCACCCCATCTACCGGAATCGGGGGCCAACGAGATCGCCGAGGTGTCGAAGGCATTCAACCAGATGGCCAGCGACCTGGCCGTGCAGGAGCGCAATCGTGCCCTGGTGCTGGCCGGCATTTCGCATGACTTGCGCACCCCGCTGGCGCGCCTGCGCCTCGGAGTGGAAATGTCGGGTGATTCGTCGCTGCGCGAAGGCATGGTGGCCGACATCGAGCAGATGGACGGCGTGATCGGCCAGTTCCTCGATTTCGCCCGCGCCGGCCGCGACGAAACCCGCCCCGGCGAGGCGGTGGACCTGAGCAGCCTGGCCGAAGAACTGGTGCAGCACTACACCAGCCTGGGACACACGGTGCATGCCGACATCGCCCCGGGCATCATCGCCAACGGCAAACGCGCACCGTTGCGGCGTGCCGTCACCAATCTGATCGAGAACGCCCTGCGCTACGCCGGCGCCGACCGTCCGCTGGACATCGTCGCGCGCGTCAGCGCCCCGATGGCCGTCATCGAGATCCGTGACCGCGGCCCCGGCATTCCGGCCGATCAGGTCGAGCGTCTGAAGCAGCCGTTCACCCGCCTGGACGAGGCGCGCGGCTCGGCCGATGGCCAGGTCGATTCGATGCAGGGTGGTTCCGGCCTGGGCCTGGCGATCGTCGATCGCATCGTGCGCCAGTGCGCGGGCTCGTTCGAGCTGTTGCCGCGCGAAGGCGGCGGCCTTGTGGCGCGGATCACCCTGCCGGCCCACCGGCCGGCCTGAGCGCGCCTAGCGGCTGGTGCCCTGCATCTGCCGCGCGGCCTCAAGCAATTGCCGGGTGTGCCCCTGCATGGCTTCGAGGTGGTCTGAGAGCATGCCCATCATGCCGGCCACGGCCTTGAGCGGCGTGCCGGCAGAGGCGCGCAGACCGTCAATCTCGGCCTGGAAGCGCCGCAACCGGTCGCGCTGCTCGTCCGGCACGCTGGCCAGAAACGCCTCGATGGCGCGGGTGCGCTCGGCGAAAAAGCCGGCCGGGTCGGTTTCCGACAACTGCCGCCAGTGGTCGAAATCGAATCCGATTTCCGACCCATCCTGCGAACTCTTCTCCGAACCGATGTCCATGGTGCGCGCCTTTGCCAGACTGACGCTTTGATTGTAGCGAAGGCGGTCGGGCAAACCCTGTGACCGCGATCACATCGGCGCTATTGCGGTCAGGCCCGCTCGCTGCCCTGCAGGAGCAGTTGCACGAAGCGGCGGATGTGGGCCAGGGTCTGGATGCTGGACGAAGAAATCTCCAGGCTGGCCAGCCAGCGCGAACCGGCAGGCTGAACGCGCAGGACCCGGACGTAAAGGTCGGAGGCGCGATATCCCACCAGCGGCAAGTCCAGCGACAGTTTCAGCTCAGTGTGGTTCTCGATCGCTTCGGGCAATTCCGCCTGCATGCCGTGATAGCTGATGTCCACCAGCCGGCCACGCCGGGACCGGTTCTCGACGATCTTGTCGACCACCTGGCGGTAGCGCACCGGCAGGTCCGCGCGGACGCGCACGCTGCGCCGCACTTCGCGCCGCGGCACCTTGAGCCTTAAGGACGGAATCCCCAGGATTTCGCGCAGGAACACCGGTTCGGTGCGTCCCTTGACCTGCACTTCGATCGGCTCTTCCGCCTTGGCAAACGGCCCTGCCAGGTGAAAGGTGCGCTCGCTCACCAGAATCTGCCCGCGCAGGGAAAACGATTCGATCCGCGAGACCAGGTTGACGTCGTCCCCGATCACGGTGTACTCGGAATACAGGTCCGAGCCGACCTTGCCTGCCATCACCGTGCCGGTATTGATGCCAATGCCCATGAAGAGGTCAGGCAGGCCGCGCTTGCGGTAACGCTGGTTCAGATCGTCCATCGAAATCTGCATGCGCACCGCGCAGCGCATGGCATTGCGCGCCGCCTCTCCCGTGTCCGGCCCCGAGAACACGGCCATCACCGAATCACCCATGAACTTGTCGATCGCTCCGCCCTCGCGCAGGATGGTCTCGCTCATCGCCCCCAGATAGCCGTTCAGGACGTCGAGGATCGCCGTAATCGGCAGCGCCTCCGAGAGCGAACTGAAGCCGCGCAGGTCAGCCAGCAGGATGGTCGCTTCGCGGCTGGCGAACTGGTCCGGCCGGGTCGGGTTGTCGAGCCGCACACAGGCCTCGCGCAACAGTCGCGTCATGCGCGTGCGCGTGCCGCGCCCCAGCTTGACGCCGACGTCGGCCTCGATCAGGGCCTCAAGGCGCTTCTGCGTCTCGGCAATGAACTCGTTACTGCTCATGGATTGTGAAAGGCTTCTGTCATTCAAACTTGATATTGGCGTCCTTGATCAGCTTGCCGGCCCGGACAATCTCGGCGCGGATGAAGGCCGCGAATTCTTCGCTGGAGCCGCCCTGCGGCTCGCCGCCGGTCTCGATGATCCGGGTGCGGATGTCGCTCGAGGCGAGCGCGCGGTTGACGTCGGCGTTGATTTTCGCCACCACGTCGCGCGGCGTGGCGGCCGGCGCAAACAGGCCGTACCAGTTGGTCGCTTCAAACCCGGGCACAGTCTCGGCAATGGTCGGCACATCCGGCAGTTGCACGGTGCGCTTCTTCGCCCCGACGGCGATGGCTTTGAGCTTGCCCGCCTTGATGTGCTGCAGCACCGTGGGCATGGTGTCCAGGTTCAGGTCCACCTGCCCGGCGATCAGGTCCACCACGGCCTGCCCGCTGCCCTTGTAGGGAATGTGCTGCAGGTCGGCACCGGTGACAAACTTGAAGGCTTCGGTCGAGAGGTGCTGCACGCTGCCATTGCCGGAGGAGGCATAGCGCAACTGCTTGTTCTTGCTCAGCGCAATGAAGGACTTGACGTCGTTGGCCGGCACGCCCGGATGGAGGGTGAGCACCAGGGAGACCTGCGAGACCAGCGCCACCGGGGTCAGATCCCTGGTCTGGTCGTAGGGCAGCTTTGGATAGGCGAACTGTGCCACCACGTTGGAATTGGGCAGGCCCATCAGCAGCGTGTGGCCGTCCGCCGGCGCCTTGGCCACCATGTCGGCCGCGATGGTGCCGCTGGCGCCGGCACGGTTTTCCACAATCACCTGCTGGCCCCAGTATTCGGACAGCTTCACCGCCAGTATGCGCGCGGTGATGTCGGTGCCACCACCGGGCGGAAAGCCGGCCAGGATCCGCACCGGCTTGCTCGGCCAGGTCTGTGCGAACGCGGGCCACGCCGCCACCATCAGGCCCGCGGACAGCAGAACCAGGATGCTCCGCACTACTTTCCGAATCGTGTACCGCATCGTGTCCCGCACGGCGCCCTGCCGGCGATCGATGGTGCTTTGCATGACCCGCCCCCGATGAATGATTAAACAGGCCGGAAACCCGCTCCCACCAAGGGTTTCCGGCAGATGGCCAGTTACAGCAGCTGGCAGGCTTCGTCGAAGCTGTAACGCGGCAGGCGGCCCATGACCTTGGCCGGATCACCGTAGCCCAGGCCGACGATGAAGTTGGTCTTGACCGGCGTGCCGGCCCAGAACTCGGCATCGACCTTGGCAGCATCAAAGCCGGACATCGGGCCGCAATCCAGACCCTGCATGCGCGCGGCTACCATCAGGTAGGCGCCCTGCAGGGTGCCATTGCGAAACGCCGTGCCCTGGATCATCGCCTCCTTGCCCTCGAACACGCTGCGTGCGTTCGGGTTGTGGGCAAAGTTCTTGACCAGGTCAACGTAGAACTCCATGTGGTGGCCGATGATGGCCACCACCGGCGCCGCCCCGGTTTTGGCCTGATTGCCCGGCGACATGCAGGGCAACAGGCGTGCCTTGGCTTCGGCGGTACGCAGAAACAGGATGCGCGCCGGCTGTGTGTTCATCGAGGTCGGGCCCCACTTGGCGATGTCATAGATCGCGCGCAGTTGGTCATCCGTGACGGGCTTGTCGGTCCAGCCGTTTTGCGAGCGGGCGTTGGTAAATACCAGGTCAATGGTGGCTTTGTCGGCAATGCTCATGATGGTTCTCTTTCCGTTGAAAAAAGGGGCGGTTGTGAGGAATGGAGGTGGTGTCAGGCAGGAATCGGGGTCGATTGCCAGCCGGTCAGCTGCCATTTGCCGTGACGCTTGACCCACAGGTTCATGAAGCGGCCATTGACCGTGCGGGTGGTGCCATCGGGATTCTTCAGCGTCAAACGGACATGGCCGATGACGCGGGCGCAATCGCCGAACACGGTGATCTTCTCTTCCGGGCGTTCGGCCTTGGCATAGGCCCAGCGGCCATTGAGAATGCCCTCGATATAGCTTTGCTTGGTATCGACCACCGCGTTCGAGTGGGTGTAGACAATGTCATCGGCCAGCAGCTCTTCGAGCGTGGCCTTGTCAGCGGCGACCATGGCGGCATAACGGCGGTTTTCGAGGGCCAGAATTTCCTGTTCAGTGCTCATGTGGTTCTTTCAGGGTGGGAATGACGGGAAGGGATTGTAGGACGGAGCGCATCGGCGGGTGCCTCATGAGCCGAACGCCAGCGCCGCAAAACGCAGCACCATCAGCAGCGCCATCAAGCCCAGGAAGGTGCGTAGCCAGCGGCGATAGGCGGCGACGTCGGCGCGCTCGCGCATCTTCAGACCGGCCAGAAACGGTGGCCCCGCGACAACAACCAGCGGGAGCGCACCAAGCCATGCGCTGACCGGCACACCGGAGGCCGTGAACGCCAGCACCTGCATCGTCTTTCCGGACAGAAAGCACAGGTTGAGAATCTGGATCATGCTCACCGGCGCAATACCCGCGAGCAGACACCACACCAGGAGGAACGGCCCGCCCACATTGATGGCCGATTCCGAGACCCCGGCGAGGCAGCCGCACACCACCGCCAGCGGATGCGGATGGGCACGCAGAAGCCGGTACTCGGTACGGCCCAGCCAGTCGAGCGAGACGTACATCAGCAGTGCCGCACCCAGCGCCAGCAAAAGCCAGGCCGGATCGACGGAAAAGAATATCTTCGCCCCGACCCACGAACCGGCGAGCATGCACAGCGGCATGTACCAGAAGCGCAGCACGCTCTCGCGCAAGCCGCCGCCACGAAAGATCAGGTACATCGCGAGCAGCATCACGGTCGGCACCGTGACGATCATCGCGGTCGTCAGATCGATGAACAGGGCCAGCAACGGCGTCGCGAGCATGGGGTAGCCGACGCCCAGCAGGCCCTGCACGTAACCGGCCAGCATGGTGACCAGCACGATCCAGACGATGACCTGCCAGGGCAGTTCGAACCAGCTCACGCGTCATGGCTCCGCACAGCATCAGTGGACATGCGCTGAGGCACCCGTGCCTTTCCCGCACACGGTAGCGAGCACCGCATCCACGTTCGCCGTGCTGCCGGAACCGCGCCAGGCGACCATCTGGTCCGGGCGGATCAGCGCGTGGTCCGCGGCGTAGGTTTCCCGCAATTCTTCCGAATCGACCGCCAGCACCTTCAGGGGTACGCCGCGCTGTTGTGCGGCGCGTGCAAACGCGCTGGCCACATCACCCTCACCGCGCAAGCACAGCAGGGTGTATTCGAAACCGAAGCGGTCAAACAGCGATGCGCCGTCCTCCAGCCAGGCATGTGGCGCACGTCCTCCGGGACAGGCAGTCGCCTCGTAGCGATTGGCTTCGTCCGGCGGCGGCACGCTGCCATCGGCCACGATGACCGGCGAACCATCGTAGCGGCCACCAAAGGTGATGCCAGGGATGTTGAACTCGGTGCGCGAATGGCGGCTGAAATACTCCCCTGCCTCGGCCCGCAGGGCGGCACCGCGCGGCGATTCTTCCTCGATTTGCGGGTGTGGTGCAAACAGGCCGAGCGAATCGGCAAACTTGCGCGCAAAGCCGGTGTTGCGCACCGCCACCGGCTTGCGCTCCAGGGCGTAGGACTCCAGCAAGGCGGGCGCCGCCCAGCCCTTGAGCACATGGGCGAGCTTCCAGCCCAGGTTGACGGCGTCTTCCACCCCGGTGTTGTAACCCAGGCCGCCTGCCGGCGTGAACAGGTGCACGGCATCACCGGCCATGAAGATGCGGTTGCGGGCATATTCCTCGGCCACCAGCGTGAAGCCGGCCTTCCACGAAAGACGCGCCAGAAACGTGACGTCGATCTCGGCGCCCAGCGCCTTGCAGAACATGGCGTGCGCATCGGCGTCGGAAGGATGCTCGGCGTCGTCGTCCTTCAACTGCGTGTGGAACACGAACTCATCGACGCCGTTGATCGCCGCCATGAAGGCGCGCCGTTCCGGGTTGAAGGCCCAGTACATCCAGGCGCGCTTCTGGTTGATGAAGTCGTACAGGCCGGGCGCCTTGACATGAATGGCATGCATCTGCCCGCCCATGAAATCGCGCTTCTTGCCGCCCTCCCCCTCATAGGAGATGCCCAGCTGCTTGCGCACCATGCTGCGCGGACCGTCACACCCCACCAGGTAATGCGCCTGAAACCGTTGGTGGGAGCCATTCTTCATGTCTTTCACGAGGGCAGTGACGTGGCTGCCGTGATCGGCGAATTCCTCCACCCGGGAAGCAAACCGGAGATCCAGCGACGTCAGTTCAGCGGCCCGCTGCTTGAGGATGCGCTCGATATACATCTGCGAGCAGCGGTGTGGCAGTTCTGCCGCACTCCAGGAACCGGTGAGCGTCTTCACCATCGCACGCGCATCGCGTGAGGCCGGCAACTCGAAGCGTGTCAGCGCGTGCTTGGAGAAACGGGTCCAGTAGGTCACGTCGGTCGGATAGTCCGGCGGCAGGCCCTGCGAGCGCATTTCATCGGCCAGCCCCAGGCGGCGGAAATGCTCCATGGTGCGCGCCTGGGTGGCATTGGCGGCCGGCAGGATCGAGGTATCGGGCTTGTCGTCGACCAGCACGGCACGCACCCCACGCCGGCCGAGCTCATGCGCGAGCACGAGCCCGGTCGGGCCGCCACCGATGATGATGACGTCGGTCTGGATGATTTCTGACATCGTCAATAAATGGGGTCTGACCCCATTTATTCGTGCGCGTTACTTGGCCGGTGCCAGGATGAAGTCGAAGTCCAGCGTGTAGAAGGGCTTGTCCATCTTGGTGCCGTCAGGCGCGATGCCCGGTTCGTGGCGCACCCAGTCCGACACCAGTGAGGAGCGCACCCCGAACACCGCGTCCGAATCCAGGTACTGGTCATCGCTGCGAAACACGTGCGTCACCAGCTTTTCGTAACCCGGTGCCTGCAGCATGTAGTGCAGGTGCGCCGGACGGTACGGGGTGCGCTTGGCGCGACCGATCCAGACCCCCACCGGACCATCGACCGGAATCGAATAGAACTCGGGCAGGATGCTGCGGAACCAGAACTTGCCATCCTGATCGGCGTTCAGGCGCCCGCGCGCGAACAGGGCGCCATCCTTGTCGGTGTACTGCACGTCGTAGATGCCGTCACCATCCGCCTGCCAGACATCGAGCAGCGCATTCGGCACCGGCTTGCCGTCCAGGCCGCGCACCTGCCCGCGGATGAACGCCGGCTCACCGGCAGCCCCCATCGAAATGTCGTCACCGTTCTTGAAGGTGGCAGCCTTGTCGGTATGGAACGGCCCGAACACGGTGGCTTCGGTGCAGCCGGCCGGTTTCTTGTGGTTCAGGGCCACCACCAGCATCGAGACGCCCAGGGTATCGGACAGGAGGATGAATTCCTGGCGCTTGTCATCGCATTTCTTGCCCACCGCCGTGAGGAACTCGATGCCCTGCATCCACTCTTCCTCGGTCAGCTGCACATCGCGGACGAAGTCGTGCAGGTGCTTGGTCAGGCTGGTCATGATCTGCTTGAAGCGCGCATCGGTGCAGCCTTCAAGACGGCGAATGGCTTCCTGGGTGATGGTGTTTTCGTCGAGGTTGAGCATGTCGGGTTCCTGGAAAAAAGGTGGTGATGGGGTTCGACTGGTGAAAGGCTTACTGCGCCTGCATCTTGGCGCGCTTGGCAATGCGGGCCGAGACTTCGATTTCCTTCTTGACGAAGGCATCAAACTCGGCTTGCGAGAAGGTCATGGCTTCGGTACCGCTCTTGAGGTAGCGATCCTTGACTTCGGGGGTCGCGGCCGCTTTCAGGATTTCCGCGTGCAGGCGCTGCACCACGGCGCTGGGGGTCTTGGAGGGAACGAAGGCACCGACCCAGAGGGAAAAATCCGAATCGGGGAAGCCGGCCTCGATGCTGGTGGGGACGTCCGGCAACAGCGGGCTCCGGCGGGCGCCGCTGGTAGCGAGTGCCGTCACCTTGCCGTCCTTGATCAGGCCCAGCGCCGCATTGATCGGCGCGCAGTAATACTCCAGCCGGCCGCCCACGATCTCGGTGACCGCCTCTGGCGTGCCCTTGAACGGCACATGCTGCATGTCGATATCGGCCACCAGCATGAACTTCTCGGCATTCAGGTGGGTAGCGCTGCCGATTCCGGCAGAGGCAAAGTTGAGCTGATTCGGTTTGGCCTTCGCCGCCGCCACCAGATCCTTGAGCGTCTTGTAACGGCCCTGCGGCGCAATGATGATGTTGGGCACCGAACCCAAGCCGGCGACGTTGGTGAAGTCCTTGACGGTGTCGTACTGCAGGTTGGTGTAGATCGCCGGATTGACCGCATGCGAACCGGAATGCACCAGCACGGTGTAGCCATCGGGCTCGGATTTGGCCACTGCCGTCGCGGCGATGGTGCCGCCCGCCCCGGGCCGGTTCTCGATCACGATGGGCTGGCCCATCGACACGGCCATGCGCTCGGCGATGGTGCGCGCCATGATGTCGGTGGCACTGCCGGCGGTGAACGGCACGACGAACTTGATCGGTTTGCTCGGATACGCGGGGGCCTGGGCACCCGACGGGGCTGCGCCCAGCGCGGTGACCAGTACGGCGGCACTGGTAAGGACGGTCTTGAGGAATTGCTGGCGATTCACGGTCGGTCTCCTTTTTTATGAAACATTCATGTGGTGCTGATCCCTGCCAGCCGCTCGACCAGCCGGACAGTGGAAATGTAATCAAGCTCTCCGTCTCCCTGCGCACAAATGGCCTCGTACATCTGGCGCATCTGTGCCGTCAGCGCCAGCGGCACGCCACTGCGCGCCCCTTCGCCCAGGATCAGGTCCAGATCCTTGATCATCTGAAAGCCGGAGAAGGTGGAAGTGTAGTCTCGAACCGTCAGCGGCGGTACCTTGTAGCCCACCATGGGGGAACCGGCTGCGCTCTTGCCGATGATCTCGAGCATCTGGCCCCATTCGAGGCCCCCCTTCTCGCCCAGCACCAGCGCTTCGGCCAGGAGGCCTGCGGTGCCGGCGATCATCAGGTTGATCACCAGCTTGAGTACGCGTGCCTGCTCGCCGGCACCAAGATAGAAATGGGTCTTGCCAAAGGTTTCCAGCAGCGGCTTGACACGCTCGTACGCATCCGATGGGCCCGAGGCCATGACCGTCAACGCCGCCGCACGCGCCGTCACCGGATTGCCGGAGACAGCCGTGCGCACATAGGCCACGCCGGCCGCCGCCGCCCGCTCCGCCACCCTGGCAGAGAGCGCCGGTGACACGGTGCTGGTATCGACGTAGATGGCGGTTTTCTTCAGGTGATCAAAGATGCCGCCCGCGCCGGTGATGGCATCGAGCGCGCCGTCATTGGGCATCGAGCTGAACAGCACATCGGCCTGAGAAGCGCACCCACCAAGGGTTTGGGCCACATGGCAGCCGGCATGGCGTGCCGGTTCGAGATTGACCGGGTTGAGGTCGAACACAGTGACGTCATAACCGGCACGACGCAGGTGCTCCACCATCGGCAAGCCCATTTTGCCGATACCAACAAAACCCACATGCGGTTTGGACATGGTTTCGAGTCCTCTAGGCGGCGTGCTTCAAGCCAAGTTGCGACAGAATGCGGTTGCCGGAGGCCACCAGTTCACGCTGGCGCGCCGGCACGTCGGCATAAAGCAGCTTGCCGTGGCGCTTTTTCCACTGGCCGGCAATCATCACCGAATCAATGTTGGCCAGGCTGGTCTGCATCACCACCGCGGCCACCGGGTCGTGCACCGGGTGCATGTTGAGTTGTGTCGCATCGATCAGCACCAGATCAGCCTGCTTGCCCGGCGTGAGGGAACCGATGCGGTCTTCCATGCGCAGCATCTTCGCCCCGCGCGTGGTGATCCACGACAACGCTTCGCGCACCGGAATCGTCGACGTGTCAGGGATGGTGCCGTGCGCCGCGCGATGGTCGGCATTGTCGAGCGTGCGCTGCATCGCCAGGGCGATGCGCGCCACGGTGAACATGTCACCGGAAAGCACCGACTCCAGATCGACGCCCAACGTCGGAGCACTATTCAGTTTCCTTAGTCGGCCGGTGATCGGATGGCCGTGGCCCTGCGCCATCTCGTTCTCTGGCGTGAGCGAAAAACTCATGCCGAGATCAACGAAGGTTTTGAGCTGCGCGTCCGTCAGGTTGTTGCCGTGCACGATGTTGATGTTCTCGCCCAGCAACCCCGCTGCCTGCAGGCGCTCCCAGCCGTCCGGCGTCTTGGCAGCACCGCCGCCCTGATGCATCGAGGCGATCAGCCCGAACTCGCGCGCCAGCGCAAAGTCGGACAGCGCCACCTCAAGGGTCGAGTAATGCGGCCCGAGGATGGCGAGGCCCAGCGTGACCAGGCTGTCGTGCGATGTGTCTGACGAGGCGGGCAACCGATGCTTCAGCAAACGCTCCACCTCGTGGCGTGGATGCGGCACTTCCCAGAAAGGCTTTTCGCCCGGCTTGGGGTCGGGCTTGGGGCTGCCATGAAAAAACGCTGCACGAATGCCGGCGGCGAGCAAGCCGTCAATGGCAGCGTCGGTATGCGCCGGTGTCGGATTGTTGTGACACCAGTCCACCAGCGTGGTGGTGCCGCAGTTGATCTGGTTGAGCCCGCCCACCAGGGTCGCAATGCCAATGTCTTCGGGCCTGAACACCGTAGCGAGGCCCGCATGCACATGCTTGAAGTATTCGAGCAGGGTCCAGTTGGATGCGACCCCGCGCAAGGCCGTCTGCCAGGTGTGCATGTGCGCATTGATGAGGCCCGGGATGACGATCCAGCCCGCCGCCTCGACCACGGCGGCGTCCGCCGCCTTGAGGCCGGTGCCGATGGCGGCAATGCGCGAACCTTCGATCAGTACATCGCCGACCAGGTCACCGACCTGATCGTCCATCGAGACGATGGTGGCGCCGCGAATCAGCGTGCGGCCGGCGGCAACAGGCATCGGCTTACGACTCCAGACCGTCGCTCATTTCGACATTGTCCGGCTTCAGTTCGAGGCCGGCATTGCGCGCAAGCTCGAGCAACAGGATGGCGAAGTCCACGTTGTCATGGCCACGCCCGACCATGGCGGCCACCGATTCGCGGGTGGCGGCAGCGGCCGGCATGGTGACGCCATGCGCCTTGGCAGCGGCCATGCCGAGGTCCATGTCCTTCAACAACAGCTTGGGGGTGAAGGTCACCTTGTCGAACGTCAGGTTGGTGAGGGTCGGCGTCTTGTACTTGGTGTACATCGAGCCCAGCACCGAGTTGTTGATCGATTCGAGGAATACATGGCGCGGAATGCCGGCTTTCTCGGCCAGCACTGCCACCTCGCAGAAGCTCTGGATGATCACGCCGAACATGGTGTTGTGCGCGATCTTCCAGACCCGCGCGAGCTCTCCTTCGCCGAGCCAGGTTTCGGAACGGCCGAGCATCGCAAGGTAAGGCTTGACGATTTCATACGATGCCTTGGGACCGGACGCCACCACCGACAGCTTGCCGGCCTTGGCCACCTTGGCGTTGCCGGACACCGGCGCGCACAGGTAGGCGATGCCGCGCTTTTCCAGTTCGGCGCGCACCTCGGCCGAGCCTTCCTGCGAGATCGACGAGCAATCGACCACCATGTTCGGCTTGGTCGCGGTCGAGAGCAGGCCCCCGGCCTCGAACAGCACTTCCTTCAGGTCCGCCGTGGTCGAGACCATGGTGAACACAATGTCGCAGCCGGCCAGATCCGGCTTGGCGGCGACGATCTTCGCGCCATACGGCTTGAGCGGTTCGGCCTTGGCCGCGGTGCGGTTCCACACCGAAACATCGCACTTGTTCTTCAGCAGGCGGATCGCCATGGCTTCGCCCATGCGTCCCAGACCGATCCAGCCAATTTTGTGACTCATTGCCAATCCTTTAAAAACGTGTGGGAAAAAAAGTCTGCAACGGCGGGCTCAGGCCAGCGGCACGCCGGTCAATTCCTGCAACGCCGCCAGGGTGAGCCCCTCTGCCATGTCAACCACCTTGAGCCCGGCCGGCGTCACGTCGATGGTGGCCAGATCCGTGTAGATGCGGCTCACACAGCCAACGCCGGTGAGCGGGTAGGAGCACTGCGCGACGATCTTCGATTCACCGGATTTGGTCTGGTGCTCCATCATCACGTAGGTTTTTTTCGCCCCCACCGCCAGGTCCATCGCGCCGCCAACGGCGGGGATGGCATCGGGCGCACCGGTATGCCAGTTGGCCAGATCGCCGTTCACCGCCACCTGAAACGCCCCGAGCACGCAGATATCGAGATGGCCGCCGCGCATCATGGCAAACGAATCGGCATGGTGAAAGTACGCGCCGCCAGTGAGCAGGGTCACCGGCTGCTTGCCGGCGTTGATGAGGTCCCAGTCCTCCTCGCCCTTGGCGGGCGCGGGGCCCATGCCGAGGATGCCGTTCTCGCTGTGCAGAAACACTTCCCGGTCTTTCGGCAGGTGGTTGGCCACCAGGGTCGGCAGGCCGATGCCGAGGTTGACATAGGCACCCTCGGGAATGTCACGCGCCACGCAGGCGGCCATTTCATCGCGGGTTCTGCGTTTGATCGTCATGCGGCACCTCCTGCGGTCTGCGCCGGTGCACGTGCCACCTTGACCACGCGGGTGACAAAAATGCCCGGCGAGACGATGTTTTCCGGATCCAGCTCACCCAGTTCGACCGTGTCGAACACCTGCGCAATCGAGCATTTGGCCGCGCTGGCCATGATCGGCCCGAAGTTGCGTGCCGCCTTGCGGTAAGTCAGGTTCCCCCAGCGGTCGCCCTTCTCGGCCTTGATCAGCGCGACATCAGCGTGGATCGGGCTCTCGAACACATACATGCGGCCATTGATCTCGCGCGTCTCCTTGCCCTTGGCCAGCTCCGTGCCGTAGCCGGTGGGCGTGAAGAACCCGCCGATGCCGGCGCCGGCCGCGCGAATCCGCTCGGCCAGGTTGCCCTGCGGCACCAGCTCCAGTTCCAGCTTGCCGCTGCGATACAGCCCGTCAAAGACGTGCGAATCGGCCTGGCGCGGGAACGAGCAGATGATCTTGCGCACCCGCCCGGCCTTGAGCAGGGCAGCCAGGCCGGTTTCGCCGTTGCCGGCGTTGTTGTTGACGATGATGAGGTCTTTCGCCCCCTGCTCGATCAGCCCGTCGATCAACTCATTGGGCATGCCGGCCCCGCCAAAGCCGCCGGTCATCACCGTGGCGCCATCCTTCACGTCGGCCAGCGCCTCGGCCACCGACGCCACTATCTTGTTGATCACACCGGAGCCCTCCCGAAAAACGCATTATCCAGCAGGCGCCGGATCGCCGCGCGTTCAATCGGCACCGGGTTCGCATACGGGTTGGCCGCCGCCAGGTCGGCCGCCTTGTCGAGCCCCGACTCAGGCATGCCGAGTGCCTGCAGCGAGCGCGGCGTGCCGAGCGCCACTTCCAGGTCGTACAAACCTTGCGCCGCATCTGCAGCCCCCAGAGCCCGGGCCACGCGCGCCATCGCCTCCGGTGCCGCCTTGGCGTTGTAGGCCGTGGCATGCGGCAAGACCACCGTGTGGGTTTCGGCATGCGGCAGGTTGAAGGTGCCGCCGAGTGTGTGGCACAGCTTGTGGTGCAGTGCCATCGAGGTGCCGTTCAGGGCCACCCCGCACAGCCAGGCACCGTACAGGCACAGCGAACGCGCTTCGATGTCGGCCGGGTTGCGCATCACCTGCGGCAGGCCCTGGGCGAGCGCACGAATGCCGTCCTCGGACATCATCGAGATGATCGGGTTGGCATCGACCGCGTACAGCGCCTCCACCGCGTGGGCAATCGCGTTCATGCCGCTGGTGGCCGACATGCCTGTGGGCAGGCTCAGGGTCAGTTCGGGGTCGTAGATCACCGTCTTGGGCAGCACCCTGGCGTCGCGCCCGGTTTTCTTCAGGCCGCCTTCGGTAATGCCGTAGATCGCCGTCATTTCGGAGCCGGCATAGGTGGTCGGAATCGCGAGAATCGGCAGCGCTGACTCCAGCGCGATGGCTTTGCCCAAGCCGGTGGTGGAGCCGCCGCCGATGGCCACGGCACAATCGGCGCCCACGCGCGCGGCTTCCTCGCGCGCCTGCCTCGCGGTCTCGATCGGCACATGCATCACGGCCTTGGCGAATACGCCCGCGCAACGCGTGCCCAGCCGCGCCGCAATGTCCTCGGCCTGCGCTGCCTGTTCCGGGGTGGCGAGCACCAGGGCGCGCTGCGCGCCGAGCAGGCCGATTTCGCGGTCCAGGTGGGCCAGGCTGCCGGCACCGAAGACCACCCGGCCGGGGTGAGAGGTGTAGATGAATTGCATCACAGGGTGTGCCTCAAGCGTTGCGTCATGGAATGTTTTGGGTTACCGTTGTGGCCGGTTTTGTTCGCATCAAGAACACTTGTTCGTATTGCGCAACCGGGCGCGAGAGCATGCGCAGCCCCGAAAAGTTTGTCAAGCAATTCATTGTTCTCGTAAAGAACGCCCTACAAATCAAGGAATTGACGCCTCATGCCCCCGGTCGATGCTGCGCCGCACACCGCGGCGCCCGCCGCAGCCGAACGCCCGGCCCCCAGTGATTCCTACGTGCAGTCGTTTGCCCGTGGCCTGTCGGTGATTCGCGCCTTCAGCGCCGCAGCGCCACGCCTGACGCTGACCGAGGTGGCCGCCCGCACCGGTCTGGACCGCGCCGGCGCGCGCCGCATCCTGCTCACCCTGCAATCGCTGGGGTATGTGGCGCAGGACGGGCGTCACTTCCGCCTGACGGCCCGCATCCTCGATCTGGGCTACGCCTATCTGTCGACCACACCCCTGTGGAACGTGGCCGAGCCGATCATGGAGCAACTGGTGAGCGAAGTGCATGAGTCGTGCTCGATCTCGGTCCTCGAAGGCACCGAGGTGGTGTATATCCTGCGCGTGCCCACCTCCAAGATCATGACGATCAATCTCTCGATCGGCACGCGCCTGCCCGCCTGGTGCACCTCGATGGGACGTGTTCTGCTCGCCGGCCTCGATGAGGAACGCCTCGATTGCGTGCTGGCTGCCTCCGACCTGACCCCGCGTACCCGCCTTTCGGTGAGCCAGCCAAAGGCACTGAAGAAGGTGATTGCCCAGGTGAAGGCGCAAGGTCATGCCATGGTGGATCAGGAACTGGAGGTCGGCCT
Organism: uncultured Burkholderiales bacterium; assembly: GCA_964443245.1. Lineage (GTDB taxonomy): Bacteria > Pseudomonadota > Gammaproteobacteria > Burkholderiales > JAEUOS01 > CANJDH01. The sequence goes on along the minus strand of CAYUEG010000032.1, from coordinate 8,101 downwards.
GTGCTCGATTGCCGTGCCGCTCACCGACCGCGCCGGCAATGTGATCGCGGCGATGAACCTTTCCGGCAGCGTCAGCCGCGTCAGCCCGGCCCAGATGCAGCGCAAGCTGCTGCCACTGCTCAAGCAGGCGGCCGAGCGCATCAACGCCAACCTGCACCTGCGCACCTGAGAGCGGGCCCCTCGTCTGCCCGCACCATCGGTCAGGACAGCGCGCAATAGTCGTTGCTGTGCACAATCTGACGCCGATACAATACCCACTGCACATGGTGGCGGTTGCGAGGGTTGGCACAAACCCGTCAGCTGCCACCACGAAACGCCGTAGCCGCTTTCCGACCCACGCTTTCCGCCGCATCCACCAGGCCCGATTCGAGACGCCGCATGCAAAACCAGGGAGGGTTCCAGTCCGCCAAGCTGCTGGTGAGCATCCTGTTTACCGCGTCCATCCTGCTGGGGGCGTTTGTTGTTCTCTCGCCCTTCCTGCTGGCCATCATCTGGGCTGCCATCCTCGCGGTGGCCACCTGGCCGCTCCACGAACGCATCGTCGCCCGCCTCAAAAGTGACAGCCTGGCCGCCGCCTGCTCCACCACCCTGGTGCTGTTTTTCCTGGTCGGCCCGATGGCCCTGCTGCTGGTGTTCCTCTCGCAGGATGTCTATTACTTCACCACCTACCTGATCGATGCCGACACCTACGGCAAACCGGCGCCGCAGGTGTTGTACAAGATGCCGTTCATCAGCGACTGGCTGATCCAGTACTGGAACAAATATCTCGCCGCACCCAAGCAACTCTCCGGCATTCTCGAGGCCCAGCTCGACCTGATCCGTTCGGCCGCGCAATCGGTGTTCTTCGACCTCACCTCGCGCCTGGCCACCCTGCTGTTTGCCCTCTGGGTGCTCTACTTCTTCTACCAGGACGGGCGCGACATCAGCCGCTGGATCAACCAGATGGGCTACAAGTGGCTGGAGCGGCGCTGGCCGTCCTACGTGTTCCAGTTGCCCGATGCCCTGCGTGCTGCGGTGAACGGCATCGTGATCGTCGGGTTCGCCGAAGCCCTGCTGCTCTCCCTGCTCCTGTGGGTGTGCGGCGTGCGTTCCGCCGTCACCCTGGGCGTGATCGCCGCCATCATCGCCTTCATCCCGCTGGCCGCGCCCGTCATGTTCGCCCTGATCGGCTTCATCCTGTTTGCCGGGGACGCACCGGTGGCAGGCATCGCGGTGTTTTCGATCGGCACACTGGTGGTGATGCTGGCCGACTATCTCGTCCGTCCGGTCCTGATCCAGGGCGGCACGCAGTTGCCTTTCCTCGCCATCCTGTTCGGGATTTTTGGCGGAGTCGGCACCATGGGCATCGTCGGGCTCATCATCGGGCCGGTATTGCTGGTGCTCCTGCTGGTGCTGTTCCGTGAAGCGGCAATCGATGAGAACTCGGTCGATCTGGACCTTACCCAGGGCATGAAGACGCTGCGCTGAGGCCGGGTTGGCACAGCCGCAGGGGGCGCGACAGGCAGATCGCGCGCCCCTAACCCCGCTCCAGCTGAGTCAGCTGGCGCGTCACCGCGGCGGCCAGTTCGCCGAGGTCACCCAGATAGCGCGCCACCGCCTCGTCGGGCGCCATGGTCGAAGCGAACCAGGTAAGCCCGATCGAGGCAATCGGACGGCCGCGCTCCTGCACCGGCAGGGCCAGCGTGTTCGACACCGGGCGCACGGATGGGTCCCGCAGGGCATATCCCCGCTTGCGGATTTCCGCCAGCACCCGCCTGATTGCCTGCCGGTCACGCGCCGGTGCGTCCTCCGGCCGGTCTGATTTTTCCAGTGTCGCCAGCAGCATCGCCTGCTCTTCCCGCGTACAGAAGGCCAGATAGGCCCGCCCCAGTGCGCGGCTCACCAGGGACAAGCGCATGTTGAGCGAAGAATGCAGCAGGGAAAGCGGCGAATTGGGAATGGTCGAGTAGCGCACCACCACCGCATCCCCATCGAATACGGCCAGGGCGAGTGGCCACTTGATCTTCTTGGTCAACGCATCCATGAGCTGTGCGGCGGCCTCGACCACCCGCGGTTCACTGTGATAGCCACTCGAGAGCGTCGCCACACCCGACGTCAGGTAGTACGCCCCGGGTTGCGGCGCGTGGCGCACCAGACCCTTCGCTTCGAGTGTCTGTAGCAGACGCACGATCGAAGGCTTGGGGAAGCCGGTCTGCCGGTGCAGGACGTCGATGGTGGAAACAGGCTGCCGGTTCAGCGCCTGCAGCAGCTCGATGGCACGAACGACGGACTGAACCGGAGGAAACGAAGCCATGCGTCCGATGGGTCAGGGATGGCTGAGAGCTTGGCGCGCCCCGCACCGGGCATGGCTACGCGGCTGCCGCGTTGGCGAATGCCGACAGATCTGCGCCCGGCGGCAACGGGTATTCGTCCGCATTGCATACCAGACCCGGTTTGGCGGAGAAATCCAGCCGCGGTGGCGAAAAAATATCGATCAGCCAGCCGGCACCGTTGATGTTACGGCTGGTGTGGATCACCTTGGGCGGGATCACCAGCACCGAGGGGCTCGCCATTTCGGCATGATGATCTTCCTTCCAGGTGGTCATGTCGGGCGTCCACGGCCAGCGCATGTGGTGCATGTAGGTGCCCTGGATCGCCAGCGAGCCCTGCTCGAAATCGGTGTGCGAATGCGGCGAGAGCTTGGTGATGTCGCGCGACACCGGGCGCTTCTTGAGCACGTTGATCATCAGGTTGGTAGAGCGGAAGATGCGCATCTGCGAATCCGGCTTGTCAAAGTCTGCCACCCGGTAGTGGCGCAACTTGAATCCGGCCGGCGGCGCAGGCCACGGTACCAGCGGCGCCACACCGGGCGCCCCGGACGCGTACTGCGCCGCGTTGCCGGCAGCGGCGGCCAGATCCTGGGCCTGCGTCGAAAACACCCGTACCACGTGGCCAGCGCCCGCGGCCGTCACCGTCGCGTTGCCGGGTGGCACGATGGTCACTGTTTCAGGGGCGGCGGTAATGCGTTCAGAACCGGCTTCGATGGTCGCGCCGGTATCCGGCAGGAACACGATCGATTCGTCCGGGTTGCTCGCGCGCACGAGTACGTCGCCGGCGGCGACCTTGCTCACTGCGATGACGAAATTGGCGCCGCGGGTCAGCCAGGTGCCTTGCGCTTCGGCCAGATGCGGTGCGGTTTCGTAATGTCGTGCATAGGTGGCTTCGAATGTCATGGCGATTTCCTCCGGATGGTCTGGTCGTACTTCACGTGATTCACTTGGCGTTCAACGCCAGGGCGCCCTGGCGCAGCATCGATTGATCGGACCCGACCACAAAGCAGGTCGCGCCGGCAGCGGCAAACTGGTCACGCTCGGCAAGGTTGGGCACGAACATCGCAGCGATCTTGCCGGCATCGCGTGCCGCTGCAATGATGGTGTGTGTTGCATCGGTCACGGCAGGGGTGCGGATGTCCTCATACCCCATGGCCAGCGCCAGGTCGGCACGGCCGATGAACAGCGCATCCACACCCGGCACCGCCGCGATGGCCCGGGCGTTGGCCAGCCCGTCGGCACTTTCGATCTGGCACATGATGACCGTCCTGTCGCCGGCATCGAGCGCCGCCTTCATGCCCATGGATCCATAGCCCGCAAATCGCGGCGAACCGGAGAAACCGCGTTCACCACCACGGTAGCGCGCCCGCGCCACAATCGCTTGTGCTTCCTCGACGTTGTTGACATGCGGCACCACCAGCCCGGCCGCACCCAGATCCAGCACCTGCAGGATGGTCGGGCCCGCCTTGTCCGGGATACGCACCAGCAGCGGCAGACCGGCCGCGCAGCCGGCCAGCATCATCAGATCCAGCAGGTTGCGATCGAAAGGGGCATGCTCGGCATCGATCACGCCGAAGGCAAGACCCGTCGTACCGAGTACTTCGACCACCTGCGGGTGCGCCGTCTTGATGAAGGTGCCGGAGGTCACACCGGCGCGTAGCGTGGCTTGCAGATCCATGCGGGATTCCTCTCGACGCAAATCTTACTTGGGGGGTTTGGCCAGGGCCGGCCGGTTGAAGATTTCGCCCAACGCCGCGTAATAGGGCCCGCCCAGGCGGGCGACCGGACGCACCTTGGCGCTGTCGACATTGCGGCCGTCGTAGACATCGGTGGAAAGATGCAACGCGACGATCTCGCCGATATACAGGGTATTGAGGCCGCGGCCCAGCGGGACCACCTGCTCGAGGCGGCACTCCATCTGGATCGGCGAGCAGGCAATCCGCGGCACCCGTACCTTGCTGCCGGGCAGAAGCGCGATGCCCAGCGCCTCCACCTCGCTCTCCCCGGGCGCATACTCGGCGCTGCACTGATGCATCAGCTCCATGTTCGCTTCGGTGGCAGCGTTGACGGTGAATTCGCCGGTATCGACGATGTTCTGCGCCGTGTCCTTGAGCTTGCCCTCGCGCGAACCGATGTTCACCGCCAGCATCGGCGGGCTGTGCGCCACATAGTTGAAGGAGGAAAACGGCGCCGCGTTGACGACGCCTTGCGCATTGACCGTGGTGATCCAGGCGATCGGCCGCGGCGTCACGCAGCCGACCAGCAGGCGGTAGGCATCCGGGGTGGACAGCGTTGCCGCGTCGATGGTGATGAATTGGGACATGCCGTTGGTCTGTGTGTCGCCGGATCGAAACGCCTGCATTCAGTCCAGGCTGATCTTCGCCGCGTCGATCACACGCTTCCATTTGGCAGTGTCGGTGGCGATCTGCGCAGCCAGGCGTTCCGGGGCACCAGCGATCGGCACCGCGCCGAACTGCGCCAGCTTGGCACGTCCTTCGGGCGAATTGATGATGCGGTTGGCCTCCTGATTGACCTTGTCGACGATGGCTTTGGGCGTGCCCGCCGGAGCCACCATGGCGAACCATACCGAGGCCTCGATATCGAAGCCCAGTTCCTGTGCCGTGGGAACGTTGGGCAGCCCCTGAAAGCGGGTCTTCGAGGTCACGGCCAGCGCGTTGAGCTTGCCCGCCTGGATGTTGGGAATAAAGGCCGACACCGGTGCCGAAATCGCCTGGATGGATCCGCCAAGCAGGTCAGTCATCGCCGGCGTATCGCCTTTGTAGGGAATCGACTGCAGGTCGGTGCGCGTGGTGGACTTCACCAGTTCGAGCGCGAGGTGGCCGATGGTGCCGTTGCCCGGATGGCCGACGCTTTGCTTGCCCGGGTTGGCGCGCGCCAGATCAATGAATTCCTTCAGATTCTTCGCCGGTACCGAGGGGTTGGAAACAATCACCAGCGGAATTTCGCCGACCAGGATGATCGGTGCGAAGGCCTTCTCCGGGTCATACGGCATCGACTTGTACAGCAGCTTGTTGTTGGCCAATGGTCCTGATGTCGAAAGCCCAAGCGTATAGCCGTCCGGTGCGGCCTTGGCCACGGCATCGGTGCCCAGGTTGCCACCGGCGCCGGCACGGTTCTCGACCACGAACTGCTGGCCGAGCTTCTCGGAAAGGCCCTGCGCGATCAGGCGCGCAAGAATGTCGGCGCTGCCGCCGGCGGGGAACGGAACGAGCACCCTCACCGGTTTTGCCGGATAGTCTTGTGCATGGGAAGGCGCGCCGGCGAACGCGAAAACGGACGCGGCAAGCAGAGCGGCGAAGTGCCAGGATGTGCGGATCATGTTGGTCTCCTTGTGGTTTGTTGTGTACTGCAAATTCAGGTGCTGCCGGCGCGCGCCTCGCCGAGGCGGCGCAGGATGTCGGGCAGCCGCGCGCGGGCACGCGCGGCAACGCTGTCGTAAACACTGTTGCCATGGGCATCAATCGCCACCACTGCCGGCGCCAGCCGCTCTACATTGAGCGTGGTGAGACGAAATTGCGAGATGTACTCGGGCCAGTGCACCGACGCCACACCGCGAATTGCGTGCGACAACAGGGTGCAGCCGCCACCCAGAAAGGACAGGTACACGCAACCGGCCTCGCGCAACGCGTCGACACACTGTGCCGACAAGCCCCCCTTTCCGCCGACCACCCGCACGCCGCTGTGGCGGATGATCGCGGGCATGCTGTCGTTGTAGCGCGTGCTGGTGGAGGGGTTCAGGTACAGCGCTTCGTGGCCGGTGGCGGTTTCGCGGTTGAACGAACTCAGGTGGACGAAGGCACCGCCACGCAGATCCAGCGGCAGGGCTTCACCGCGCTCGAGAAGTTCCGCCATCCGCTTGTGGGTCGGCAGGCCGATCGTCATCGTGACCGGCCCGGTCAGGCACACCTGGTCACCCACCTTGAGCGCGCGCACCTCGGCTTCGGCGAGTGGCAGGCGAAGTTCGCGCACGTCAGCGGCGCCCGTCGATTCGGCTGGCTGATTCATTCGAGCCTCTCCACCCGGCCGTCGGCGTAAATCCGGGCACGGGTACGACGGTTGATCCAGCAGTTGAAGGCCACCGCCACCGGCATGAAGCCGTGGCTGGCGGCATAGTCGATATGCACCGCCATGGCACTGGTGTCGCCGCCGGTGCCCATCGGGCCGATCCCGGTGGCGTTGATCGCATCGAGCAGGCGCTGTTCCATCGCCGCGAGGATGGGTTCGGGATTGGTCTTGCCGAAGGGCCGCAGCACCTGTTCCTTGGCCATCTTGGCGGCATAGTCGAAGGTGCCGCCGATGCCGACGCCCACCACGATCGGTGGGCAGGGTTGGCTGCCGGCAGTAAGCACGGTGTCGAGGACGAACTTCTCGATGGTTTCGTGGCTCGGATAGACAAACGTCTCGATGGCTTCCCAGCGGCCGGTGCCCATGGCTTTCGGTGCGCAGGCGATTTCGACATAGTCCGCATCGTCGATCACATCAAAGCTCACCAGCGGCATGGCGCGGCCGGCGTAGCTGCGCTCATGGGTGAGCGGGTTGGTCACCATCTTGAGAATGGGCGGATGGATGCGCGCGACCAGATCGGCAAAACCATCCGTGATGGCCTGGCGCACCGGGCCGTCAAAGGCGATGCGGGTACCGATCGCCACCGAATAGGTCGGCACGCCAACGTCGGTGCAGACCAAATGGCTTTCGCGCTCTGCCGCCCCGGCACTCTCCAGCATGATGGCGATGGTCTTCCGGCCGACCTTGTCGGTCTCGGTGCCGGCCGCCCGTCTTAGAACGGCCTGCGTGTCGTCCGGCACCTTCTTGAGGGACCATTCGTAGAGGCTGGCGGTAAGTGCGCGGATCTGCTGGCTGGCAATGGGCATGGGGATCAGCATACGGCACATGGCCGGAGTGCTTCAGGCGAGAGGTTACGCCACTTTGCAAAGGATGCGCCTGCGCGCTCCGTGGCTCAAGCGGATTGTTGTTTGATTTCGCACTGCGAAAAGTTGCCAAAGCCCGGGGGCGGGTATGCGCCAGTTCCGGGCCGATCGGCAATAATCCGGTTTCGCCTTTCGCGCACTCGCCCTGAACCGCCACAAGGAATCCGCCGTGACCTCCGCCAGCCCTTCCCGCCCGCTCCTGTTCGACTCGCACGCCCATCTGGTGGCCGACGATCAGGTGAAGTATCCGCGCAATCCGATGCAACGTGCCGCCGACGCGCCCTACCGTGCGCCGGGCGTGATCGGCAAACCGGGCGGGCATCATGGGCCGAACCCGATCAACGAGGTGCCGGACGCCCTGCGCGTGCTGCAGTGGATGAAGGAGGAGAACGTCGACGGCATCGTCGCGGTGCAAAAGCGCATGATCTACCGCTACGACAACAGCTATATCCTCGACTCGTCGGACAAGTATCCGGATCTGTTTTCCGCTGTGGTCATCCTCGATGCCGAGGATCCCGGCACCCCGGATCTGGTACGCAAGTACGCCCGCGAGAACGGCCTGGCCGGTTTGCGCCTGTTTGGCGGCCGCAAGCCTGACGGCAGCATGCCCTGGCTCAACTCGCCCAGCGCCTTGAGGAGCTGGGACGTCTGTCAGGAGCTCGGGCTGGTGATGGATCTGGAGGTGTTGTCACACGGCGGCGGCGGGCCGTCCATTCCCGCGATCATCGAATTGACCCGCACCTACCCGGCGATCCGCATCGTGCTCGACCATTTGCTTGAACCCGAAATGGATGAAGGCGCGCATTTCGGCCTCGACGAACGCTACGAGAAGCTCGCCGGCGA
>CAYUEG010000031.1:30490-31193 GCA_964443245.1 uncultured Burkholderiales bacterium | reverse complement strand
ATTGGCCCGCTCAGATGGCCACAACGACCCCAGGAACGGCACCGAAAGAGCAGCAAATCCCACCAAACCGAGGATCGACATCAGGCCAATTGGAAGTGAGCGGTGCATGAGACTGCTAACGTAATGTAGACCGCAAAAACTGCCATCTAATCTGGCGGCTGCCGTCTAATCTGGGCGACGAAAGCGGCGGAAAGCCGCTTGCACCTTGGCTTTCCGAGTAGTATACTGTATAAAAATACATGTATAAATTCCTCCGTGAAACCCCGCAACCCGCCGCTGCATTCCACGCGACTTCTGGACCAGGTTCGGGAGCGGATTCGGTATTTGCACTATAGCCTAAAGACCGAAAATGCCTACCTTCACTGGGTGCGCTTTTTCGTGCGCTGGAGCGGTTTGCGGCACCCGCGTGAAATGGGGGCGCCACAGGTCGAGGCTTTCCTGTCCATGCTGGCGAACGAGCGCAAGGTCTCCGCTTCCACGCATAACCAGGCTTTGAGCGCGCTGCTGTTTCTGTATCGCGAGGTGCTGGGCGTCGATTTGCCGTGGATGAACGGCATCAAGCGGCCGGCGCACATCAAGCGCATTCCTTCCGTGCTGACGAAAGATGAAGTGGCCGGCATCTTCGCCCATCTGGAAGGTGAAATGGCGCTGCTGGCGCAGTTGCTCTACGGCACCGGCATGCGGCTCATGGAGAGCATGCGGC
>CAYUEG010000031.1:0-30480 GCA_964443245.1 uncultured Burkholderiales bacterium | reverse complement strand
CGTCAAGGACGTCGATTTCGACCGCCATGTCATCCTGGTGCGCGAGGCCAAGGGCGGGAAGGACAGGGTGGTGATGCTCCCGCGCTCGCTCGCCCCGGCGCTGCGCCGGCAGATGATGGCGGCGCGCGCCATCTGGGTGGCTGACCGCGAGGCGCAGCGCGGCGGTGTCGAGGTGCCGCATGCGCTGGATGTCAAGTATCCCAAGGTTGGCCACACCTGGGGCTGGTTCTGGATGTTTCCGGCGCCCACGTTCTCGGTCGATCCGCGCAGTGGTGAGGTGCGCCGGCACCATTTGTTCGAGGAGCGCCTGCAACGTGCGCTCAAGCGTGCCGTGGCGGCGGCCGGCGTCCACAAGCCGGTTTCGGTGCATACGCTGCGTCATTCTTTCGCCACCCACCTGCTGCAGTCGGGCACTGATATCCGTACCGTGCAGGAGTTGCTTGGCCACTCCGATGTCTCGACGACGATGATCTATACCCATGTGCTCAAGGTTGCCGCCGGTGGTACCGCGAGTCCGCTCGATGGTTTGTTGCGCAGCGTGCCTGAGGGCGGGTTTCGCGTGGAGGAGCCGTTGATCCCTTACTTGCTGTATGCGCCTTTGTCGATGCCCGAGAATGCAGGTATGCTTAATTGATGCGCTATGCCATCGTGATCGAACATGCGGGTAATAACTACTCCGCCTACGTGCCTGATCTGCCAGGTTGCATCGCCACGGGCGCCACGCTTGACGAGTGTGAGCAGCAGATACGCGAAGCCATCGCGTTCCACCTCGAAGGGTTGCGGGAAGAGGGGCTCGCCGTGCCGCTTCCTGTCAGCACGGTGGAGTATGTCGAAGTGGCTGCCTGAATCCAGGCCTGCGGCCCGGCCAGCAGCGCCGGATCGATAAACAGCGGAAACCCTTGGTGGGAGCGGCTCGCAGGCCGATGCCCGTCAGAGAAACGTGGCAATCTGGTCGAGCGGCTTGCGGTGGATGTCCGGCACTTTCACGTCCGGCGCGGGGTAGCCCACCACCAGCAACAGGAAGGGCCGCTCTTCCTTCGGCCGGCCGAGGATCTGGTTGAGAAAGCCCATCGGGCTGGGGGTATGCGTCAGCGTGGCCAGCCCCGCGTGGTGCAGCGCGGTGATCAGCATGCCGCAGGCAATGCCGGTCGATTGGCCCACGTAGTAGTTCTTCACGCGGCGCCCGTCTGCCAGGGTGGAATGGGTTTTCTCGAAGATGGCAATCAGCCAGGGCGCGGTTTCCAGAAACGGTTTGTGTTCGTCCGTGCCCAGCGGCGCCAGTGCGTCCAGCCATTCCTGCGGGGCGCGGCCGTTGTAGAACTCGCGCTCTTCCTTCTCGGCCTCCACGCGCAGCTTGGCTTTCACTTCCGCGCTGCCGATCACCACAAAGTGCCAGGGTTGCAGCGCCGCACCGGAAGGCGCGCTGCCGCCAGCCAAGAGGCACTGTTCGATGATTTCGCGCGGCACCGGCCGGTCGGAGAATTCGCGCACGGTGCGGCGGCGCTGTATTTCGGCATTGAACGTGCGTGCCCGCTCGATCATGTCGGCCGGCGGGTATTCGCGGTAGCTGGTCAGCGGGATGAAGTTGGCAGGGGTGCTCATGGTTGCGGCGCCTTTATTCCACCTTGATGTTGGCTTCCTTCACCACGCGGCCCCAGCGGGTGATTTCGCTCGCGACGTGCGCCGCCAGCTGCTCCGGCGTGCCGGTGGTGTTGGTCATGCCCATGGCGACGAGGCGGTCGGCCACGTCTTTGGATTGCATGGTGCGGATAAGGTCGGCATTGAGTTTCTCGATCACCGGGCGCGGGGTGCCGGCCGGCGCAAAGATCGCAAACCAGGTGGACACGTCAAAGCCGGGCACGCCGGTTTCAGCCAGGGGCGGTACGTCCGGTGCGGCGGCCGAGCGGTCCTTCGAGGTGATCGCCAGCACCCGCACCTTGCCGGCGCGCACCTGCGGCATCAGCGTGGTCACCGTATCGAATGCGGCCTGCACCTCGCCGCTGACGATGGCCTGGGTGGCTGCCGCGGCACCCTTGAAGGGCACGTGGGTCATGTCCGCCCCGGTGACGGAACGGAAGAGGGAGATGATCAGGTGGGCAGAGGTGGAAATGCCGGGCGAACTCACGTTGAGCTTGCCGGGTTGCGCCCTGGCCAGGGCAATCAGTTCATTGACGTTGCTGGCCGCTACCGAAGGGTGCACCACCAGCACATTGGGAATGCTCACCAGGTTGGTGACGGGTGCAAAGTCTTTCACCGGGTCATACGGCAGCTTGGCGTACAGCGCCGGGTTGGCGCCGTGGGTGCCAATGTGGCCCATGAAGAGGGTGTAGCCATCGGCCGGTGCCGTGGCCACGGCCTGCGCGGCGACGATGCTGCCGGCGCCGGGCTTGTTGTCGATCACGACCGATTGGCCCCAGCTCTCGGCGAGCTTTTGCCCCAGCAGGCGCGCCAGGTTGTCAGTCGCGGCGCCGGGCGGGAACGGCACCACGATGCGCACCGGCTTGTTGGGAAAGGCCTGCGCCAGCAAGGTGCCGGGCAGACCCAGGCAGGCAACGAACAACAGGGCAGAAAGCGGGGCAGAAAGCGGCACAGCAAACAAACGGGGCAGCGCACGTTTCACGGCGGGTCTCCTGAATTATTGGTCTGCGGTGGTGGGTGCGCCAGTTGCGGCGCCTGCGGTACGGGCCCGTGCATGCTCGGGCCGCTCCGCCTCCAGATACATTCTAAGACCGGCTTCACGGTCTACCGGCACCACTTCGTTGACGGTGGTGCCGCCCTTCGGTTGCAGGGCCGCCGGAAACATCGCCAGCTTCTGCTTGTCGGAGAGGCGCATGCGTCCGAGGTCAAGGTCGCGCTCGTTGATGCCGGCCACCGGGTGAATCGCAATGCCATCCACCACTTCCAGATCAAACCACCAGCGCTTGACCGGGTTGCGCGCGCCCACGCCGTTGTCATCGTCCTGGTCTGACAATGCCTTGGCATTCTCCGGATGTGCGATCGCTGCATGCATCCAGGCTTCGGCCTCCACCGTGTCCTCGCGATTCCACGGGCACATCTTCATGCAGCGCCCGCAGGCCGAGCCCTTCATGTTGGTGACGCGGTACTTGGTGCACTTCTCGACATCGGCTTTCCAGATTTCGTAGCCGTTGAACATCACCTTCGGGCCAAACGGAATCGCATTGCAGGGGCATTCGCGCGCGCACTTCTTGCAGCCTTCGCAGAACTGCTGCAGGTTGAAGTTGATCGGTTGGTCCACCGCCATCGGCAAATCCGTGGTGAACACCACGCTCTTGGAGCGCGGGCCGATGAAGGGGTTGAGCATGGTGTCGCCAATGCGGCTGACTTCCCCCAGGCCGGCCATCAGGATGGCGGGGTTGTGGATCACCTCGGAGTGCGCATTCGAATGGGCGCGCGCCGAGTAGCCCATGCGCCGCGAGTGCGCCGCCATGATGCCGGCGATCTCGGCGCCGCGCAGGTAGGCGCGCATCGACTGGCTGGCCGAGATCCAGTCGTCACCGCTGGCGCCTTCCATGGTCTCGTAGCCCTGGTCGATCAGCATCACCACCGCATAGTCGTGATACACGGGGATCGGCTTGCCTTCGATCTCGTCGTGCGAATAGACCATCCACGGTTCCAGCTTGCAGATGCCGACGAAATCGGCGCCGAGGTAATAGCCCAGCGCCTTGATGGCGTCGGCATTGCGTTTTGGGTCCGACAGGTCGCCGCCGATGCCGGTCGGGGTCAGCTTTTCGCGCGACCCCTGCAGCGGCACCATTTGCTGGATCAGCGGCTGCATGCCCAGTGCGTAAGGGTGCTTCATCGGAAAGCGCGGCCGCTCGCGTTTGGCCTTCTCGCCCAGATCGCCGGATTGCGCGCGCTTGAAGAAATCGCCCCGTTTCGGGATGCGCTGGATTTCGTCGCGCAGCACCAGGGTAGTGGGTTCGTCCATGCGCGGGATCGTTTCCATCGGGTAGCGGCCCATGTGCACGGGCCGCTCGGCGAGCTTGTCGTCCCACCACAGCGGGCGCGTGCCCATCACGCCGTCACGAATCGCGGCCCGCTGGTCGGGGTCGGCAGGCAGGAAGGGCGCATGCGGATCGAGCGGTGCATCCGCAGCGAGGGCGTAATCGGTGGTGACCACACCAAGGCGAAAGCCGCGCGCAAGGTACGGCGCCTCGAGCGTACCGTCCGCGCCTGCGCGCACCACGCCGGCGCGAACGGCCAGGGCTTCGATGTTGATTTCACTGGCGCCGACCGCGTGGCCGCGCGCGTGGAAGCCCATCCAGCGCAGGTAACCGGACAGGATCACCGCCAGCTCGGCACAGCGCACGTCCGTGCGCGCGACGTTGGTACCGCGAATCCACTCTGCACCCGGCTCGCCTTCTTTTGGTTCGCGCCCGAACTCGATCAGGAACACGAAGGCGTGGGTGTGGCCAGCGAGGTGTGGCGCTACGGCCACCTCTTCCGGCATGAGCGTGCAGCAGCCGGCGATGGTGGCATCGAGAAAGTAGGCCGAGGCTTTGAGGTTATTGGCACGTACCAGCACGTCGTCGGGTATCGGCGCTTTCGCTGGTGCTACCGGGCCGGAAAGAAATTTGGCGAAGAGGTGGAAGTACTCCGGCAGCACCGCGTGGATCGAATCGGCGCTGGCGGCGTCGCGGTCGCGCGGTTGTTCATGCCTTTGAGAGGCGCTCCCACCAAGGGTTTCCGCCATATCTCCCTCTGCGCGCGGCAGGCACTCCAGCGCCAGCGGGCTCAGATGAAACGGGCGTTGCTTGTGGGAGTGGAGGCGCATGGCGGCTTTTCCTTGGTGCTGCCGGCTCAGGTGCGTGGCAGCTTGCGTGCGGTACGGGTTGTCTTGCGGGGCACGGCGCGCGTGGTCTTGGGCGTGCCTTTGGTGGCGACAGCCCAGGCCCGTGCCAGCTCGGTCTCCGGTTCGGCCAGCGCGTCCGGCAGGGCCGCGCGCGGCGTCAGACGCGTCTCGATCAGTGAGAGGTGCGTGTGCATGGCCTTCATGGCGCGCGCCGGATCAGCCTTGAGCAGCGCGGCGAGAATCTCTTCGTGTTCCTCACAGGCGCATTCGGACGAGGCCGCCGGTTCAAAGAAGGCCACCAGCATCGAGGTGCGGCTCACCAGTTCCTGCAACTGGCGCAGCACGAAGGGGCTGGCGACGCAGGCGGCGAGCAGGGTGTGGAATTCGCCGGAGAGGCGAATCGAGAGGGCGCGATCACCGCGCTTCAATGCGGCCTCCTCCAGTTTGGCGTGGGCGCGCAGGGCGGTGGCCTGCGCGGCGGTGAGGCGCCCGGCCAGGCGGCCGACGATGCCGCCTTCGACGATGCGCCGTGCTTCGTAGATTTCGCGCGCCTGGTCCAGCGTGGGGCTGGCGACGAAGGCGCCGCGATTCGGAATCAGTTCCAGCAGGCGCGCATGGCCGAGGCGGTGCAACACCTTGCGAATGCGCTCGCGCGAGACGCCGAAAATTTCCGCCAGCCGCACTTCCACCAGTTGCGCACCGGGCGCCAGGCGCCCGGCCAGCAGCGCCTTGGCAATGGTGTCGTAGATCAGGTCTTCGGTAGCAGCCATGCGTGCACTTTAGCGCAAGGCTGCGTGGCGACGGCTCGCCGTCAGGGCGCGGCCGTCAGGTGGTGGCGGCGATCCAGTGGCGGGCGATCTGCTCGCGCGTGGCCACCCACTCGACGTTGGAATCGACCACATGTTGCAGGATGGTTTCCAGTGCCTTCATGCGCCCCGGCCGGCCGATCATGCGCAGGTGCAGGCCGATCGAGAGCATGCGCGGCATGGTCTCGCCCTCGCGCGCCAGCCAGTCGTAGGCATCGCAGACGTAGTCCGAGAAGTGGGCCGAGGTCACGAAGCGGTGCGTGTGCTGGAACTGCATGTCGTTGGTGTCAAACGCATAGGGCAGCACCAGATGCCGCTTGCCGACCACATCGACAAAGTAGGGCGTATCGTCGTTGTAGGCATCGCTGTCGTAGAGAAAGCCCTGCTCGACGAGCAGGCGCCGCGTGTTCGGCGTGCGCACCGAGCGCGTGTGCCAGCCGCGCGGTGCGGCGCCGGTGGCATCGCGGATCGCCTTGACGGTGGCGGCGATGTTGGCACGCTCGGTAGCCTCGTGCATGCCGGCGTGGGTTTCCCAGCGGTAACCATGGGCCGAGACTTCATGGCCGCGCGCCACCGCATCCTGCGCCAGCCACGGGCTGCGCTCGACGGCGCGGCCGCAGGAGTTGAGGGTGAACGGCACGCCGTACTTGTCGAACAGGTCGGCAATGCGCCACCAGGCGGTACGGGTGCCGTATTCGAAGTGGCTGTCGATGCAGGGGTCGGCGGTTTCCTGCCGGTCGATCACTTCGTACACGGCTTCGTTGCGGGCATCGCCATCGGAGATCGAGAACTCGCCGCCTTCCTCGAAATTGACGACGAAGGACACCGCCACCCGCGCCTGGCCGGGCCAGCGCACGGCGGGCAACTTGCCGCCGTAGCCGCGAAAATCACGCATGCTCATACGCTCCTGTTGACTGCTGCACCAGCCGTGCGTCAGTCCGCCTTGATGTTGCGTTCCTTGACCACCTTGGACCAGCGCGCAAATTCGTTGTTGAGGTAATCGTTCGATTCCTTCACGCTCATGGAGAGCACTTCACCGCCGATGTCCTCGATGCGCTTCCTGAAGTCCGGCAAGCCTGAGATCTTGCGCAGGTCGGCGTTGACACGCTCGATGATGGCGGGAGGCGTCTTGGCCGGCGCAATCAGCATGTACCAGGCGGAGAAATCGTAGCCGGGGATGCCGGCTTCGGCCACCGTGGGCACCTCCGGCAATTGCGGCGAACGCCTGGCGCTGGTGATTGCCAGTGCCTTGAGCTTGTCCGCCTTCACCTGCTGGATCGAGGAGGTGATGATGTCCACCGACATCGGCACGCGCCCGCCCATCACATCCTGCAGTGCGGGTGCGGCGCCCTTGTAGGGCACATGCAGCATGTCGATGCCGGCCAGCGATTCCATCAGCGCCGCGCCCACGTGGCTGGTGCTGCCGATGCCCGAGGAAGCGTACTGGATGTCATTGGGCTTGGCCTTGGCGGCGGCAATCAGGTCGCGCAGGGTCTTGCCGGCAAAGCCGGGGCCGACCACCACCAGGCTGGGCACGTTGGCGATGACGGCCACCGGCGTCAGCTCGGCCTTGGTGTCGTACGGCAGCTTGGAATACATGTAGGGGTTGACCGCATGGCCGATGGTGACCATGAGGAAGGTGTAGCCATCGGGCGCGGCCTTGGCGGTGGCTTCGGTGCCGATGATGCCGCCGGCACCGGCGCGGTTTTCGATGATCACCTGCTTGTTGCCCCAGGCCTCCGACAATTTCTGGCCGGCCATGCGCGCGAAGGTATCGGCGGCGCCACCGGGCGGGAAGGGCACGATGATGCGCACCGGCTTGTCCGGGTAGCCGGCCGGCACCTGGGCATGCACCTGGCTGCTGAGCGAGGCGGCGAACAATGCACCGGCGGCGACGGCCAGCGCGGCGGCGGTGCGGAAGAGGGGATTCGATTGCAGGGTCATGGCACTCTCCTGGGGCGAAAACGGGGACGGGATGCGTGCGAGACGGCAGGTTCGCACCGGCATTGTGCACAATTTGTGGGGATTTGTGCACTGCTTCCTGCAAAGCAGTTTTCATGCCGCCCATGTCGTCAGGCGCGGGCGTGCGGCCGGGTGCGCCGCAACAGCGGGCCTTCAGTGGGGGGCGGAGTGGAGGCCAGAGAGGAAGGCCAGCACGGTCTGGTTGAAGGCGTCGGGCTGCTCGATGTTGGACAGATGGCCGGCGTGCGCGATCACCTTGAGCACGCTGTTGTCGATGCGCCCGGCCATCGAGGCGGCCAGTGTCGGCGGGTAAAGCTGATCCTCTGCGCCCGCGATCACCAGCGTGGGGACGTTGATCGCTTCGAGCGGAAAGCCGCGATCCTGTTCCACCGAGGCGCGCACGGTCTTCATGTACGAATGGCGGTGCAGGGCGGTCATGGCAGCGAGCAGGCGGTCGTAGGCGCCGGCGACGGCACCCGGGCCGATCAGGCCGCGCGCCAGGTCAGTGGCGATATCAGCCGGGTCGTGCCCGGCCATCAAGGGCCCCAGGCGCGCCTGCACGAAGGCTTCGGTGGCCTCCTCTCCCAGCGCATCGAAGCCGGGCTGGGTGTTGGCCAGGATCAGGCTGGCGGTGCGCGCCGGGTACTTGTGCCAGAACCAGCGCGCCACGCGGCCGCCCATCGAGAGGCCGGCGATATGGGCTTTCCCGATCTGGAAATGGTCGAGCGTGCGCGCCACATCGTCGGCAAAATCGCCGATGAAATCGAGTGCACCCTCGTAATCCTCACTGTCGCCATAACCACGCAGGTCTGGCGCCAGGGTGACGTGGCCTTGCGCCGCAAAGAAGGCGAGCTGGTCGTCCCAGTGGCGGCGGTTGGCGCCGATGCCATGCAGGAAGATGATCGGCAGCTTCGGCGCGCTGCCGGCTGCCTGCGGCGTGGCGGCCAGGTGGCTGATGGCCAGCCGTGGCGCGGCGTGGGTGCGGGTGGTTGCGATCTGCATCGGCTCGTGCTCTCGGGTGTGGTTGTCGGTTGTACTCACCGGGCCTGGCGGCGGCGTTCCTGCAGCACGGCGGCGCCAATGTCGGGGCGGTCGGTAATCAGGCCATCGACGCCCATATCGATCAGCCGGCCCATGGCATCGCGCTGGTTGACGGTCCAGGGAATCACTTTCAGGCCGCGTGCCTGGGCGTCCTTGAGCAGCGCGGGGGTGAGATCCTCGAAATGGGGCGACCACACGGCGCCACCGGCCGCGGCCACCATCGCCGGCACCGATTCGAACTTCGCCGGCAGCAGGCCGGCGGTCCACAGGCCTTTCATGTCAACGGTGTTGAACGCGGGGCGCTGGGCGGAAAGATAGACCGTGGGAATCTGCGGGGCGCGCTGCTGCACCAGTTTGAGGGTGCGCCAGTCGAACGACTGGACCGACACGCGGCCTGCCATGTTGTGCGCGGCAATCACGCCAAGAAGCGCTCCCACCATGGCTTCCGGGCCGACGGTGTCATCCGGCCGGTCAGGCGTGAGTTTGGTTTCGATGTTGAAGCGGGTGCGCGTATCGCCGCGTTTGGTGACCAGTTCGAACAGTTGCGCAAGGCTGGGAATGCGCTCGCCGTCGCGCGGGGTCTGGTCCGGGTAGCGCTCCGCATACGCGGTGCCGGGGCGGATCACGCCGACGTTGTATTGGCTCAGTTCATTGAACGTGAGGTCGCGCAGGCGCGGCGTCGGTGCGCGCAGCCAGGCCCCCGAGGGGTTGCGCGCAATGTCCGGATTGAGGCGCTCGTCGTGGTGGATCACGACCACGCCATCGCGGGTGACGCCGATGTCCAGCTCCAGCGTGGTGACGCCGGTTTCCAGTGCGCGCACGAAGGCGGTGAGCGTGTTCTCCGGTGCCAGGCCGCGCGCGCCGCGATGGCCCTGCAGATCAAAGGCCGGGCCGGCACAGGCAGCGAGCAGCAGGGCCGCGAGGATGCAGGCAGCGGCGGTCGTGCAGCGCCGTGCACCTCTCCCGCCGAGCGCCCGCCGCCACTCCCGGCCCCCGCTGGCCTGGCTGTGGGTCATTTGCGCGCCATCTCCAGCAGCAGGCGATAGGCGCCGCCGTACTGCGGATGCGTGTGCAGATTGTTGTGGCCGCCGCCTTCCACCTGGATGAAGGCCTTCGGTTCGGCAGCCCGGGCGAAGAGCGCGCGGCTCATGCGGTGCGGGATGCGCGCATCGGCGGTGCCGTGGATGAACAGTACCGGCAGCTTCAGCGCAGGCAGCTTGGCGAGGGAATCGAAGCGCTCGGTCAGCAAGGTGCCTACCGGCAGCAGACGGTACAGCGGGTTGAGGGTGGACATCTCGAACATCGAGGTGAAGGTGGCTTCGAGGAAGGCCACGCCAAACTGGCCCGGATGGCGGGCGGCGAGGTCGATCGCCACTGCGCCGCCGAGCGAGTGGCCGTGCAGGATGCGCTTGCCCGGCTGCGGTGCGCGGCGCTGCAGCTCGGCCAGTGCCACGGCGGCGTCTTCATAGAGCGCGGTTTCGTAGGGGCCTTCGCCATCGGATTTGCCGTAGCCGCGATAGTCGATCGTCAGCACGTTGAAGCCGGCCTTGGCCAGGCCCGCCACCTTCTCGACGTTGCCGGCCGCGCCCATGTTGCGCGCGTTGCCGTGCAGGAACAGGACCGTATGGCCGTTCGGCTCCGGCGCCGGCAGCCACCAGGCACTGATGCTCTCGCGCAGGCCGTCGGCACGTTTGACCTCCAGCTGGAACGCTTCGAAATTGACACCGAAGTCCTGCGGGGTTTTGGCCCATTCGCGCGTCGGCAGGTAGATGATGTTGCGCTGCTGCAGGTACAGGTAGGCGCTGGCGCTGCTCCAGCCGAACACCAGCAGGGCCGCCACGCCAACGGCCGCGCGCCGCAGCCACACTGCCAGCCGGGGCGAGAGGCGTTTCATTGGTGGCGCCGCGCATGGCTGCGCGAGAAGAAGGCACCGCCGGTCATGCAGGCGGCGATGATCCAGAAAATCGGAATGAAGCCGCCGAACGCCGCGCCGAGGGCGCCGAAGGTGAGCGGCAGCACCGTGTGGCTGGCATTCATCACCGTGGTGCGTACGCCCACCGCTTCGCCGGTGCGGCCGGCCGGCGCCGACAGGTGGATCAGGCTCATGATCATCGGCTGGCAGGCACCCAGGCCGATGCCGAGCAGGAAGGCCAGCGTCATCAGCACCGGCACGGCGCTGAACAGCGGAAACAGCAGATAGACAAACGCCGTCAGGCCGAGGGCGCCGGTGAGGGTTTGCCATTCCGTGAGGTTGCGGGCGATCCACGGCATGGCCGCGCGCACCACAAAGGTGGCCACGCCAAAGGTGCCCATGATGATGCCGATGGTGGAGGCCGAGAGGCCGATGCGCGCGCCCTGCAGCGGCACCATGAAGGTAAAGAGGTCCCAGCCCATCGACAACAGCCCGCTGACGATGAACACACCGCGCAAGGGGGCGTTGCGCAACAGGTCCATCACCCGTGCATCGGCGGGCGGCGCTTCCCGCCTGGGGGGCTTGCGTTCGGTCTTGCGCAGCACCAGCCAGGCGGCGCACGCGGTGACAGGAAACAGCGCCAGCACCAGGAAGGTGTTGCCGTGGCCGGTATGGTCGATGGCGAAACCGGCGATCACCGGGCCGAGCACGCTGGAGGTGGAGAACCCGAGGGCGAGATAGCTGAAGTCACGCTTGCGGTTCTCGGGGGTGGCCAGGTTGCCCACCGCATTGTTGACCGTCACATGGGCAAGCGTGAAGCCGGAGCCCAGCAGCACGCTGGCCGCATACAGGCTTTCGACCGACCGCAGCCATCCCGGCAACAGGGTGCCGACCAGCATCAGGGCGAGGGCAATCAGCGCGGGCCGGGCGGCACCGGTGCGATCGGTCCAGCGGCCGATCATCACCGAAAACAGCATCGGGATCACCGCCAGCAGGCTCATCAGCAGGCCGACGGTAAAGGCCGAGGCGTTCAGTTTCAGGGCAAACAGCGAGAGGGCGACACGGCTGCCGGTGAAGGTGGTGTGTGCCAGCACCATCACGACGATCAGGGAGATCAGGTTTACAGGCAAGGCGTGCTGACGTGAGTGTCGGGCAGATGCGATGGTGCGCATCGCGCCGGAAGCGGCAAATTATACGCAGGGCCCGTCAGCCCAGGACCCGTCCGTGCAGGACCTGCAGCGCGCCGTGGATGCAGAAGCCTGGAGGCGACCGGTTCAGACCGGCACGTCACCCAGCACGGTGCAGCGGCGAATCACGCGCCCCTGCGTTGCGGCGTCGTAGCCGGTGGCCCGGTGCAGCACACAGCGGTTGTCCCAGACGATCAGCTGGCGCGGGGTCCAGCGGTGCTCGTAGGTCAAATCCGGATGGATCGCCAATGCGTTCAACTCCTCGATCAGCGCCCGCCCTTCGTCATAAGGCATGCCGAGGATGTACTCGGCGTGATCGCCCAGGTAGATGCACTTGCGCCCGGTTTCGGGGTGGGTGCGCACCACCGGATGATCGACCGGCGGCTTGGCCAGGCGCTGCGCCTCGGTGAGCGGGTCTTCGCCATGGCGCCGGGTGCGCGAGAAATCGAGGTTGTGTACCGCGCGCAGGGGAGCGATGCGCGCCTTCCAGGCGTCGCTCAGGCGGTCGTAGGCACGATACATGTCGGCGAAATGGGTTTCGCCGCCTTCGGCCGGCATCACCTCGCCATAGATGATGGTGGCATGGCCGGTCACCCGCTGCCACGAGCCATCGGTATGCCAGGCCAGCGTACCCCTGTCCGGGTGCTTGCCGTTCGGCTTGCCGTCGGGCCCCAGGTTGGAGAGGCGATACAGCTCGGGGTAGCCGTCGGCGTGGTACTGGTTCATCACGTGGATCTGGACTTCGCCGAAGCACTGCGCCAGACGCACCTGCTGGCCGGGTGGGACGTCCTGTGGCGGAAACAGCAGCACCTGGTACTGCAGGAAGGCGCGGTGGATGGCGGCGAAGATACTGTCATCGAGGTCATCGGCCAGGTTCACGCCGCTGATCTCGGCGCCCAGATGGGGCGTCAGGGGCCGCACGATAAAGGGCCATGCCGCCGAGGAGGCGGTGGCAGATGGACCCTGCCCCCGGTTGGAAGTCTGCTTGTCTGCAACGGCGCTGCTGCTCACGTGTGTGCTCCTTGTCTGGCATCCGGTCTCGCATCACTTTACTCCTGACCGCATCATGCATCAAAGGGCTGCGTCCAGGCCGCCGGGCCGTTACACTTTGCATCCTGTCCTGCTGCCCAGACCTGCCATGCCCAAAGTTCCTGTTTCCACCCCGCACGCCCCGGCCGCCATCGGTACCTACTCCCAGGCGATTCGCGCCGGCAATACCTGTTATCTCTCCGGCCAGATCGGTCTGGACCCGGTCAGCGGGCAACTGGTCGAGGGAATCGATGCCCAGATCGTGCGCGTATTCGACAACCTGGCGGCGGTGGCCGAGGCTTGCGGATCGTCGCTCGCCGCGGCGGTGAAGGTGCAGGTGTATCTGACGGACCTGGCGCATTTTTCCAAGGTCAATGAAGCGATGACGCGCTATTTCCCGGCGCCGTTTCCGGCCCGTGCCGCCGTTGGCGTGGCCAGCCTGCCGCGCGGCGCGCTGGTGGAAGCAGACGCGGTGCTGGTCATCGATTGACCACGCGCAAGGCAGCGCCCGCCAGGAAGGTAGCCGGCAAGGCGGCCGGCAACGCCACCTCCGGTGCCGGATCGCTCAAGACCAAGCTGGCGCACCTGGGCCTGTCGAGCCGCTTTGACCTGATCCTGCACCTGCCGCTGCGCTACGAGGACGAAACACGCATCACGCCGATCGCGTCCTTGCCCGAGGGCGTGTTTGCGCAGGTCGAAGGGGTGGTGATCGAGAACACCATCCAGTACCGGCCGCGGCGCACGCTGGTGGTCAAGCTCGAAGATGACACGGGCACCCTGGCGCTGCGCTTTCTCAATTTCTACGGCAGCCAGGTCAAGCAGATGGCCGCTGGCAAGCGCCTGCGCGTGTGCGGCGAAGCGCGCACCGGGTTCTTCGGCGCCGAGATGGTGCACCCGCGCTGCAGGGAAGTGGAGCCCGATACGCCCCTGCCGCAGGCGCTGACGCCGGTGTACCCGACCACGGCCGGCCTCGGGCAGGCGACGCTGCGCAAGCTGATTGTCAACGCGATTGAAGGGGCACGGCGCGATGCCGCCCTGCATGACACGGCGCCGGCTGACGTCTCAACGCGCCTGGCGCTGATGCCGTTTGCCGAGGCGATTGCGGCCCTGCATTTTCCGCAAGCCGGGGAAGGCGCGGCTGCGCTGGACCGCGATGCGCATCCGGCCTGGCGCCGGATGAAGTTCGATGAACTGCTGGCACAGCAGCTTTCCCTGCAGCGGGCCTACCGGGCGCGCCGTCAGGAAGTGGCGCCGGTCTTGCAGCCTGATCGGGGAACGGGCGGAGAGTGGCTCCAGGAGCGCCTCTTCAAGGCATTGCCGTTCCGGCTGACGGCGGCACAGACGCGCACCCTGGGCGAGATCACGCGCGACCTGGATGCGCCGCACCCGATGCGCCGCCTGCTGCAGGGCGATGTCGGCAGCGGCAAGACGGTGGTGGCGGCATTGGCGGCCTGCCGCGCCATCGACGCCGGATTTCAGGCCGCGTTCATGGCGCCCACCGAGATCCTCGCCGAACAGCACTATCGCAAGTTGAGTGAATGGCTGGGCCCGCTCGGGGTGCCCATCGCCTGGCTGGCCGGCAGTCTGAAAAAGAGCGAGAAGACCAAAGCGGCCGAAGCGATTGCCAGCGGCGCCGCCCGGCTGGCGGTGGGCACGCACGCGCTGTTTCAGGAGGCGGTGACGTTTGAGCGCCTGGGCCTGGCGGTGATTGACGAGCAGCACCGCTTTGGCGTCGGCCAGCGGTTGGCCCTGTCGCAGAAGGCGCTGCGGGTGGTGCCGCACCAGCTGATGATGAGTGCGACACCGATTCCGCGCACCCTGGCGATGACCTTCTATGCCGATCTGGATGTGTCGGCGATCGACGAGCTGCCGCCCGGGCGCACGCCGATCAAGACGCGGCTGGTGGCCGAGGCGCGGCGCGATGAGGTGGTGGCGCGGATTCGCGATGCCTGCAGCGAAGGCCGTCAGGTGTACTGGGTCTGCCCGCTGATCGAGGAATCGGACACCCTGCAGTTGAAGACGGCTGTCGAGACCCACGCACAGCTGAGCGCACAGTTGGGTGCGCAGTGGGGTACGCAGTTGGGTAGGGAAGCGGGCGCGCCGGGGCAGGGTTCCCGCCAGGACCCGGGCCTCTCGGTCGGCCTGGTGCATGGCCGCATGAAGCCGGCGGAGAAGGCGGCCGTGATGGCCGGGTTTGTCGCCGGCAGCATTCATGTGCTGGTGGCCACCACGGTGATTGAGGTTGGCGTCGACGTGCCGAACGCCTCGCTGATGGTGATCGAGCACGCCGAGCGCTTCGGCCTGTCGCAGTTGCACCAGTTGCGCGGCCGCGTCGGCCGCGGCGTGCATGAGAGTGTCTGCATTCTGTTGTATCAGCATCCGCTGTCCGAGAATGCGCGCACGCGGCTCAAGGTGATGTTCGAAACCACCGACGGGTTCGAGATTGCGCGTGCCGATCTGGCGCTGCGCGGCCCCGGCGAATTCCTCGGCAAGGCGCAAAGCGGCGTGCCCCTGTTGCGCTTTGCCGATCTGGAACGGGATCTCGACCTGATCGAAGCGGCGCGTGATTGCGCCACCCGGTTGCTGGACGCGGGCGATGCGCGCGCCGATGCGCATCTGGCGCGCTGGCTCGGCAGCCGCGAGGCCTATCTGGGGACCTGATGGGCTGCCGGTCCCTCCTGCTTTGCGCTAGCATTGGCGCACGCAAAAGAAGAAGTGTTGCAAGAAGGAGTGCTGCATGAACGTGCGGTTTCTGGTCGAACGCCTCACGCTGTATGAACGGCTGATGCGGCTGGACAAGCCGATCGGTACGCTGCTACTGCTCTGGCCCACCTTGTGGGCGCTGTGGTTTGCCACCAACGGCGAACCCACCTGGTTCTTGATCTGGGTGTTTGCCCTGGGCACGCTCCTGATGCGTTCGGCCGGCTGCATCGTCAATGACTACGCCGACCGCGATTTCGACCGCCACGTCAAGCGCACCAGAGACCGGCCGCTGACCACCGGCCAGGTGAGCGCGCGCGAAGCCTGGACCCTCGCCGCGCTGCTTGCTGCCTGTGCCTTCCTGTTGATCGTGCGCCTGAACAAGCTGGTGTGGTTCCTCTCGCTCGTGGCCCTGTTCCTGGCGGTGTCCTATCCCTACGCCAAGCGGGTGATGTCGGTACCCCAGGCCTATCTGGGCGTGGCCTTCGGTTTCGGCATTCCGATGGCCTATGCGGCTGTGTACGGCACGGTCCCGGCGCAGGCGTGGTGGCTGCTGCTGGCCAACATTTTCTGGGCGATTGCCTACGATACCGAGTACGCCATGGTTGATCGCGACGACGACCTGCGCATCGGCATCCGCACCTCGGCGATCACCTTCGGGCGTTTCGATGTGACGGCCGTGATGCTGTGCTACACCGCAGCGCTGGCGATCATCGGCTTTCTGGGCATGCAGGCCGGCCTGGGGGGCTGGTTCCTCGGCGGGCTGGTGGTGGCGATGGGCATGGCGCTGTACCACCTGACGCTGATTCGCGAGCGCACCCGCGAAGGCTGCTTCGCCGCCTTCCTGCACAACAACTGGCTGGGCGGGGCGATTTTTGCGGGCATCGTGCTCGACTACGGCTTCAACCGCAAGGCCTGGCCGTTCTGGCCGGCGCTGTAGGGCTCACCGGAGAATGGCTCCTGTGGCCATTCCTGGCCGAATGATCGGGCGCCGCTCAATCCTTGCCGAGCAATTCACCGAGTTCGCGGCCGCGGCTTGAGGCCGCATCGAGTGCGGCGACGATGGCTGCCTTGATCTCGCGCTCCTGCATCACCTTGAGCGCGGCTTCGGTGGTGCCGCCTTTCGAGGTGACCTTGGCGCGCAGGGTGGCAAAGTCGTCCGGCGAAGTGGCCGCGAGCTGCGCCGCGCCCTGGAACGTATCGAGTGCCAGTTGCTTGACCACCTCAGGCGGCAGGCCCAGCTTGACACCGGCCTCCTGCATCGCTTCAAGGAAATAGAACACGTAGGCCGGGCCGCTGCCGGACACCGCAGTGACCGGATCGAGCAGCGCCTCGCTGGCGACCCAGACCACGCTGCCGACGGCGCGCATGACGCGTTCGGCGCCTTCGCGCTCGGCCGCATCGACACCGCTGGCGAACATGCCGGTGACGCCCTTGCCGATCAGGGCCGGGGTGTTGGGCATGCACCGGATCAGCTTGGCATGGCCGCCGAGCCAGCGCGAAAGATCGGTAAGCCGCGTGCCGGCAGCGATCGACAGCACCGTTTGCTTGCTAAGGTAAGGCGCCAGGGATTGCGCCGCTTCGCGCATGTTCTGCGGCTTGACCGCCATCACGATCAGGTCTGCCGCAGCCAGGAAGGCGGCGGCGGCCGGGTACACAGCGACGCCGAAATCGCCGGCCAGTTTCTCGCGCGAGGCGGCGAACGGCTCGACCACGCTGATCTCGGTGGCGGCAAAGCCGCTCCGGGTCATGCCGCCAATCAGGGCCGCGGCCATGTTGCCGCCGCCAATGAAGGTGATGTTCATGCGGAAGTGCTCCTTGCGCCAAAAATGGCGGAACCGACGCGCACGATGGTCGCGCCTTCGTGGATGGCGGCCTCCAGATCGCCCGACATGCCCATCGAGAGCGTGTCGAGCGCAAGGCCGTTGTGCTGCAAACTTTCGAAGAGCTCCCGCAATACCCGGTGCGGGGCGCGCTGCGCCGCCATCCCTTCGACCGGTTCCGGGATCGACATGAGGCCGCGCAGCCTCAACTGCGGCAGCGCGGCGACCGCCTGGGCGAGCGCTGCTGCCTCCGCCACGGGCACCCCCCCCTTGCTCGCTTCACCACTGACATTGACTTCGATGCACACCTGCAGCGGAGGCAAGGCGGCGGGGCGCTGGGCAGAGAGCCGCTCGGCAATCTTTATGCGGTCCAGACTGTGGACCCAGTCGAAGTGTTCTGCCACCAGCCGCGTCTTGTTGCTTTGCAAGGGGCCGATGAAGTGCCACTGCAGCGGCAAATGGCGCAGGCGCGCGATCTTGTCGACCGCTTCCTGCACGTAGTTTTCGCCAAACGCCGTCAGCCCTGCCTGATGCGCCGCCTCGACGGCGCCGGCATCGAAGGTCTTGCTGACGGCGAGCAACTGCACCGATCCGGGGGTCCGGCCGGCTGCCTCGCAGGCGGCCTCGATGCGGGCCTGTACGGCGGCAATATTCGCTTGCACGCGGTTCGTCACAGGCATGATAATCTTTGGGAAATCACGTGGCCAGTGCGGAAACGGTTTTCCGGCGCTGCCGACTATTGCGGAAGGGGAATTATAAATGCCGATGGACATCTCCGAACTACTGGCCTTTGTCGTCAAGAACAAGGCCTCCGACCTGCACCTTTCGGCCGGGTTGCCGCCGATGATCCGGGTGCATGGCGACGTGCGCCGCATCAACCTGCCGCCGATGGACCATACCGAAGTGCACGGCATGATCTACGACATCATGAACGACGGCCAGCGCAAGGCGTATGAGGAGAACCTGGAATGCGACTTTTCCTTCGCGATTCCCAATCTGGCGCGTTTTCGCGTCAATGCCTTTGTCCAGAACCGCGGCGCCGCGTCGGTGATGCGGACGATTCCGTCGAAGATCCTGTCGCTCGAGGAATTGAAAGCGCCGAAGATTTTTGAGGAGCTGGCAGACCAGCCGCGCGGGGTGGTGCTGGTGACCGGCCCGACCGGCTCGGGCAAGTCAACCACGCTGGCCGGCATGGTGAACCACAAGAATGAAAACGAGTACGGCCATATCCTGACGGTGGAGGACCCGATCGAGTTTGTGCACGAATCGAAGAAATGCCTGATCAACCAGCGCGAGGTGGGACCGCATACGCTGTCGTTCAACAATGCCTTGCGCTCGGCACTGCGGGAAGACCCGGACGTGATCCTGGTCGGCGAGATGCGCGATCTGGAGACGATTCGCCTGGCGCTCTCGGCGGCCGAAACCGGCCACCTGGTGTTCGGCACCCTGCACACCTCGTCGGCGGCAAAAACCATCGACCGGATTGTCGACGTGTTCCCGGCGGCAGAAAAGGAGATGGTGCGCTCGATGCTTTCGGAATCGATCCGCGCGATCATTTCGCAGACGCTGCTCAAGACCAAGGATGGTTCGGGCCGCGTGGCGGCACACGAGATCATGGTCGGTACCCCGGCAATCCGCAACCTGATCCGCGAGAACAAGATTGCGCAGATGTATTCGTCGATCCAGACCGGCCAGCAGTTCGGCATGCAGACGCTGGACCAGAACCTGCAGGATCTGGTCAAGCGCAACATCGTCTCCTCGGCCGAAGCGCGCACCAAGGCGGCGAACAAGGACAACTTCGTCGGCTGACGGATGCGCCGGCCCGGCCGGCGCATCGTACTCATGGAAATCCCGGATCACAGCACTGAAGACAAGAGGTAGGTCATGGAACGCGACCAGGCAACAAAATTCATGTACGACTTGCTCAAGCTGATGCTCGCCAAAAAGGGCTCGGACTTGTTCATCACCGCCGGCTTTCCGCCGGCCTTCAAGATCGACAGCAAGATGACGCCGGTGTCGAACCAGGCCCTGACGCCACAGCATTGCTCGGACCTGTGCCGCTCGATCATGAACGACAAGCAGGCGGCCGAGTTCGAGGCCACCAAGGAGTGCAATTTCGCCATTTCGCCGGCCGGCATTGGCCGCTTCCGCGTCAATGCGTTTGTGCAGCAGGGGTCGATGGGCATGGTGTGCCGGGTGATCACCACCGCGATTCCGAATTTTGAAGACCTGAAAGTGCCGACCGTCCTGAAGGACGTGGCGATGACCAAGCGTGGCCTGGTGATCATGGTGGGCGGTACCGGCTCGGGCAAGTCGACCACGCTGGCGGCGATGATCGGCTATCGCAACGAGAATTCCTACGGCCACATCATCACCATTGAAGACCCGGTCGAATATGTGCACCCGCACAAGAACTGCGTGGTGACGCACCGTGAGGTCGGCGTCGATACCATGTCGTGGGAGGCGGCGCTGAAGAACACCTTGCGTCAGGCGCCGGACGTGATCCTGATCGGCGAGATTCGCGAGCGTGAGACCATGGAGCATGCGATTGCGTTTGCCGAAACCGGCCACCTGGCGATGGCGACGCTGCACGCCAATTCGGCGAACCAGGCACTCGACCGCATCATCAACTTTTTCCCAGAAGAGCGGCGCCCGCAGTTGCTGATGGACCTGTCGCTGAACCTGCGCGCGCTGGTGGCTCAGCGCTTGATTCCGCTGAAGGATGTGAAGGGCCGCGCCGCCGCGGTCGAGATCATGCTCAATTCACCCCTGATCTCCGACCTGATCTTCAAGGGCGATGTGCACGAGATCAAGGAAATCATGAAGAAATCCCGCGAGCTCGGCATGCAGACCTTCGACCAGGCGCTGTTCGACCTGTACGAGGACGGGCGCATCTCCTACGAGGACGGCTTGCGCAACGCCGACTCGGTGAACGACCTGCGCCTGATGATCAAGCTGCACAGCAAGGATTCGAAGAGCAAGGATCTCACGCAAGGCATGGAGACGCTCAATATCGTGTGAAGCCTCGCCCCCTGTGGCGCGCTTCGGTTGACGGCATCATGCAAAGCGCCCCGGTGGGGCGCTTTTTTTTGCCGACCAGGCGTGCTGCGGGCCGCAGTGTCAGGCCGGTGGACGATTGCTGCCGCTCACCATGCGGAACTCATAGAGGCGGCAATCCAGATCGCCGTTCATCAGCGGGGTACGCCGCGCGGACTTGAGGCGGATGCGCTTTTCCATGGTGCGGTCGCCGGTGATGAAAAAGCAGTTCCAGCCCGGGTAGTGCGCCTTGAGGGCATGGCCGAGTGCCGGGTAGAAGGCATCGAGCTCCTCTGGCGTGCCGAGGCGCTCGCCATAAGGCGGGTTGGCGATCATGACACCGGTTTCACCCGGCCTGAGCGCGCACGGGGCGGGCAGGTTGCGCAGGTCACCCTGTCGGGTTCGAATCACGCTGGCAACGCCGGCCGCATGGAAGTGCTGGATCGCAATCGATAGCGACTGTTGCGACAGATCACTGCCGTAAATCTGCGGTGCCGGATTGGGTGCGCTGGTGGTTGTGCTGAGGGGCGCCTGGCGCACGGCATCCCAGGTGCCGGCATCGAAGCGTTTGAGTCGCTCGAAGCCGTAGCGCCGCTTGATGCCGGGTGGCAGGCCCAGCGCGATGCGCGCGGCTTCGATCAGGAAGGTGCCGCTGCCGCACATCGGATCGACCAGGGGCTGATGCGGTTGCCAGCCGGTGAGCCGGAGGATGCCGGCCGCCAGATTTTCGCGGATCGGCGCATCCACCTTGCCGCTGCGGTAGCCGCGCTTGAACAGGGCCTCGCCGGAGGTATCCAGGTAGAGCATGACCCGTTCGGCATCGACATACACGTAGACGCGAATGTCGGGTTGGCTCTTGTCGACACTGGGGCGGATGCCGGTCAGCTCACGCAGGTGGTCGCAGATCGCATCCTTGACGCGCAGCGTGGTGAACTTCAGGCTGGTCAAGGGGCTGCGCGTGGCCGTCAAGTCGACGCGCAGTGTCTGCACGGCGTTGAAATGCTGCTCCCAGCGCACACCGCGGGCCAGCTGATAGATGTCTTCCTCCGAGCGGTACCGGCCTTCAGCCACGCGCCAGAGCACGCGGCTGGCAATGCGGCTCCACAGGTTGGTGCGGTAGACGGAATCGAAGGGTGCCTGATAGCCGACACCACCGGGGACCTCCTGCGGTGCTGCGATGCCCAGCTCCGCCAACTCGGCAGCACAGGCGGCTTCCAGGCCGCGCGGGCAGGGCACGAAAAAATGTTCGTTCACGAAGCCGGCCGATCCAGCGCGCGCGCCAGGAAATCCAGGCGGTCCTGGCCCCAGAACATCTCCCCCTGATAGACATAGGTGGGGGCGCCAAATACCTGGGCGGCAATCGCTTCAGCGGTGTAATCCTGATAGCGCTGCCGGACGGCATCAGAACGGGACGTCTCGAGCAGGGCATTGCCAGACAGGCCGCATTGATCGGCGCAGGCGGCCAGCACGGCAGGGTCGGCAATGTTGCGCTCCTCGGCCCAGCAGGCGCGCAGGATGGCACCGGCCAGCCGCATGCCGGCGTCGGTGCCGGCATCATTGCCCTCCTGGTCGGCGGCGATCACGATCAGCGCCGCATCGTCGCTGGCAACCGGAAAGAATGCCGGTTCGGGATTCAATGGAATCCCCAGATGCGCAGGCCAGCGCTTCAGCTCCATCATCCGATAGGCCTGGCGTTGCAGGGGCCGCTGCTTCAGTGGCAATCCGCCGGAAACCGGGAACACCTTGCCGTAGTCAACCGGACGCAGACGAACCGGCGCCCCGGCCTGGCGCGCCAGAGCGGCAAAGCGCTCGTGCCCGAGGTAGGTCCACGGGGAACTCAAGGTGAAGTAATAGTCGATGGCAGGTTTCATGGGTTTGGGGAAAGGCCGAATAAGTTCGTAGGGAAGGAAAGTCACTCTTGCAACGCATTGCTTGGTGTCGATACTGTCGTTCTCGAGTCCGCAGATCAGAGACCTATTCAGCGATTCCCTAGAAGGGTTTGACGACAACCAGGATCACGGCGCCGAACAGGACCGGTGCCGCGGGGATTTCATTGAGCCAGCGGTAGAACACATGGCCATGCCGATTGCGGTCATGCCTGAAATCGTTCATCAGCTTGCCCAGGTAGACATGGTGGGCGAGCAGCACCAGCACCAGCGCGAACTTCGCATGCATCCAGCCGGCGCCACGCCCCACGCCAAAGCCGAGCCACAGGATGAGCCCGAGCACGACCGCCAATACGGCAGACGGGGTCATGATGCCGTAAAACAGCTTGCGTTCCATCACCTTGAAGCGTTCGATGCTGATGCGGTCCTCCGCGAGGGTGTGATAGACGAACAGCCGCGGCAGGTAGAACAGCCCGGCAAACCAGGTGACCACGAAGATGATGTGAAACGCCTTGACCCAGAGCACTGGTTACCACCTGTCACAAAGTTGCCGCATGCCGATGTTCATGCCACGCGCATATAATCGATTCAAGAACTGCCGCTCCGGCGTGGCTTAGGGGAGCCCGAGGAAGCGGCTCATTTTCTCATGCGAATCCTGATCGTCGATACAAACGCGGACTTTCGTGCCGTGCTGGGCGAATATCTGCGCGAGGGATTGTCCGATGCGGTGCGGCAGGCACTGCGCAATGGCAGTGAGCGCCCCTCTCCCCTGGCGGTGAAGGAATGGAATCCGGCCAAGCAGGGCATCCCCCAGGCCAGCGTCGGCGGATTCAAGTGGAACTTTGACGTCATTCTGATTGATTCGCGCATCGAGGCGGACGGTCCCGTGGCATGGCTGGCAGCTGCGGCCAAATCGGCCGGCCGTTTGCCGCCGGTGGTGATGCTGACCAGCGGGCGCGATGACGACTTGATGCTGGGCGCGGCGATGAAGGCCGGTGTGGTCGATTGCGTGTCGCGCCTGCAACTGACGCCGCGCCGCCTGTACGAAGCGCTTGCCAACGCGGTATCAGAGCGGCGCAACGAGGAGGCCATCACCAGCCAGCTCAAGACCGACAGCTATGCCATCCTCAGTCAGCCGCAGGAGATGCCGTCCCTCGCGCTCCCGGAGGCGCCGCGGATTCGTGGTTACCGGATCGAGAGCCTGATTGGCGAGGGCGGCACGGCCAAGGTTTACCTGGCGCGGCGTGAAAGCGACGATTTGCAAGTCGTCCTGAAGGTCCTGCTGCCGGCGCTGTGCAAGGATGCCCGTGTGGTCGAGCGCTTCATGCAGGAGTTTTCCCTGATCCAGAAGATCCGCAGTGCCTACGTAACCCGCATTTTCGACCTCAGCTACGATGACGGCCTGGCCTATCTGGCCATGGAGTACTTCGGTGCCGGTGACCTGCGCGAACGCATCAAGGCGGGCATGCCGCCGGTGCAGGGGCTGAAAATCTTCGCGCAGATCGCCCGTGCGCTGGGTGCGATTCATGATGCAGGCGTGATCCACCGTGACCTCAAGCCCCACAACATCATGTTCCGTGACCAGACCCATCTGGCGATCGTCGATTTTGGTGGCGCCAAGTCAATTGACGACAAGGGCGGTTTGACCAAGGTCGGTTTCGTGGTGGGTACGCCGAACTTCATGAGCCCGGAACAGGTGCTCGGCCAGAAGCTGGACGCGCGCAGTGACATTTACGCCCTTGGGGTGATCTTCCACCAGTTGCTGACCGGACGCACCCTGTATCAGGCGCTCAATACCTCTGACCTCATGGAAATGCACGTGAGCGCACCGATTCCGCAGTTGCCTGATGAGGTACGCACATTCCAGAAGCTGCTCAACAAGCTGGTTGCCAAAGACCCGAACGACCGCTTCCAGACTGCGCGCGAACTGTACGCCTACATCGCTTACTGAGCGGCGCAGGCGCGATTACTGCGACCAGATGTTGGGCAGGGTGTCGCTCGAGTAGCCGGAAACGAATTCCTTCACGCCCCCCGAGGCGGGTTCGTACACATGACGCCTGACGCGTCCGATGTTGGCACCGTAACAGTGGATGCTCACCGAAACCTGGTCAGCCAGACCATTTGAAACGGTATGGATGTCGCCGATCGTGGGGCTGACCAGATCGATGCCGCCCGGGGCGATGCGATGCTCCCCGGTCTTGTCCAGTTTGCTGCGGTCCTGATTCCACGCATACTCTTCGCACACCTCCGAGCCTCGCATCACGCCGACCATCCCCCACACGGTGTGGTCATGGACCGGCGTGGTCTGGCCCGGGCCCCAGATGAAGCTGGCCAGGGAGAAGCGTTCGAACGGATCGCAGTAGAGCAGGTATTGCTGGTAGCGCTCGGGGCTGGGTCTGGCGAATGCCTCGGGCAGCCAGTCGTCATGGGTGATCAGGTCCAGCATCAGCGCTTGGCCACGTTCAAGCAGGGCTGATTCCCGATCTCCGTCCGCTTCGACGACACGCGTCATTCCTTGTACAAACTGCCGCAGGCGCTGGATATTCATGGGGATCTGCCATCGGGATAGGTGTGG
The DNA here is from genome assembly GCA_964443245.1 of uncultured Burkholderiales bacterium. Classification (GTDB taxonomy): domain Bacteria; phylum Pseudomonadota; class Gammaproteobacteria; order Burkholderiales; family JAEUOS01; genus CANJDH01. Next base: position 5,710 of record CAYUEG010000031.1, on the reverse strand, counting down.
ATGGCCGACATTATCCACAAACTGGCGGACAGTCAGGTCACGGTGACGAGACGGGTGCCTGCAAGGCGGTCGTGGAGGAAGAGCCGCTCGCGGTCCAGCAGGGGCCAGAGAAAAGGCAGAACGATCAGTGCCAACCCCCAACGGAAGCCCCAGGCATAAAGCGCCAGCGCGGGTGTCAGTGCGCTCCAAGCCAGGGCGTAGCGCCACCACGCCCGGGGCAGCGATGGCACACCGCCTTGCCGGTCCACCAGCCGGATTTTCCAGGTTTTCATGGGCAGGGTCTGTCCGCCATGGCGCCAGCACCAGACAAAATAGAGTCCGACGATGGCAAACATGTAGAACTGAAACACGTAACGCATCGGCGCTGCGATCGGGTATCGGCTTTGCGTCAGCGTGAGGAACAGGTACGCGGCGATGAATGCCACGCCGAACACCAGAATGCCTTCATAGATGAGGCTGGTCAGGCGTCGGCGTAGCCGGGGACCGGGCGGGGAAATGGCGGACAACGGAACGGCAGGCCCGGATCGCACGAGCCGGGTCAGTTGCTGGGGGCGGGCGCAGTGAGGGCCGCAGCCGGTACGGGCGGCGCGCCGACAGCAGGCGGAACTGTTGCAGAAGGGGGCACCAGCGTCGTGGCCAACGGACCGGCGGACGCGCCCCCGGGCACTTCCGGCGAAGCCGCCGTGTTACCGGGCGGCGCGGTTGCGGGCGTCCCGGTTGTGGTGGGCGAGGCTGGGGCGACCTGTGCGGACTTCACTGCCGGCTTGGCAGTTTTGGCGTTCGCCGTCTGCGCGCGCCGCTCCTGCTTTTGTTTGACTGGCTTACTCGCCTCGGCAGCGGCGGCAATCTGTTTCTTCTGCGCTTCCGGCAGGGTCTGGTACTTCTGCCATTCCGCCTTTTTCTGCTCTGGTGGAAGCGCTTTGGCCTGCTGAAAGGTGTCCCTGGCCGCGCGCCGCTGCTCCGGTGTCATGCGCGCCCAGTCACCCATCCTGGCATGGAGCCGCTTCTGGGCATCCGGCGCCATGGCGGAGAACTTGTCGGCGACACCGAGCCATTTCTTCTTGCGAAAGTTGTCAAGCTTGTCCCATTCACCCGCCAGCGGCTTGAGTGCCTCCTGTTGGGGGCCGCTCAACTGGTTCCAGGTGGGTTGGGGCGGCGTAAAGGCATGCACCGGGGCCGGGGAGCCCAATGCGACAACCCACAAACAAAGCGCCGCGAGCAGCGGCGCCTTGCGCAACCAGAGCGCGCCCAAGTTACTCCGCTCCGCGCTGAATCCAGGCGCCAAAGCCCTTGTCGGCATAGGCCTGCGGCGGCAGTTCGTCGATCAGCATCTGCGTATCGATTTCGGCGTTCTCTTCCGCACGATTCGATTGGTGCCAATAGCTGATGGCGCACAACCCCAACGCCAGGGCGACGACCGGCACGAGATGCCCGGCCCACTCCAGAAAGACATTCGCCGGGGCTGCGCTTGCCGCGAGCTGCATGGACGAGGCGGTCTTGCGCTGTTTAGCGAGTGCTCGCTCACGGGCGGCACGCAAGCGCTCGGCAGTTCCCTCCGGCAAGGCGCGCGCGCCCGCCTGAAGTTCGCGCTTGATCAGGTAGGCCGTCTGGATTTCAGTGTTTATTTTATTATTAATCATATGCTTACAGAACAATTCCCTTGGATTTTAGCGCGACGGCCAACGTGTGCGTGGCACGCGAGCAGTGGGTCTTGACGCTGCCTTCGGAGCACCCCATGACTTCTGCCGTTTCGGCTACATCCATCTCTTCCCAGTAACGCAACAGGAATGCTTCCCGTTGACGCGCGGGCAATTTCTGGATTTCGCGCTCGATTGCTGCCAGCACCTGGGTCCGATTCACTTCGTCCGCAGCACTTTCCGCCGCTTTCGACCCTTCCTGGGCCTCCAAAGTTTCCAGGGGGTCAAAATCGTCGCCGTCTTCCCCCTCCGGCGCAAAGCTGGAGAACAGGCTGGTCCAGAACGAGCGTACCTTGGTGCGGCGAAACCAGTCGCGAATGGCATTCTGCAAGATGCGCTGAAACAGCATCGGCAATTCGGCGGACGGGCGGTCGCCATACTTTTCGGCAAGCCGCATCATCGCGTCCTGGACGATGTCCAGAGCCGATTCGTCGTTGCGGACCGCATACACCGCCTGCTTGTAAGCGCGGCGCTCGACATCGGCCAGAAAGGCCGCCATTTCTGTGGGTGTTGCCAAAAGGGCTTGTCTCGCTGGCTTTTGTCGGAATTTTGGGTGGATTATGCCATCGCTCTGCCGGCATGACCGATTTTTCACACAAATCAACAACTTGGATGCATTGCAGCAAAATTTTTGACCAATTCGGCGAAAAGCTTTATCATTCAAGCAGTTTGCGGCGCACAACGCCAATGACCTCCGTTCAGGCGCGTTACTTGAGAACGCGGTTGCATACGGCCCGCTACCGGGGTTGCCTGCCAGACCAGGTGTCATCCCCGTCCTTGGTTGCTTCATCCAAGCCAACTGTTTGCGTGCCTTGTTTCACGGGCTTTGCTTCGACCCCTGTCGATGCTGGGCAGTTTTGTTTCTTTGCGACATGAGGCTTTCCATGGCTACAGAATTCACCGGCGCGGAAATCGTCGTCAAATGCCTGCAGGAGGAAAAGGTCGAGCACGTGTTCGGCTACCCCGGCGGCGCCGTGCTCTACATCTACGACGAGTTGTTCAAGCAGGACAAGGTCAAGCACATTCTCGTGCGTCACGAGCAGGCCGCAGTGCATGCGGCCGATGCCTATTCGCGCTGCTCCGAGAAAGTAGGCGTCGCTCTGGTGACGTCGGGACCAGGCCTGACCAATGCCGTTACCGGCATTGCCACGGCTTACATGGATTCGATCCCGATGGTGGTGCTGTCGGGCCAGGTGCCGACGCACGCCATCGGTCTGGACGCGTTCCAGGAATGCGATACCGTCGGCATCACGCGTCCCATCGTCAAGCACAACTTCCTCGTCAAGGACGTGCGTGATCTGGCGTCGACGATCAAGAAGGCTTTCTACATCGCCCGTTCCGGGCGGCCTGGTCCGGTGCTGGTCGATATTCCGAAGGATGTGACGGCCAAGAAGGCGGCTTTCGACTACCCGGACGCGGTGGACATGCGCTCCTACAAGCCGGTGGTAAAGGGGCATACCGGTCAAATCAAGAAGGCGGTGCAGATGATCCTGGCGGCCAAGCGCCCGATGATCTACACCGGTGGCGGCGTGATCCTTGCCAATGCGGCCAAGGAACTGACACAGCTGGTTGATACCCTGGGTTACCCCTGCACCAACACACTCATGGGCCTGGGCGCCTACAAGGCGACCGACCCGAAATTTGTCGGCATGCCCGGCATGCACGGCACCTACGAGGCCAACCACGCGATGCAGAATTGCGATGTGTTGATCGCCATTGGTGCCCGCTTTGACGATCGCGTCATTGGCAATCCGGCCGACTTCGCCAGCGTCAAGCATCCGCGCCAGATCATCCATATCGACATCGATCCTTCGTCCATCTCCAAGCGGGTGAAAGTTGATGTGCCGATCGTCGGTGACGTCAAGGATGTGCTGGTCGAAATGCTCAAGCTGATTGCAGCGGACGGGCACAAGCCGGATGCCAAGGCACTGGCCGATTGGTGGCGGCAGATTGACGAGTGGCGCGGCAAGGATTGCCTGCAGTACGACCGCAAGAGCACGAAAATCAAACCCCAGTACGTGATCGAGAAGCTCTGGGAAATCACCAAGGGCGAAGCGTTTGTGACTTCCGATGTCGGCCAGCACCAGATGTGGGCGGCGCAGTTCTACAAGTTCGATGCGCCGCGTCGCTGGATCAATTCCGGCGGGCTGGGCACGATGGGCTTCGGCTTGCCGGCAGCGATGGGGGTGCAGATGGTGCACCCGGAAGCAACCGTGGCGTGCATCACCGGTGAAGCCTCGATCCAGATGTGCATCCAGGAGCTGTCCACCTGCAAGCAGTATCGACTGCCGGTCAAGGTGTTGAACCTCAACAATGGCTACCTCGGCATGGTGCGTCAGTGGCAGCAGATCGAGTACGGATCGCGCTACTCCGAATCCTATGTCGATGCCCTGCCGGATTTTGTCAGACTCGCGGAAGCGTACGGCCATGTAGGCATGCAGATCACCAAGCCAGCCGACGTTGAAGGCGCGATCCGGGAGGCGATCAAGCTCAAGGACAGGTGTGTCTTCATGGATTTCCTGACGGACCCGAAAGAAAACGTCTGGCCGATGGTGCAGGCGGGCAAGGGCCTGACCAACATGCTGCTCTCCTCGGAGGAACTGTGATGCGCCACATCATCTCCATCCTGCTTGAAAACGAGGCGGGTGCGTTGTCCCGGGTATCGGGGTTGTTTTCTGCGCGCGGCTACAACATCGAAACCCTGACGGTAGCGCCGACGGAAGATCCTTCGCTCTCGCGCATGACCATCGTCACCAAAGGGTCCGAGGATGTGATCGAGCAGATCACCAAGCACCTGAACCGGCTGATCGAAGTCGTCAAGGTGGTGGATCTCTCGGAAGGTGCCCACATCGAGCGCGAGCTGATGCTGGTCAAGGTGCGCGCCACCGGCAAGGAGCGCGATGAGATGAAGCGCATGGCGGAGATTTTCCGCGGACGCATCATCGACGTGACTGACAAGACCTATACGATCGAACTGACCGGGGACGTCGCCAAGCTCGACGCATTCATCGAGGCGATCGACAAGAGCATGATTCTGGAGACGGTACGCACGGGCGTTTCCGGTATCGGCCGTGGCGAGCGTGTGCTGAAGGTGTGACGCGCAGAGTTTGCGCAATGGCAGTGCAGAGGGTGCAGGGAACGTGAAAGCGGAGACGCGGAAGCGCTAAAATAGCAGGCTTTTCCGTGCGCACTGTGCGCGGCAACGGGCTGCCCAACCATTTATTCATCGAGGAGCATCATGAAAGTTTATTACGACAAGGACGCCGACCTTTCCCTGATCAAGGGCAAGAAAGTCACCATCGTGGGTTACGGCTCGCAGGGACACGCGCACGCGCTCAACCTGCACGAGTCGGGCGTCAAGGTGACGGTCGGCCTGCGCAAGGGCGGCGCCTCATGGGACAAGGCCAAGAAGGCCGGTCTCAAGGTGGCCGAAGTGGCCGATGCGGTCAAGGGCGCCGATTTCGTCATCATGCTGATGCCCGACGAGCACATCGCCGCGACCTACAAGAGTGAAGTCGAGCCGAACATCAAGAAGGGCGCCACGCTTGCCTTTGCGCACGGTTTCAACGTGCATTATGGCCAGGTCGCACCGCGTGCCGACCTCGACGTCGTCATGATTGCCCCCAAGGCGCCTGGCCACACCGTGCGCTCCACCTACGCCCAGGGCGGCGGCGTGCCGATGCTGATCGCGATCCACCAGAACCCGTCGAAGAAGGCGCGAGACCTGGCCCTTTCGTACGCAGCTGCCATTGGCGGCGCGCGCGCCGGCGTGATCGAAACCAACTTCCGCGAAGAAACCGAGACCGACCTGTTTGGCGAACAGGCTGTGCTCTGCGGCGGGACCGTCGAGCTGATCAAGGCCGGTTACGAGACCCTGGTCGAAGCCGGCTACGCGCCGGAAATGGCCTATTTCGAGTGCCTGCATGAGCTCAAGCTGATCGTCGACCTGATCTACGAAGGCGGCATCGCCAACATGAACTACTCGATCTCCAACAACGCCGAGTACGGCGAGT
>CAYUEG010000030.1:2111-31887 GCA_964443245.1 uncultured Burkholderiales bacterium | reverse complement strand
GCTGCCCTGGAGCAAGCCCTCCGCGACCGGAAATAGACCATCGGCAGCGTACAATACCGCTTTCAACGAGGTCGGCCGCGCTTGCCGCATTTGCAGGACATGCAGCATCAGCGCAGCAGCCACAGCAAGCACTCGCCTCATGTCGTTTGATTCTTTCGGCCTCGCGCCAGAAATTCTTCGGGCCATTCTCGAAGAAGGCTATACCACCCCCACACCGATTCAGGCGCAGGCGATTCCGATCGTCGTGCAGGGCGGCGACGTCATGGGGGCGGCGCAGACCGGCACTGGCAAGACCGCCGGCTTCACCTTGCCGATTTTGCAGTTGTTGCGTCCGCTGCAAAATGCATCGCCCTCCCCGGCACGCCACCCGGTGCGCGCACTGATTCTGCTGCCGACCCGCGAACTGGCTTTGCAGGTATCCGAGTCGGTTGCCACTTACGGCAAGTACATGCAATTGCGCTCCACTTGCGTGTTCGGTGGCGTCGACATCAAGCCGCAGCTGGTGGAAGTGCGCAAGGGTGTCGAGATTCTGATCGCCACACCGGGACGTCTGCTGGACCATATCGAACAGAAAACCGTCAACCTGGGGCAAGTCCAGATTCTGGTGCTCGACGAAGCCGACCGCATGCTCGACATGGGCTTCATGCCGGACATCAAGCGCATCATTGCGCTGCTGCCCGCGAAGCGCCAGAACCTGATGTTCTCGGCCACGTTTTCCGAGGAGATCAAGCGCCTGGCCGGGGGTATTCTGACCAAACCCACGCTGATCGAAGTCGCGCGCCGCAATGCCACCGGCGACAAGATCAGGCAGGTTGCCTACGCGGTGGCTGCAGACGAAAAGCGCGCACTGTTGCAGCATCTGGTCGAATCACGCAACATCAAGCAGGCAATCATCTTTTCAAACACCAAACTGGGTACCGCACGTCTGGCAAGACACCTGGTGCAGGCCGGCCTCAAGGCTGACGCCATCCACGGAGACAAGTCACAGGGCGAGCGCATCGCTGCACTCGACAAGTTCAAATCCGGCGAGATCGAGCTGCTGATCGCCACCGACGTTGCCGCACGCGGCCTCGACATCCAGGAAATGCCCTGCGTCATCAATTACGACCTGCCCCACGCCCCGGAAGACTACGTCCACCGTATCGGCCGCACCGGACGCGCCGGTGCGGAGGGCGATGCCATCTCGTTCTTTGCACCGGATGAAGAACGCTACCTGATCGACATCGAAAAGCTGATCAAGCACAAGATCGAGCGCACGACGGCTCAGGGATTCGAGCCCGTCGCCAGCGAGCCGCACCAACATGCCGGCCGGCACGAACGCAGCCGCGGCCGCTTCGACCGCGAATCGCCGTCACGCCACGTACGCAACGTCAAGGTCGAGAAGATTGACCCCTGGTTTCTCAAGCCCTACGAGGCCGGCACCACACCGGAAACGGCCCCGCCGGTGAAAGCGGATATCGCCAACATCGGCTCGCCGGCGCCATTGCGCAAGACCGGCGTCGGTGCGCTGCTCGGCGGGCGCCCCAAAAAAGCGTGAAGCGGCTGCCCCATGACCGGCCGATCTGCATCTGGCCAGACCGGGCCCGGCGGTTTCACGCGCCGGCGGCGTAGCGCCCCGCGTCCTCTCCCAAACTGATCAAATCGGGCTGCCGCCCTGGCGCGGCACGCAGCAGCACGCCGCTGGCCGTGCAGATGGCCAACTCGGTGCGGCCCCGCAGTCCGGTGGCACACTTGACGCCGCCCAACGCCATCAGGGGCAGCATCAGCAGCCACACGAGGGAAGCCGGGACATTGACGTAGTGTCCGTAGGCGTCAGTGCGCTCCGGCATCTTTTCGGTGACACGGCGTTCGATGGCCAGGGCGACGCCGTTGGCAGCGGTTTCCATGTTCTTGTATGTCGCCCCGAAAGACAGTGCCAGCACAACCAGTATCAGGCCCCAGACCGTACCCGGCCAATCGCGCATGAACGCCGCGCGCACCGACGTCACCGCGCGCAGCGGGATCGATTCCTCGCTGTCGCGCGCCAGCAGAACAATGCGCTTGCTGGTCAGCGTCACGACGCCACCGAGCGGCCCGATGCCGAAGGCCGTCTCGGACAGGACCCGCTCATCGTCGGCCAGATGCATCGCTATTTCTTCTGGGAAGCGCGCAGGGCCTGATCCAGGTCCCACAGGATGTCGTCCACGTTCTCGATCCCGACGGAAAGCCGGATCATGTCGGGCGATACCCCGGCCCGAACCTGTTCTTCCTCGGAGAGCTGGCGGTGGGTGGTCGAGGATGGGTGGATCACCAGCGTCTTGGCGTCGCCAATGTTGGCCAGATGGCTCATGAACTGCGCCGCATCAATGAATTTCTCGCCAGCAATCTTGCCACCCAGGCCGCCATCCTTGACGCCGAAGGCCATGATGGCCGAGGCACCCTTGGGAAGGTACTTCTTCGCCAGCGCGTGGTATTTGCTCGATGCCAGACCCGGATAACTGACCCAGGACACCAGAGGGTGGGACTCCAGAAACGTCGCTACCGCCATCGCGTTGGCCACGTGACGATCCATGCGCACATGCAGGGTCTCGCATCCTTGCAGCAGCATCCATGCATTGAAGGGCGACAGGGCAGCGCCGAACGTGCGCAGGGTCTCGTAGCGACATTTGGTGACAAACCCGAAATCACCGAAGGTTTCATAGAAGCGCACACCATGGTAGCCGCGTGACGGCTCGGTCATCTGCGGAAAATTGCCATTGTCGTACGGGAACTTGCCGCTCTCCACGATCACGCCGCCCATGGTGGTACCGTGCCCGCCGATGTATTTGGTCGCCGAGTGCACCACGATGTCGGCCCCCCACTCGAACGGCCTGCAAAGGTAGGGAGAGGCGATCGTGTTGTCGATCATCAGCGGAATGCCGGCCTCGTGCGCGATCGCCGCCACCGGCTCGATGTCGAGCACGTTGATCAACGGGTTGCCGAGCGTCTCGGCATAGATCACCTTGGTTTTCGGGGTCAGCGCACGTCTGAAGTTCTCAGGGTCCTCCGGATTGACGAAAGTGGTGTCAATGCCGAGCTGGCGGAAATTGACCTCAAACAGGGAGTAGCTGCCACCATAAAGCGTGCTGGCCGCCACCATATGGTCGCCGGCCTTGAGCAGCGTCAACAGGGCGGTCATCTCGGCGGCCATGCCAGTGGCGACCGCCAGGCTGGCGCGCCCGCCTTCCAGCGCCGCAATGCGTTCTTCCAGCACCGCCGTCGTCGGATTGGACAGGCGCGAGTACACATTGCCGAAGGTTTGCAGATTGAACAGGCTTGCGGCGTGCTCGGCGGAATCGAAAACAAAAGAGGTTGTCTGGTAGAGAGGCACGGCGCGGCTGCCGGTGGCGGCATCCGGTACCTGGCCTGCATGCAGGGCCAGGGTTTCAAACGCAAATTCGCGATCAGCCATGGTTGACTTGTGGCATCCGTTCAGTTGGCAATATGCTTGGGGCGCTTGGCAGAAATGACCTTGGTATTCACGCCGGCCCAGTTCAAGCCGCCCATCAACCGGGCGTGCTCGATCTTGACGCAACGATCCATCACGCTCTCCATCCCGGCCGCGCACACCAGCGCCTCGGCCTCATGGTTGATCACACCGAGCTGCTGCCAGAGCACCCTGGCGCCAATCGCGATCGCTTCGTGCGCAATCGGCAGGATGTCATCGGTCTTGCGAAAGCAGTCCACCATGTCGACCTTTTCGGGGATGTCTGCGAGGGAACGATAGGCTTTTTCGCCCAGGATTTCCGGATACTTCGGATTGACCGGAATGATGCGATAGCCGTGCTCCTGCATGTACTTTGCTGCGAAAAAGCTGGGCCGAAACCAGTCAGCCGACAGCCCGACCACCGCGATGGTATGTGTCTCGGCCAGAATGCGACGCAGGGTAGGAATATCGGACATGGTCGGGACGATCGGTCAAAACTTGAAATGGAGGGAACACCGATTATGGCGCAACCCGATGCTGCGGACCGCCCGGCAGCCCATCCACATGGTCAGCCGAACAGGTGCTTTCCCGCCGCCTGCATCGCCCGCCGGATGCCTTCAGGCGTCAGTGCGATGGCCGGTGCTTCGGTCTGCTTGGAGAGCTTCTCTCCCTGGGCATTGGTCACCACAGGCACATGCAGATAGCGCGGGGTCGGCAGACCAAGCGATTGCTGCAGGAGGATCTGGCGCGGCGTCGACTCAATCAGATCGGCACCACGCACCACGTCGGTCACCCCGGCTGCAGCATCGTCCACGACCACGGCCAACTGATAGGCCCACTGGCCATCCGCCCGTAACAGGACGAAATCGCCGACCTCGCTCGCCAGGTCCTGCGTGGTCTCTCCCTGCCAACGGTCGTTGAAGCGAATCTCGGTTTGACCAGCGCGCATTCGCCACGCACGCGGCAGTCGACCGGGCGCGAGTCCGTGTCGACAGGTGCCGGGGTAGACGGCTTCGCGTCCGCGCTGGGTGGGGTGCAGCCGCGAATCCGCGATTTCCCGGCGCGTGCAGGCGCAAGGAAACACGGCCCCTGCTTCGCGCAAACGTTCGAATGCATCGCGATAGGCCCCATGCCGTCGGCTTTGCCACACCACTTCCCCATCTGCCTGCAATCCCAACGCCGCCAGGCTTGCCAGAATCGCCTCCCCCGCACCTGGCACACAGCGAGGCTGGTCCAGATCGTCAATCCGTACCAGCCAGCGGCCCTGGTGCGCCTTGGCGTCCAGATAGCTGGCCAGCGCCGCCACCAGCGAACCCAGGTGCAAGGGACCGGTTGGCGAAGGTGCAAAGCGGCCAACGTAACTGCCTTCAAGTGCGGGATCGGGTGGAAAGCGTTGCACCCATTCTTCAAGCAACTCGTCTAACATGTGCGGTCCAGGGCAGGATAAGTCTGGATTCTACGCAACCGGGAGAGGGCAATGGGGTTATTCGCAGGCAAGCGTCCGCCAGGATTGGGGTTCACATCAGGGCAATTCAAGCCTTGCAGCTGGAAGCCCAACTGCGTCAACAGTACCGCGGACCCGCACGCCGATGCCAAACACCACATCGCGCCGTTGCGTTACAAGGGCGACGCGGCGCAGGCATGGAAGGCGCTGGCGGAACTGGTCAAAGGTCGGCCGCGCACCAGGGTCATCGAGGAGGACGGGCAGTACCTCTATTGCGAGTTCAGCAGCAAGGGCTTGGGCTACGTGGATGACGTCGAATTTGCCCTGGATGCGGCCGCCGGGCTGATCCACGTGCGTTCTGCCTCCCGCCTGGGGATTCGGGATTTTGGCGTGAATCGCGCGCGCATCGAGTCGATCCGCAAGCAGTTTTCGGCATAGTGCATCCGGCGCCCCCTTCGGGAATCGCGGGCGAAGCGGAACTGGGCCGCATCGCCCTGCTGAGCCGCCATCAGCGCGGCTCCCTCGTCCTGAGTCTCATTGGTACCCTGGTGATCGCGCTTGCCGCGCGCATCGACCATGCCAGCCAGTGGGCCTTCCCCTGGTTCGGGGTCGGCACCGTGATCGTGGCGTTGCGCCTGGGCATGCTGGGGGCCCTCAAGCCAGGGGAGAAATCCAGACAGAAGCTGCGGGTGTGGGAGCGCTGGTATGCCGTGACCGCATTGCTGCAAGGATCGTTCTGGGGAGCAGCCTATGTCCTGCTGCTCCCGGGACAACCGGTGTTCACCATCTTCCTGCATTTGATTGGCCTGACTTACACCTTCGTGGCATCGGTCACCCTCAGCCTCAGCCTGATGGTTTTCCTGTCCGCGGTCATTCCCCTCGTCGCGGCGCAAACCTTCAGCCTGTGGGTCCTGTTTTCCTCCGAACCGGTGGTGCCCCTGATGCTGGCCGGCTGCTATGCCGCCATTCTGGCGACCGCACTGGTCACGGTTCGGCGCACCCTCCTGGGCGGCTTGGCAGATACGGCGGAACGGACACGCCTTCTGGCAGAGCAGGAACTGCTCTATGACAACAACCTGGTTGGCATGGCGCTGGTTCGCAATCGCACCTACCTGCGCGTCAACGACAGGATGGCCGCCATGCACGGCATGACGCGTGACCAGATGGAGGGTCAGTCCACCCGTATCGTCTTTCAGGATGAAGAAGCCTGGCGCAAAGCCTGTGCCGAGGAAGAGGCCGGCCTGACCGCCGAAAAGGTGCTGGTGCGCGAGTACGAGACCGGGCCCCTCGCCGGCGGTCGTCGCTGGATCAATGCGCAAGGCCGGCTGCTGGCCCCGCAAGACATCAGTCGCGGCCTTCTCTGGATCGCCACCGACATCACCGAACGCAAGAAGGCCGAACGTCAGTTGGCAGCACGCGAGCAGGCCTATCGCAGTCTGGCCGAAACGTATCGCGTGGTCACCGCGACCGCCCCGGCACTGGTGTGGGCCACCGATCACACGGGCGTCTATACCTTCGTGGGCGAGCGCGGCAGCCTCGATATCCTGGGCATGCCGGCAGAAGAGGCGCTGGGCAAACGCAACACGGATCTGCTCAAGCTGCCGGGGCTTGAAGAGGACAACGAGGCCTTCGCGCGCCTGCTTGAAGGGGCACCGGTGCTCGACCATGTCAACGAGATCGTGCGCAAGGACGGTCGGCGGCTCTTTGTCAGCACCAGTGGCGGTCCGGTTCACGACATTGACGGCAAGGTCGTCGGCGCCTGCGGGATTACGATCGACATCAGCGACCGGCAGCAGCGTGCTGCAGAACTGGAACAAGCGCGCACCCAGCTGGGCAATGCCCTGGACAGCATCCCGGACGGCTTTGCCCTGTTCGGGCGCGATGAACGCCTGATCCTCTGCAACCGCCGGTATGCTGCCCTGTTTGGCGAACAGCGCGAAGTGGCATCCCTGATCGGCCTTGGGGTGGCAGAGTTGATCCGCGAGCGCGTGGCAATGGGTGATCCGATCCCGCCGGATTTTCTCGGCGATGCCGATGCCTGGATCGCCGAGCAGATCAAGCGCCACCGTGCTGCCGATGGCAGCCAGTACCTGTATGAGACCGCCGATGGCACCTGGATTCAGACCACCAAACGACGCACGCCGGCCGGCGAAGTGGTGCTGGTCGTCACCGACATCACCTCCCTGAAGCGCTCGGAAGAAGCGGTGCGCCAGCTGGCACAGCATGACTCACTGACCGGATTGCCCAATCGCCGCCTGCTGCATGACCGTCTGGCACAGGCGATTGCGCGCGCCCGCAGAACCGGCGAGACCGCTGCAGTCCTGCTGATCGATCTGGACGGATTCAAGCCGATCAATGACCAGCACGGGCATCGCACCGGGGATGAGGTCCTGCGCGTGGTCAGCAGCCGTCTGAAGGAATGCGTGCGCGCCGCCGACACCGTCTCGCGTTACGGCGGTGATGAGTTCGTCGTTGCGCTGGATGGTGTCGCCACACCCCGCGATGCCGGCGGGGTCGCGCTGAAGATCATCGAATCGGTACAACAGCCCATCGCAGCCGTATGGCGCAGCGGTCATGGCCAGAGCCCGCTGATGCTGCAAGTCGGCTGCAGCATCGGCATTGCCCTGTTCCCGACGGACGGCAGCAACCCCGACCTCCTGATCCGGCATGCCGACAGTGCCATGTACCGTGCCAAACAGGCCGGACGATGCCGGTTTGTCTACCACAGTGATCCGGATGCAGCCCAACCCACCGAACCCGTGCCGAACTGACCCATGCTGACTCAAGCCGCCATTTTTCTGGCCGTTGCCATCATTGCGGTGCCGCTGTCACGCAAGCTGGGCTTGGGCGCCGTCCTCGGATACCTGGCAGCCGGCATGCTGATCGGCCCCTGGGGCTTCAGGCTGATCGATGACGTCGAGTCCATTCTTCACCTGTCCGAATTTGGCGTCATCCTGCTCTTGTTCATCATCGGGCTCGAACTGCAGCCCTCGCGCCTGTGGGTATTGCGCAAGCAGGTGTTCGGGCTGGGCAGCGCACAAGTCCTGTTGACAGGCCTGGTGCTGGGAGCCGTGGTATTCGCACACGGCTGGTCCTGGCAGGCGGCACTGGTGGCGGGGCTGGGACTGGCCATGTCGTCGACGGCCTTCGTGCTGCAGACGCTGGCCGAGAAAAAGCAGTTGATGGCGCGGCACGGCCGCGAAAGCTTCGCCATCCTGCTGTTTCAGGATCTCGCTGTGATTCCGCTTCTGGCAGCCCTGCCCTTCCTGGCAGCGTCACTGGGCGTGGCATCCGGGGGAACGCACGGTAGCGGATGGCTGGACGCCGCCAAGGCCATCGGCATCATCGCCGCGCTGGTATTTTCCAGCCGGTATCTGTTGCGACCCTTGTTCCGCACCGTCGCCACCTTCGGCGGCCGGGAAATCTTTACCGCCACGGCGCTGTTCATCGTCGTCGGCGTCACCTTGTTGATGGAACTTGCCGGGCTGACGGCGTCCCTGGGTGCCTTCCTCGCAGGCATGCTGCTGGCCGATTCCGAGTATCGGCACGAACTGGAAGCCGACATCGAACCGTTCAAGGGCCTCCTGATGGGCCTCTTCTTCATCGCCGTGGGCATGTCAGCCAACCTTGGCCTGTTGGGCTCCAAGCCTTGGGTGGTCGTGGGCATCGTAGTGGGCATGATGGCCATCAAGTTCACCGTGCTGCTGGCGATCGGGCGGGTGGCACACGGAGATCGCAGCAGCGCGCGCAAGCTTGGCATCTCGCTGGCCCAGGGCGGCGAGTTTGCGTTCGTGCTCTTCGGCGTGGCGGCAACCCTGAAGATTTTTCCGCAGGCCGCAGCGGATCTGCTGATCGTGGCCGTCACCGTCTCCATGCTGCTCGCCCCGCTCCTTTTCGTGCTGGAAGAAAAGCTGCTGGCACCGCGCTTCGATCAGGCACCCCGGCGCGAGTTTGATGCCATCGACCATAACGAAGGCCATGTGGTCGTGGCTGGCTATGGGCGCGTCGGCCAGATCGTGTCGCGGGTGCTGGCGATCAAGAATGTTCCGTTCACGGCCCTGGAAAAGGATGCGGGGCATGTCGACAGCGTGCGCAAGTTCGGTGGCAAGCTGTTCTTTGGCGATGCCACCCGCCTCGAGTTGCTGCATGCAGCCAACACCGGCGCCGCCCGCCTCTTCGTGCTGGCGATCGACGATCCCGAGGATTCGGTGAAATGTGCTGAACTGGTGCGCCACCATTTCCCCCACCTGCAGATCATCGCGCGTGCACGCAATCGAACCCATGCACATCGGCTGGTCGATCTGGGCATCACCCGCTTCTACCGCGAAACCTGGCACACCAGCATCGAGATGGCCCATCAGTCCCTGCTGCAGCTGGGGTTCCCCCCTTCAGACGTGTCGATGACCATGTCGAAATTCCGCGAACATGATCTCGAGCTGCTGCGTCGGCAGCAGGCGGTCTATCAGGACGAAACCAAGCTGATCCAGACCTCCAGGGAAGCCAGCGAGGAATTGCAGACACTGTTCGAGAGCGACACCGACCAAAAAGGCAAGACATGACCCACGACCATTCGCACCACACACCCCATCCGCAGCATCCCCACGCGCCGCGTCGTTACGCCGGTCTGACCATCGATACCCACGCCCACTGGTATCCCCAGGAGTGGCTTGACCTGGTGCGCAAGGAAGGTCCGGCCCAGGGTGCCCGCATCGAGAACATCGATCACAACGGCCATCCCGGCTACCGTTTTGTCAACGACAAGATCACCAACGCCTTTTCCGACGAGTTTGTCAGCATCGATTTGCGTCTGGCCGGGATGAAGCGCCAGGGCGTGGATGCGCAGGCCCTCTCGCTCACCACGCCGATGGTCTACTGGGCCACCCCCGGATTTGGCGTGGCGCTGTCGGAGTGCTACAACGACGTTGCTTCACGCGCCCACCTCAAACACCCGAAGCAATTTGTCGGCCTGGCACAGATCCCGATGCAGGATCCGGCACTGGCCCTGAAGGAACTGGAGCGTGCAGCCAAACTGCCAGGCATGCGCGGCCTCTACCTCGCTACCAACATCGACGGCAAGGAACTGGACGACCCCAGCTTCTGGGACATCTACGCCAAATGCGAAGAGATCGGCTGGCCGATCTTCCTGCACCCGGTCTACACCATGGGTGGCGAACGCTTCAAGCGCTTCTACCTGAAGAACCTCTTGGGCAACCCCTACGATACCGGCGTGGCTGCCGCCTGCCTGATCTTCGGCGGCGTGCTGGATCGATTCCCGAAGCTGGAAATCAACCTCCCGCATGCCGGCGGCACCCTGCCCGGCGTCATCGGCCGGCTCGATCACGGTACCAAACTGCGCGCTGAGCTCAAGCACATGAAGCAGTTGCCAAGCGCCTACCTGCGTCGGTTCACCTACGACACCATCGGCCACGACGATGCGATCAACCGCAACCTGATCAAGCTCGTCGGTGCGGACCGCGTGTTGCTCGGTAGCGACTATTGCTTTGACATGGGTCTGGAAGAGCCGGTGCACACGGTGGAGCGCCTGACTGACGTGGCAGAAGCGGAGCGGGACCTGATCCTCGGCAAGACGGCAGCACGGCTGCTGCGCATGGATTGACGGCTTCGATCAGGGCTGCCGCACCGCACACTGCGGGCAGCTCTTGCCCACCACGTACTGCGGTGAACGCAACTGGTCCGGGGTGACCACCGCACGGCAGTTGAAACACTCGGCATAGCCTGCCGCCGTCAGCGCGGGTGTCAGGGCCACGCGCCGGTCGAACACGAAGCAATCGCCGTGATAATGGCTCCCACCAACAGTTTCAAAGTATTTCAGGATGCCACCGTCGAGCTGGTACACATGCTCGAAACCGCGCTCCTGCATGTACAGCACGGCTTTCTCGCAGCGGATGCCACCGGTGCAGAAGGTCACCACGGTCTTGCCGGCAAGTTCGGGGGCCAGCGTATCGACCACCTCCGGAAACTGGCCGAATGATTCGATCTTGGGATTGATCGCCCCTTCGAAGGACCCGATATCGACTTCGAAGCCGTTACGCGTGTCCACCATCACCACTTCGCGCCCGGCATCATCATGGCCGGCATCAAGCCAGCGCTTGAGTTGTTCCGGCTGCACCGCCGGAGCGCGCCCGCCCAAGGGGCGCACCTGCGGCTTCTTCATGGTGATGATCTCTTTCTTGAGCTTCACCAGCATGCGGTTGAAAGGCTGCTCGTCCGACCAGCTTTCCTTGACCTCCAGCCCGGCAAAACGCGCGTCACCACGCAGCCAGTCGAGCATCGCACGCAACCTGTCGGGCAAGCCGGCCAGAAACAGGTTGATGCCTTCCGGTGCAAGCAACACCGTGCCCTTGAGCCCGGCCGCCAGACACGCCGCGCGCACCCGCTCCCGCAATTCGGTCAGGTTGTCGAGCTCGACAAAGCGGTACGCCGAAACGTTCAGCACATTCATGGGCGCAATTATAGAAGGTGGATAATTGGCGTCTCCGAGTTCGATTCATGCCGCAGCCACTGACCATGACCAAGCGCGCGCTCTTCGCCACCCTGGGTTTGATTGCCACACTTCTGGCGGCGCCGGTTCAGGCGCAATGGCCCAACAAGGAGGTGAAGATCATCATCGGCTTCTCCGCCGGTGGCACCACCGACATCATCACCCGCACACTCGCACCCGAGCTCACCAAACTGTGGGGCCAGGCCATCGTGATCGAGAACCGCACTGGCGCGGGCGGCAACATCGGTGCCGAGCTGGTGGCCAAGGCCAAACCGGACGGCTATACCCTGTTCATGGGCTCGGTCGGGCCACTGGCGGTCAACGCCTCGCTCTACAAGGCGATGCCCTTCGACAACCTCAAGGACCTGCAACCCATCTCGCTGGTGGCCGACGTGCCCAACATGCTGGTGTACAACCCGCGCACATTGCCCGCCACCAATTTCCGCGACTTCATGGCCTTGCTCAAGGCCAACCCGGGAAAATATTTCTACGGCTCGACCGGCAGTGGCACCACCTCGCACCTCTCCGGCGAGTTGCTGCGCCATCAGGCCGGCGTGGACATCACGCACGTCCCCTACAAGGGCGCGGTGGCGCTCAACGATGTGCTGGCCGGCGAGTCGGTGCATTTCATGTTCGCCACGATTCCCTCGGCGATCCAGCATGTGCGGGCCGGCAAGCTGCGCGCCATCGCCGTCACCAGCCTGAAGCGCTCGGCGGGTGTGCCCGACGTGCCGACCGTCGCCGAGTCGGGCATACCCGGGTTTGATGCCTCATCCTGGTTTGGCCTGGTCGGCCCTGCCGGCTTGCCACGCGAGATTGCCAACAAGATCTCCGCTGACATCGCGCGCATCCTCAAGCTGCCCGAGATACGGGAACGCTTCGTCTCGCAGGGCGCCGATCCGGTCGGTTCCAGCCCGGATGAATTTGCCGCCTACATGCGTGCCGAAACCGCCAAGTGGGCGCAACTGGTCAAGGCTTCCGGGGCCAAGGCTGACTAGTCCGTACCCATGCATCACGCCAGAACCCTTGGTGGGAGCGGCTCTCAGGCCATGCCCTGACTTTTGAAACGAGAACCTGACCATGTACGTTGTTGAACAGTTTGCCCATTGGGCCTGCCATTTCCGCACTCAGCCCGTAAGCAGCGAGGTAGCTCACCATACCAAGCGTGCCATCGTCGACTGGTTTGCCGCCCTGTTGCCGGGTGCGGTAACGCCACCGGCCACACTGCTGGAACAAGCCCTCGCCGACGAACTGGGCCACGGCCAGGCCCGCCTCGCCCTGGGGCTACCCGCTACCGCCCGCCTGGCTGCCCTGATCAATGGCACCGCCGCCCATACGGCGGAAGTCGACGACATCTTTCGCGACGGCATTTACCACCCTGGGGCGCCCACCATCGCTGCGGCCCTGGCGATGGCACAGGCACGCGGACTGGATGGCAAGGGTTTGATGCGCGCCGTGATTGTGGGTTATGAAATTTCCACCCGCATCGGTGCCTTCATGGGCCGCGATCATTACAAGTACTTCCACAACACCGGCACGATTGGCTGCTTCGGTGCTACGGCGGCAGCGGCAGAAGTGCTGCAGTTGAATCCCCAACAATTTGCCAACGCGCTCGCCACCGTGGCCACTTTTTCGGCTGCATTGCAGCAGGCGTTTCGCATGGATTCGATGTCCAAGCCCTTGCACGCCGGCCGCGCGGCCGAGGCGGGGTTCCTGGCTGCTCTGGCCGCAGCCGAAGGCGTGACCGGCTCGCTGGACGTGCTCGAAGGCGATGCCGGCTACGGCAAGGCCTTGTCGCATGGCAACCAGGGGCCGGACTGGAGCCGTATCGCGGCCACCCTCGGCGAGGATTTTCACATCAACCGCATGACCTTCAAGAACCACGCCTGCTGCGGCCATTCGTTCGCCGCCATCGATGGCACGCTGGCGGTCAAGAAGTCCATGCAGATCGCCGCAGACGAGATCGCACGCATCCGCATCGGCGGGTATCGCGCCACGCTGGAAGTCGCAGGTTACGAACAACCGCAGACCCCGGCCGAAGCCCGTTTCTCCACCAAGTACACGGTGGCTACCGCCCTCACCCACGGCAATGTGCGCCTGGCTGCCTTCGAAGACGACCGCATCCACCACCCTGCCACGCGCGCCCTGATGAACAGGATCGAGATGGTGCTGGATCCGGAACTCGACGCGGCCTTTCCAAAGCAGCGGGCTGCACGCGTGACCGTGGAGACCCACGATGGCCGCCGGGTGGAGCACCTGCAACCAACCCGCAAGGGGGACCCGGACGCTCCGCTGACGGATGCTGACCTCACCGACAAATACCTGGAGCTGGCCGAACCGGTGCTGGGCAGTGCGCGCGCCCAGGCCCTGTTGGCGCAGTTGTGGGCGCTCGAGGCGCAAACCGATTTGCCCGCGCTGTGCGGTCGTTGAATGCCTTGGCTACAGCTTCCGCGACGCGCATGAGTGCTTCAAATCAGCCCACAGACCTGGCGCGTGCGCTGTTTGCACCCCGCACCATCGCCCTGGTGGGCGCCTCCGGCGATGCCGCCAAGAACACCGCACGGCCGCAGCGCTTTTTGCGCAAGCACGGCTTTACCGGCACGATCGTGCCGATCAACCCGACGCGTGCCGAGATTCTGGGCGAGACCGCCTACCCTACATTGGCAGCAGCCCAGGCGGCGCTGGCAACACAACGCGTTGCCCCGATCGAACATGCCTATGTGATGGCGCCGGGCGACGCCGTCGAACGCGCTGTCGAGGACTGCGGTGCTTGCGGGATTCCGGTCGTCTCCATCTTCAGTGACGGCTTTTCCGAGATCGGCCCGGAGGGCGTTGCCCGGCAACAGCGCCTGGTCGCGCGTGCAAAGGCGCTGGGCGTGCGCCTGCTGGGGCCCAACAGCATGGGCGTGGTGGATATCCCCAACCATGTGTCGATCACGGTCAACGCCATCCTTGAAGGCGACACCCCGCCCGCAGGCTTTACCAGCGTGGTCTCGCAAAGCGGCACCATGCTGGGTACCCTGATGTCACGCGGGGCGGCACGCGGCCTGGGGTTTGCCAAGCTGGTGTCGGTCGGCAATGAAGCAGATCTGAGCGTGGGCGAAATCGTCGATCTTCTGGTTGACGATGCCGATACCCGCGTCATCACCCTGTTCCTGGAAACCGTGCGCGATGCGCCCCGTCTGGCCGCTGCGGCGCGCCGGGCGCATGCCGCCGGCAAACCGGTGGTGGCCTTCAAACTCGGGCGTTCCGCGCTGGGTGAGGCCCTGGCCAAATCCCACACCGGGGCGATGGCCGGCACCGATGCCGCCATCGATGCCTGGATGCAGGATTGCGGCATCCTGCGCGTGGAAATGCTCGAAACGCTGGTGGAGATTGCGCCCCTGCTGGCCGGCCGCCGCCCCCCGACCCTCGCCCGTACGCCACGCGTGGCCGTCGTCACCACCACCGGCGGCGGGGCCGCCAGCGTGGTCGATCGCCTGGGCGTACTGGGCATGCAGGCCATGCACCCGACCGAGAGCCTCAAGGCCGCGCTTGCGCCTCTGGGCGTGCGACTCTCTGACTCGCCCATCGTCGATCTCACCATGGCCAGTTCGGCCGAAAAATACGGTGCCGTGTTGCGTGCGCTTCTCGCATCCGAAGATTGCGATGCGGTGCTGGCGGTCGTGGGGTCCTCGGCCCAGTTTCACCCGGAGTTCGCGGTCAAACCGATTCTCGATGTCCGATGGAGTGCGAAGCCGCTCGCCGTCTTCCTGACGCCGCATGCCGAACGCTCCCTCACCTTGCTGGCACAACAGGGCATCGCTGCCTTTCGTACCCCCGAAGCCTGCGCCGATGCGCTTGCCACCTTCTTTCGCTGGACCACGCCTCGAAGATCGTTGGTGGGAGCCACTCCTGGCGCGCCGTCTTTACTCCCGGTACTGCCCGCCACGGCAACCGCAAACGAAGCCGATGCCCTCGCGCTGTTCGCCTCGCTTGGCATCCCGGTGGTGGCTGCGGCAACCGCCACTGCGCCAACATTTGCGCATTCCGTGCCCTACCCCGTGGTCGCCAAAGTGCAGTCGGCTGACATCGCCCACAAGACCGAGGCAGGTGGCGTGCTGCTGGGAATCCGGAGCCGGCAGGAATTTGACGAGCGTGTGCCGAGCATGCTGGCGCAGGTGCGTGCTTCCCATCCGCGGGCACGGATCGACGGCGTGCTGGTGCAGCGCATGGAAGAGGGTCTGGCGGAGGCCATCATCGGCTACCGGCACGATGCGATGGTGGGGCCGGTGGTGATGGTTGGCATGGGCGGCACACTGGCCGAGCTGTACCAGGATAGCGCCTTGCGTCTGGCACCCGTGGACGAGGCCGAAGCGCTGGCCATGATTGCCGAAGTCAAAGGTCTGGCCGTCGTGCGGGGCTATCGCAACCTGCCCAAGGGTGATGTCGCCGCACTGGCCCGTGCCATTGCCGCACTCTCGCGCCTGGCCGACCTGCCCGGCCACCCCGTGGCGGAAGCGGAGATCAACCCGATGATGATCCAGGCAGAAGCGGTGGTCGCCGTCGATGGTTTGCTGATTCTGAAGGAACCTGCCGCATGAAGATGCTGGGCGTTCTCACCCTGACGCTGTGCAGTGCGTTCAACGTGCTCGCACAAAACGCCGCCTACCCGGCCAAGCCGATTCGCCTTTTGGTCGGATATGCCCCCGGCGGTGCCACCGACATCGTCGCCCGCACGATCGCCGCCAAGTTGCAGGAATCCCTGGGGCAACCGGTGATCGTCGAGAACAAACCCGGCGCCACCAGCAACATTGCCACCGAGATGGTGGTCAAGGCCCAACCGGATGGCTACACCCTGCTTTTGGGCACCATCGCCAACGCCACCAACATGACGGCCTACAGGCATCCGGGCTACGACACGCTGCGCGATCTGGCCCCGATCACCCAGACCATGAGCGCGCCCTCGGTGCTGGCGGTACATCCCTCCGTGCCGGCGAAAAACCTCAGGGAGCTGATTGCGCTGGCGAAGGCGCAGCCCGGCAAACTCACCTACGCCTCCAGCGGTACCGGCGGCTCGCCGCACCTTGCCGGAGAACTGCTCAAGTTGCGCGCCGGCATTGACCTCCTGCACATCCCCTACAAAGGTGCCACGCCGGCCATGACCGATCTTTTGGGCGGGCAGGTGACGATGAGCTTCCAGACCGCCCTCTCGGCGATTCCACATTTGCAGAGCGGCAAGCTCAACGTGATTGCGGTGGCCGCTACCCGGCGCATGACGCAATTGCCCCATGTGCCAACGATGGCGGAAGCCGGCCTGCCCGACTTTGAAGTGTCGAGCTGGAACGGCCTGTTCGCTCCTGCCAAAACGCCACCGGAAATCATCACCCGTCTGCATCAGGCGACCGTCAAGGTGCTGGCGCTGCCCGAAGTCCGCGAGAAGCTGGCCGCACAAGGCGCCGAAGCGGTCGGCAGTACGCCGGAAGAGTTTCGTGCCTATGTGCGCGCCGAAATCGACAAATGGGCCAGGGTCATTCGGGCTTCCGGCATGCCGATCGAATAGCGGCACCACGCCCCCCAGAACCGCCTTCCAACTCCACCGGATCACCGCCACGCCACCATGAACTTTCAGCTTTCCGAAGACCAGCAAACCTTCAAGGACTCCGTCCTCAAATTCGCCGAACGCCATTTGCGCGCCGGCGCCCGTGAGCGTGCACACGCGGTCGAGTATCCGTGGGACGTCGCCAGGCTGATGGCCGAGAACGGCCTGCTCGGCATCACGATTGCCGAGAAGGATGGCGGGCAGAGCGGCTCCCTGATGGATGCCGTGATCGCCATCGAGACCATCGCCTCGGTGTGCCCGCGCAGTGCAGACGTGGTGCAGGCCGGCAGCTTCGGGCCGATTCGCGTGTTTGCCGAATACGGCACGCCGATGCAGAAGGAGCGCTATCTCTCGAAAATCCTGCGCGGTGAAGCGGTGATCTCGGTCGGCATGAGCGAGCCGGAGGCCGGCTCTGCCGTGACCGATCTCACCACCCACGCCAAACCCGACCCTGATGTGCCCGGTGGCTACCGCGTCAATGGCAGCAAGGTGTTCTCCACCCACGCACCGTACGCCGACGTGCTGCTGGTGTACGTACGCTTCGGCCCCGGGGTGGGCGGCATCGGTTCGGTGCTGATCGATACCAAACAGGCCGGCGTGCGCTTCGGCAAGCATTCCTCCTTCATGTCCGGCGAAGAGTGGGCGCAGATCTACTTCGAGGACGTGGCCGTCGCGCCCGAGATGGTGGTGTTGAAGGAAGGCGGCTTCAAGAAGCAGATCGCCGGGTTCAATGTCGAGCGCTTGGGCAATACGGCGCGTTCGCTGGCCCTGGGGCGTTATGCCTATGAGGAAGCGCGCCAGTGGGCGATGCAGCGCAAGCAGTTCGGCAAGCTGTTGTGCGAATTTCAGGGTCTGCAATGGAAGTTCGCTGACATGAAGATGAAACTCGACGCCGGCCAGCTGCTGCTCTATCGGGCCGCCACCAACGCCGACAGCGGCTTTCCCTCCCCGGACGAGACCTCGATTGCCAAGGCCTTTTGCAACCAGGCCGGGTTCGACGTCGCCAATGAAGCACTTCAGGTGATGGGCGGCCTGGGCTACAGCCAGGAATCACTGGTGGAGTACTGCATGCGCCGCTGCCGCGGCTGGATGATCGCCGGCGGGTCGATCGAGATCCTGAAGAACCGGATTGCCGAAGGCGTGTTCGAGCGGACGTTTTCGCAGCGGCCGGGCTAAGGCCGCAGGCTGCGGCAACGATGCGGGCAAGGCCGCCCGCCTGAACGGGCATGTCAGTAGCCTCGGCATCCTATTTGCTTGAGTCTGCAGTACGATGCGCAGACGGAATTTTCCAACCCATCACTCGGGATAGGCCATGAACATTCAGGATTTGCGCAGCTATATCGACGTTCTCCGCCAGGCTGGCGAGGTGCACGAGATTCGCCGCGAGGTGGATCCGGTGCGCGAACTCGGTGCGGTGCTGCGCGCCTGCGAGCGTGCCGACAAGGCGGCGTTCTTCCACGCCGTCAAGGGACACGAAGTGCCCGTGGTGGGCGGGCTGCTCAGTTCGCCCCGGCGCATTGCCCTCGCACTGGGTTGCCCGGTTGACCAGATTGGCAACCGCATGGGGGCCGCGACGGAACAGCCGGTGCCGTTTGCGCACCATGCCGGTGCCGCTCCCTCTCAGGAAGTGGTGATCGCGCACCCCGATTTGAGCCGCTGGCCGATCCCAACCCACTCGCCGCTGGATGCCGGCGCGTTCATTACCGCCGGCGTGGTGATTTCGCGCGATCCGGAATCCGGCCGCCACAACCTTTCCTACAACCGCATGCAGATCTATGGTGCCGACCGTACCGGTATCAGCATGAACATCTGGCGTCACATCAAGGTGTTTTTCGACAAGATCGAAGCCAAGGGACAGAACCTGCCCTTCTGTGTCGCGATCGGCCCGGACCCTGTGGTGATGATGGCTGCCGCGTTTCGCTATGACGGCGACGAATACGACATCGCCGGTGCGCTGCGCGGTGCGCCGGTCCCGGTGGTCAAGGCGCAAACCTGCGACGTGATGGTCCCGGCCCACGCCGAGATCATCCTGGAAGGCGAAGTGCTGGCCGGGGTACGCCAGATGGAAGGGCCGATGGCGGAGTTCACCGGCCATTACTCCGGCGCCGACCCCAAGCATGTGGCACGCATCACGCGCATCACCCACCGCAAAAGCCCGATCTTCCAGACCATGAACGGCGGCGGCTACGAGCACCAGAGCGTCGGCAACATGATCACGCGTGAACCGCTGCTGGCGCGTTTCGTCCGCCACATCACGCCACGCCTCAAGGCCGTGCACCTGCCCCCCTATGCCGCCGGCTTTACCGCGATCATCAGCCTCAATAATCCTGAACCCGGCGAAGCGCGCAACGTCGCACTGGCTGCCATGGCAGCGCATGTCAATTTCAAGACCATCATCGTGGTCAACAGCGATGTCGACATCTTTGACCCGGCAGATGTGATGTGGGCCCTCGGCACCCGCGTGCGCTGGCACGAAGGCGTGATTCCGATCCCGGGCACGCATGGCAACGAACTCGACCCCTCTTCCGATGCGCATGGCGTGGTCGCCAAAGTCATCATTGATGCCACCCTGCCGCCGGAGCGGCTGGAGCGCTTCGTCAAGGTGGTCTACCCGCCGGTAGACCTGGAGCAGTATCTGAAACCCGCTTCCTCACCGGAAGCTTGATCAAGGAGAAGTGCCATGAAATGCGCCAAGGCGGGATTGCTCGGAGGGTTGCTGGGAGGGTTGCTGGCGTGGTTGCCCGCGCTGGCGGTCGCCCAATCTGCGGGAGCCGAGCCGGCCAGCGCCTATCCATCCAAGGCGATTCGCCTCGTGGTGCCCTTCGGCCCGGGTGGCGTCTCCGACATCATCGGTCGCGTGCTCGCACAGAAAATGAGTGAGGTGCTGGGGCAATCCATGGTGGTGGACAACCGCGCCGGCGCGGGCGGCATGGTGGGTACCGGCGTGGTCGCCAAATCGGCGCCTGACGGCTACACCCTCACGCTCTCCAGCCTGAGTGCCTACGCGATTGGTCCGCGCCTGGTGAAGGCACAGCCGTATGACCCGGTCAACGACTTCACGCCGATCGGCGCCGTGGCACTCACGCCCACCATCCTCACCGCCGGAACCAGCGCACCCTTTCGTACCGTGCGCGAACTCGTCGCCTACACCAAGGCGAATCCGGGCAAGCTCAACTACGGTTCATCCGGCATCGGCAGCGTGGCGCACATCTCGGCCGAACTGCTGCGCACAGCTGCAGGCGTTGATCTGGTCCACGTGCCCTACAAGACGGCCGCTGCCTCCTACCCCGACATGATGTCGGGCAACCTGGCCATGGTGTTCGATGCCCTGCCTTCGGCGATCGTCCATGTCCGCAGCGGGAAGGCCATCCCGATCGCCATGATGTCGGAACGTCGCTCCAGCCTGTTGCCGGATGTTCCCACCTTCGCCGAATCCGGCTACCCGGCGGTCACCCTGCGGTTGTGGATCGGCGTACACGGCCCGGCCGGCATGCCGGCGCCCATCGTGCAAAAACTCAATGACGCGCTGGCCAGGGCCCTGGCCGCGCCGGACCTGCGTGAACGCTTTGCCGCTGCCGGTGCGGACCCGCTGACGCTGTCCTCACGCGATTTCGCCACCATGGTGCGCCAGGATGTGGAAACGCTGGCGCGCACCATCGAAGCGGCCGGCATCAAGCCGGAATGAGCGTTCGGGCAGGCTAGATGCCGTTGACGGCGACGTACACCGCGTAAAGCGAGGTCGTCGCCGTGATGAAGAGGCGGTTCTTCTTCAAGCCGCCAAAGCAGACGTTGGAAACGTGCTCGGGCGTGAGGATCTTTCCCAGGCGCGTGCCGTCACTGGCAAACACCTGCACGCCATCTCCCGAACTGCACCACAGGTTGCCCTGCAGATCGAGCCGAAAGCCATCCGGAAATCCGGGATTGATCTCGCAGAACACCCGGCCATTGGCGAGGCGTGCGCCATCGACCACGTCGAAGGCGCGGATGTGGTGGTTGCCCTGTGGATCGTGCGTCACGCTGCTGTCAGCGATGTAGAGCGTTTTCTCGTCGGGTGAAAAGGCGATGCCGTTCGGGCGCACGAAATCCCCCACCACGACATCGAGCGCACCGCTCGCGGGGTCGAGCCGATAGACATTGCACGCACCGATCTCGCTCTCGGCCTTGTGGCCTTCGTAATCGTTGAGGATGCCGTACGAAGGATCGGTAAACCAGATCGAGCCGTCCGACTTCACCACCACATCATTGGGTGAATTGAGGCGCTTGCCCTGCCAGCGCTCGGCCAGCACCGTGATGCTGCCGTCCAGTTCGGTGCGGGTCACGCGCCGCGTGCCGTGTTCACAGGTGACAAGGCGCCCCTGGCGATCACGCGTATTGCCATTCGAAAAATGGCAGGCGCCCGGCCCGCGGAACTCGCGCGTGCCGATGCCCTCCACCCACTGCAGCATGCGGTCGTTGGGCAGGTCCGAAAACAGCAGGGTACGGCTGTCGCCAAACCATACGGGCCCTTCGGTCCAGCGGCCACCCGTCCACAGCTTGTCCAGCGTGGCCGGGGGAATGACGAGGTGGTTGAAGCGCGCGTCGTAGGACTGAAACTCCATGGTCTGCGCGCTCCGTCAGAGCAGCAGGCCAGCCTGCGGCTGCAGCCCCAAGGCACTCTGGCCATAGGCCGCGGCATGCACATCCCAGGTGAGCGCGATATGCGCCGAGGCCGCGTGGATGTCACGAAACTGGCGTTGCAGCGGCAGGTTGAGGGACAACCCGCCCGCGCCGGCAGCCGGCATCAGCGTATCGACGGCACGCACGATCAGGGTCATGGCAAAGGCGACATTGCGCTTCCAGCGCAGCTTGGTTTCCATGCTCGGAAACCGCCCCTCCATGACGCCGTTCTCGAGCTCGCACCAGTCGCGCCGCATCACCGTCTCGGCAAATTCGACGCAGGAGGCCGCTTCCGCGATGCGCGCCTGCACCGGCGATAGCTCGGCCACGCGCACGCCGGTGTACGTACCGGCACGCTTGCGCATGCCCTCGATGAACTGCTCGACCGCCGCCTTGGCGGTACCGAGCGGGATCGACGAGAGCACATAGGCAAACGAGGCAAACGTGGGCATCTGGAACAGCCGGTTGTCATAGAGCTGCGCGCCCGGCACGTTCTGCCCGGCGGCGAACACTTCGGCCGAAATCGTGCGGTGCATCGGCACGAAGGCGTCCTTGATTTCCACATCATGGCTGCCGGTGCCGGTAAGACCGTAGGAATGCCAGTTGTCGAGGCTTGCAAAGTCCGGGCGCTGCACCAGGAAAAAGCGCCGCTCCGGCGCGCCGGCCGCCTGCTCGGCCATGGCGCCCACGAACATCCAGTCACAGGCGTCTACGCCGCTGGCAAACGGCCAGCGCCCGCTTAAGCGGTAGCCGCCTTCGACCGGTTTGGCCTTGCCGCACGGAAACGCCAGCCCGGTGGCGGCCAACGCCCCGGGATCGCGGCTCCACATGTCTTCCTGCGCGGCCAGTTCCATCTGCCCCACATTCCAGCTGTGGGAGGCGAGGTTGGAAAACACCCAGGCCGTGGAGGGGCAGCCGCGCGCCAGTTCCAGCACCACATTCATGGTGGCATCGAGCCCCAGCTCGGAGCCGCCAAAACGCTTCGGCTGCATCATGCGCAACAGGCCGGCGGCCTGCAGGTCTGCGATGGTTGCCTCGGGCACGCGCCGGAGGCGTTCTGCCTCGGCGGCACGCTCGGCCAGTGCCGGCACCAGGGCCGCAGCGGCGGCTCGCGCGCTCTCGGCGCTCAGCTGTACGGGAGCGGGGGAGGTGATGGAACGAGATGCAGGGCGGATCGGGATGGCGCTCATGGCTTCACTTTCCTTATTTATCGCTTGAAAAGTGTAGCACTAGTCCATCCCGCCTTGCCAGGGGGCGGTGCCCGGTGCAACCAGCTAGATGCAGGGGCGGGCCAGCGAGATTTCCCAGCGGCGGCCGAAGGTATCGCGGGCGGGCTGCGCAATGCGCATCAGGTGCGGCAGCTCCAGCTTGAGGATGTGCTCCGGGTCATCGTCCGGATACAGGACCACATAGGTGCTGAGGTCGGCATAGCGCCGTGATTTGGTGGCCTGATTCAGTTCCGTGCCCTTGGCAATAATCGCGCCGAACTCGGCTGGCTGCGTCCAGGCATGCTGGGTTTTCTGGTAGCGCGCGCACACCGAATCGGACTCGGCGCCAATTGCCGGCAGAGCGGCAACAAGCAACCCCAGGAACACTGCGGGCGTGCTGCGCTTCGAGGAGGTTGTGGTCAGGAATCGTCGGATCATGGGCGTATCAGGGGAATGCCGAAACGACCGGCACGGGGAGGGGCTTCCTTTCCTTAACGGCAACGGGCGGCCCATCTGTAGCCCCCCGTGCCGTGCACCGACCCCGGCTTGACGTCTACAATCAAACAGCGACTTCGCCAAAACCCGTTTCGCCAAAACACACTACGGAGACCACCATGACCCTCAGCACCGCCACCGGAAAACCCCTCACCAAGGCCGCCAAGGAGCGCGCCCGTGCCTATTCCATCAGCCGTGCTGCCGACGGCGGCTTCAAGCGGCGGGGGTTGCGCAACTACTTCGAATACCGTGATCTGGGCATCGAGAAATCCTCCAAAGGCAAGGTGGTGGCCCACGTCATCCGCGCCCTGCCGACCAAAGCCCCGCACGGTGCGTGGCACACCCATGCCTGCAACCTGCAATTCGTCTACGTGCTCAAGGGCTGGCTCAAGTTTGAGTACGAAGGCGTGGGTGTGATCACCGTCAAGGCCGGGGATTGCTTCGTGCAGCCGCCCAACATCCTGCATCGCGAATGGGCCCACTCCAAGAACATGGAGCTGCTCGAAGTGGTGGCGCCGGCAAATTTCAAGACCTTCGACGGCCCGCCGGTGATCGTGCCGGCACCGAAGCAGGCTGCGAAAAAGAGCCCCGCCAAAGCGGCCAAGAAAGCTCCAGCCAAGAAGGCTGCAAAAAAGGCGGCAAAAAAGTAGCCCCACCCCAAGTAGCCACATCACAACGGCGGCAGCGCGCGGTCACGACCGCCCTGCTGCCCGTCTGGCCAAGACCTACTCCGGCTTGATGCCGGCCGCGCGGATCACTTCCGCCCACTTCGCCACTTCGTCGCGCACCACGGCGCTGAATTCCTCCGGCGTGCTGCCCACGGGCTCGGCGCCCTGATCGAGCAGCTTTTGCTTGATGTCCGGCATGCGCGCCGCCCGCGCGATCGCTGCAGCCAGAGTGGCGACGATGTCGCGCGGCGTGCCGGCGGGCGCCAGTACGCCGTACCAGACGGTTTCATTGACTTCCACGCCGCCCTCACGCAGGGTGGGCACATCGGGCATCAGCTCGGTCCGCTTGGCGCCGGCCGCCGCCACCGGGCGCAGCCGGCCGGATTTGACATGCGGCAGGATTGCCGGCACGTTGATGAACACCATGTCCACCTCGCCCGCCATCAGCGCCGTGAGCGCGGGCGCACTGCCCTTGTAGGGAATGTGCAGGATGTCGGTTTTGGTCTTGAGCTTGAACTGCTCGGCCGTGAGGTGCTGCGTGCTGCCGGCGCCAGCCGAGGCATAGGTCAGCGCGCCGGGTTTGGCGCGGGCGGCGCTGATGACATCGGCGGCACTGCGATACGGCTTGGCCGCATTGACCACCATGATGTTCTGGCTTTCCGAAAACATGGAAACCGGCACAAAATCGCGCAGCGTGTTGAACGGCGGGTTCTTGTAGAGCGACATGTTGATCGCCACGGCTGCCGTATTGATCAGCAATGTGTAGCCGTCCGGCGCCGCCTTGGCGACGAATTCGTTTGCAATGTTGGTGCCCGCGCCGGGCTTGTTTTCGACCACCACCTGCTGCCCGAGAATCTCGGAGAGCTTGCCCGCCAACAGCCGGGCATTGATGTCCACGCCGCCGCCGGGCGTGAACCCCACCACCAGCCGGATCGGCCGCTGCGGATAAGACTGTGCATGCACCTCCGGCATCCAGGCACCCAGCATAAACAAGCCGACAAGAAGAAGCTTGAGCATCGACACGAACTCCCCCAACCGATTACCGGAAAAACACAGCATACGACAGCGCGAGCAGACCAGCCATCCTCGGGCTGCGGAGTAAAATCCCGCCATGCCACAACCGCGCTTTGTTCACCTTCGCCTGCACTCGGAATATTCGATCACCGACGGGCTGACGCGCATCGATGGCGCAGTGAGCAAGGCCGCCCAGGACGGCATGGGCGCGCTGGCGCTGACAGATCTGGCCAACCTGTTTGGCATGGTGAAGTTCTATCAGGCTGCGCGCGGCGCCGGCGTCAAACCCGTCATCGGGGCGGATGTCTGGATCACCAACCCGGCCGACCGTGACAAGCCCTCGCGGGTGCTGCTGCTGGCCACCTCCAACACCGGGTACCTCCTGCTCTGCCGCCTGCTCACGCGCGCCTGGCTTTCGAACCAGCATCGCGGCCGCGCCGAGGTGGACAAGGCATGGTTGCGTGAATCCACACAAGGCCTGATTGCCTTGTCCGGCATGCTGCTCGGGCCCGGCTCCGGTGAGATTGCCCAGGCCTTGGGTTCCGGGCGCGCCGACATGGCCGAAACGCTGGCCCACGAATGGGCCACGCTGTTTCCCAACCGCTTCTACCTCGAAGTGCAGCGCGACCGCCAGCACCCGCAATCGAATGCGCTGGAGCAGCAGTTGCGCCGAATGGTGGCGCTCGGGGTCAAGGTCAAGCTGCCGGTGGTCGCGACGCACGCCATCGAGTTCCTCGATCCGGAAGAATTTCGTGCCCATGAAGCCCGCGTCTGCGTGGCGGAAGGCTTCATGTTGGGCGATGCGCGGCGCCCCAAGCACTACTCGCCGGGCCAGTATTTCAAGAGCCAGAAGGAGATGGCGGATCTGTTCGCCGACTTTCCGGCGGCTCTCGAAAACTCGGTCGAGATTGCCAAGCGCTGCAACCTTGCGCTCACTTTGGGCAAGCCAAGCCTGCCGAATTTCCCCACGCCGGAGGGCGTGTCGATCGACGCCTACCTGGGCCAACTGGCACGCGAGCGCCTCGAAACACGCCTGCTCCAGCTTTATCCAGATGAGGAAGCGCGCAACACCGCCCGGCCTCGCTATGCCGAGCGCCTTGAGTTCGAGATCAACACCATCTGCAAGATGGGCTTCCCCGGTTACTTCCTGATCGTGGCGGACTTCATCAACTGGGGCAAGAACAACGGCGTGCCGGTGGGCCCGGGGCGTGGCTCCGGCGCCGGCTCACTGGTGGCGTATTCGCTCGGCATCACCGATCTGGACCCGCTCGCGTACAACCTGCTGTTCGAGCGTTTTCTCAACCCCGAGCGCGTCTCGATGCCGGACTTCGATATCGACTTCTGCGAGAACGGCCGGGACAAGGTGATCCAGTACGTCAAGCAGAAGTACGGCGAGGAAAGCGTCTCGCAGATTGCCACCTTTGGCACCATGGCGGCCAAGGCAGCGATTCGCGACATCGGCCGCGTGCTCGACCTGGGTTACAACTTCTGCGACGGCGTCGCCAAGCTGATCCCGTTTGCGCCGGGCAAGACCATCACGATCCAGATGGCACGCGAGATGGAGCCGCTGCTGAAAGAGCGCGAGCAGAAGGAAGAAGAAGTACAGGAGCTGCTCTCCCTGGCGGAACAGGTCGAAGGCCTCACCCGCTCGGTCGGCAAGCACGCCGGTGGCGTGTTGATCGCACCCGGCAAGCTCACCGATTTTTGTCCGCTCTATTCGCAAGGTGCGGGCGAGGCCAGCAGCGGCGCCGTCAGCCAGCTGGACAAGGACGATGTGGAAGCAATCGGCCTGGTCAAGTTCGACTTTCTCGGCCTGACCACGCTCACCATCCTGGACTGGGCGGAAAAGTACATTCGCCAGCTGCACCCTGAACTGCCCGATTTCAGCTGCTCGAAGCTGCCCCTGACGGACAAGGCCGCTTACGAGGTGTTCAAGGAAGCGAACACCGTCGCGGTGTTCCAGTTTGAAAGCCGCGGCATGCGCGACATGCTGGTCGGCGCCAAGCCGGACCGCTTTGAGGACATCATCGCGCTGGTGGCACTGTATCGCCCCGGCCCGATGGACCTGATCCCGGACTTCATCGAGCGCAAGCACACGCTCGCACGCACCGGCCGCCGCTCGTGGACCTATCAGGACGAGCGCATGGCCCCTCTGATGGACGAGACCTACGGCATCATGGTCTACCAGGAGCAGGTGATGCAGACCGCCCAGGTGATCGGCGGCTACTCGCTGGGCGGTGCCGATCTGTTGCGGCGCGCGATGGGCAAGAAAAAGCCGGAAGAGATGGCGCAGCAGCGCCAGATTTTCCGCGACGGCGCTGCCAAGGGCGGCGTATCGCTCGAAACCGCCGACGAAATTTTCGATTTGATGGAGAAGTTCGCCGGTTACGGCTTCAACAAATCACACGCTGCCGCCTATGCCCTGCTGGCCTATCACACTGCCTACCTGAAGGCACACTTCCCGGCCGAGTTCTTCGCGGCCAACATGTCGGCGGTGATGAATGACACCGACAAGGTGCAGGGCCTGGTGCAGGACGCACGCGAGAACGGCATCACCGTGCTGCCGCCGGATATCAACCTTTCCGGCTACCGCTTCGAACCCCTGCCGCCAGGCCCGGACGATCAGGGGCGCTCGCGGAGCCTGCGCTATGGCCTCGGCGGCATCAAGGGCACCGGTGAAGGCGCGATCGAGAACATCATCGCCGCACGCAGCCAGGCACCGTTTGCCGACCTGTTCGATTTTTGCGCCCGCATCGACCGGCGCGTGGTCAACAAGCGTGCGCTGGAGGCGATGGTCCGGGCCGGGGCATTCGATTCCCTGGAGCCGGATCGGGCCGCCGTGTTTGCCAGCATCGCCCTGGCCATGGAAGCAGCAGACCAGGCGGCGCAGAATGCCACGCAGGGCGGGCTGTTCGGTGAGGCCTCCGCCGCCCCCACGCAAAAGCCGGAACTGATTCGCACGCGCAAGTGGTCGATGCGCGACCAGCTGATGAACGAGAAGCTGGCCCTCGGCCTCTACCTCTCCGGGCACCTGTTTGACGCCTATGCCACCGAAGTGCGGCAACTGGCCAAGACCAAACTCGTGGATGTGCAGCCGCGCGCAGAGCCGATTCTCCTGGCGGGCGTGGTGTCGCAGTTCCGCACCGCCATGACCAGGCGTGGCAAGCTCATCATCGTCGAACTGGACGACGGCACCGCCAAGCTGGAAGTGACGGTGTTCAACGAACTGTACGAGCAACACCGCGACCTGCTCAAGCCGGACGAGCTTCTGGTCATCTCCGGCAAGGTGCGCGAGGACCAGTTCTCCGGTGGCATGCGCGTTGGCGCAGAGAAGATTCTCGGCCTCAATGACGTGCGGCGTGCCTATGCGCGTGGCCTCAAGCTGTCGATGAATGGGCAGGCCGATACGCGCCGGTTGCTGGATCTGCTGACGCCGCACAAGAACGGCAGCTGCCCGGTCGTCGTGGAGTACGACAACGGCAAGGCGCGCTGCGCCCTGCCCCTGCCGGACGAATGGCGCATCACCCCGCGTGAAGAGTTGCTGCAGGGCTTGCGCGACTGGCTTTCGCCCCAGGGCGTCACCGTCGTCTACTGACGGCGTGCAGTTGCCAAACCCGCCCCCGTCCAGATGACTCCTGACGCCATCGACCTTTCGCACGTTGCGCGCGCGCTGGTGATCAAGCTGCGCCACCATGGCGATGTGCTGCTTTCTTCTCCGGTGTTCTCGGTCCTCAAGCACCGCGCGCCGCACATCGAGATCGATGCGCTGGTCTATGCCGACACGCAACCCATGCTCACGCTGCACCCCGCCATCAGCCGCATGCACGTCATCGACCGTACCTGGAAACGCGGCGGGGTGATCCGGCAAGCCCGCGCCGAATGGGCGCTGTGGCGGCAACTTGCGGCCCGCCGCTACGACCTGATCGTGCACCTCACCGAGCACCGGCGCGGCATGTGGCTGGCCAAGACCCTGAAGCCACGCTACGCGGTCGCGCCACAGTTTCGCAACGACGATGCGATCTGGAAGGAAAGCTTCACCCACTTCTACAAGCTACCGGCAAGGGGCAACAGCCGCCACACAGTCGAGTGCAACCTCGACGCCCTGCGTCGTATCGGCTTGAGTCCCGCGGAAGACGAGAAGGCCCTGACGCTGGTCGATGGCGCCGAAGCATCCACGCGTGTTGATGCCCTGCTCGATGAACTGGGCATTGCGGGCGGATTCGTACACATCCATCCCACCTCGCGCTGGATGTTCAAGACCTGGCCAGCCGAGCGGGTGGCGCAACTGATCGACGCGTTGCATGCCCAGGGGCGTACCGTGGTGCTGACAGCTGCGCCGGCTCCCAACGAGCTGGCCATGGTGGATCGCATACTCGGCCTGTGTGCCAGCGCCCCGCTCTCGCTCGCAGGGCAGCTGACCCTGAAGGAAATGGCCTCGCTCTCGCGCCGCGCCGCCCTGTTCATCGGTGTCGATTCAGCGCCCATGCACATCGCGGCCAGCCAGGGCACGCCGACGGTCGCCCTGTTCGGCCCTTCCGGCGAAATCGAATGGGGCCCCTGGAAGGTCGCGCACCGGATCGTCACCTCCGGCCATACCTGCCGCCCGTGCGGCCAGGATGGCTGCGGCGGCAGCAAGGTCAGCGAGTGTTTGACGACTTTGCCGGTCAGCCAGGTGCTGCAAGCGGTGCATGCGCTGCTGCCGGCCTGAATGAGACTTGCGCCCTTCCTACGATGAGACTTGCGCTCATACGCCAGCGCTACAC
>CAYUEG010000030.1:0-2011 GCA_964443245.1 uncultured Burkholderiales bacterium | reverse complement strand
ATGAGACTTGCGCCCTTCCTACGATGAGACTTGCGCTCATACGCCAGCGCTACACCCCGTTTGGCGGTGCCGAGCGCTTCATGGATCGCGCGATTCACGCGCTTGGCCACAACGCGCAAATCACGGTGCTGGCCCGCGAATGGCGCGGCGAGGCCGCCGGCTATCGCTTCATCGCCTGCAATCCGCCGGCACGCGGCAACGTGGCACGCGACCGCAGCTTTGGCGAGGCGGTGCGCGGCGTGCTGGCGCAGGAACCCTTCGACCTGATCCAGTCCCACGAACGCATCGTGCCGACCGGCATCACAGCCCCCTTCCTGTATCGCGCCGGTGATGGCGTCCACGCCACCTGGCTGGCCGAGCGGGCCCGCCACCAGGGCTGGTCAGGGCGCCTGCGCAACGCCGTCAACCCCTACCACCGCTACATGGTGGCGCAGGAAGCGGCGATGTTTCGCCACCCCAACCTCACCGGCGTGATCTGCAACTCGCAGATGGTGCGCGATGACATTGCCGTCCGCTTCGGCCTGCCAGCCGCGCGCCTGCATGTCATCTACAACGGGGTGGATCTTGCTGCCTACGCCCCCGCCCCACTCGATAAAAAGGCTGAGATCCGCTCCCACCAAGGGTTTCCGGCCGATTCGCCGATTCTGCTCTATGTCGGCTCCGGGTTCGAGCGCAAGGGCGTCGGCAATCTTTTGCGCGCTTTTGCGCGTGTCCGGGCCGGCGTGCAGCTGGTGATCGTCGGGGCCGACCGGCATGTGGCGCGCTATCAGACGCTGGCGGCGCGGCTGGGGGTGGCAGACCGGGTGCGGTTTACCGGCGCCGTGCAGGACGTCAAGCCCTGGTATGCCGCAGCCGATGCGTTCGTGCTCCCCACCCTGTACGACCCCATGCCCAATGCCGCACTGGAGGCGCTGGCCTGCGGCCTGCCCCTGCTGACGACGCCATCCTGCGGTGCCGCCGAACTGGTGCGCGAAGGGGTCAACGGCTTCGTGCGGGACGCCGCTGACGTCGATGGCCTGGCCGCCGCGATGACGCTCCTGGCAAGCCAGGCCCGGCCCGGCACCCAGCCGGGTGACATGGGCGCCGCCGCCCGCGTCAGCGTCGAACACTTGTCGCTCGACGCCATGGCGCAACAACTGCTCGCGCTGTACCGGCGTCTGGTGCCGCACGGGTAAAATCGCGCCTTTCCAAGGCAAAGCGCGTCACCGCGCGCAATACGCCCCCCATGTCCGCAGCCCCAGACGGCACCGCAGCAGCACGAGCGCAAGCAGCGGCGCCGGCGCCGCCGCCCTCCAGCACCCGCCTGTACCTGCGCCTGCTCACCTATGTCGCACCCTATCGTGTGGTGTTTGGCCTGGGCATTCTCGGCATGATGCTGGCAGCGCTTACCGAACCGCTGTTCCCGGCGCTGATGAAGCCGATGCTCAACGAGGGTTTTGGCGGCAAGAGCCGCGAGAGCCTGGCCTGGATTCCGGCCGCCCTGATCGGCATCTTCCTCTTGCGCGGGCTGATTACCTTTGTCACTTCCTATGCGCTGGCGTGGGTTTCCAACCGCATCCTGATGGACATGCGCGATGCCATGTTCGCGCGCCTGGTCCGCCTGCCCACCACCTTCTACAACAACCAGGCCTCGGGCACGCTGATTTCACGCATTGCCTACGATGTCAACAATGTCACCAGCGCGGCCACCTCGGTGCTCACGGTGCTGGTGCGCGATTCCATCGCCGTGCTCGGCCTGTTTGCCTGGCTGTTGTATGAAAACTGGCGCCTGACGCTGGTGGCACTGGCCATCATTCCGCTTTCGGCGCTGGTGATCAAGCTGTTCTCCTCGCGGCTGCGGCGCATGAGCCGGGAAGCGCAGCGTGCGATGGGCGACATCACCCACGTGCTGGGCGAATCGATCGATGCCCACAAGGTGGTCAAGGTACATGGGGGCCAGGAGTACGAAATGCGGCGCTTTCACAAGGCCAACAGCGCGCTGCGCGGCTTCAACATGCGCCAGACCATCGCG